>CAYONG010000260.1:0-15177 GCA_964405235.1 uncultured bacterium | reverse complement strand
GGTGGCCTCAACTGGGGTCTGGTGGCGCTGGCGAACTTCGACCTGGTGGCATTCCTGACCCAGGCCGGTGGGTTCGGCGCCAAGAACGCTCTCGGCGCGGTGGTGTACGGGCTGGTCGGGCTCTCCGCCCTCTATCAGGGGCTGCTCTGGCGGAGCATCCAGCGTCGCTGGGCCAGGGCCTGAGACGCCAGCACGCGGCGGACGCCCGTGGCATCCTGAACTGATGTCCGGGCGCCTCCGCCGGCCGCGCCACCGAACCGATGCGTCCCCGGGAGGAGTGACATGGTCTCTGCCCACCCGACCCGCCGCCGCGCGAGCGGGCCAGCCATCTCGATCGCGCTCCGCGGCCGATACCACAGCTTGAGCAGCGAGCAATGGGTGCCGGCCGGAACCGAGGATTGCTTCGCCTTCTTCTCGGACGCCGCGAATCTGGAATCGCTCACCCCTGCGTTCCTCCACTTCCGTATCCTGACGCCGCTTCCGATCGAGATGCGGGCCGCCGCCCTCATCGAATATCAGCTCAGCCTCCTCGGCCTGCCGCTCCGCTGGATCACCCGCATCGAGGATTGGCAGCCAGGCCGGGGTTTCACCGACGTCCAACTGCGCGGGCCATACGCCCAGTGGGTGCACCGCCACGCGTTCGCACCCGCGGAAGGGGGAACGTGTGTGCGCGACGAAATCGAGTACACCTTGCCGTTCGCTCCGCTCTCGGATCCGGTCCACGCGCTGTTCGTGGGCCCCCGCCTCCATCAGATCTTCAGCTATCGGCGGGACGCGATCGCGCGGATACTCGGTTGAGCATGCCCATCGCTCCCGCAACGGAACCCGCCAGGCCGGACGCCCCGGTGCGGCGTACCGTGCTCCTGACCGGGGCGACCGGCTACGTCGGCGGGCGCCTCCTCCCCGCCCTCGAGGCGCGAGGCCTGCGCGTGCGCTGTATTGCCCGGCGGCCCGAGTACCTGGCACGGCGCACCGGTCCGGGGACCGAGGTGGTTGCCGGCGACATCCGGGACCGCGATGCCCTGGCGAAGGCGCTCGAAGGTGTGGACACCGCCTACTACCTGGTGCACGCCATGGGCTCGGGCGCGGACTTCGAGGAAGAGGAGCGGGAAGGCGCACAGCGCTTCGTGGCGGCGGCACTCGCGCAACGGGTGCGCCGGATCATCTACCTGGGCGGCCTCGGCCGCGACGATGGTCCGCTCTCGGCCCACCTGCGAAGCCGCCACGAGGTCGGCCGCATCCTGCGCGAGTCCGGAATTCCCACGATCGAACTGCGCGCTTCGATCGTCATCGGCTCCGGGAGCCTGTCGTTCGAGATGATCCGCGCCCTGGTCGAGCGCCTTCCGGCAATGATCGCCCCGCGCTGGGTGCGCGTGAGGGCCCAGCCGATCGCGATCGGCGACCTGATCCAGTACCTGCTCGAATCCCTCGATCTGCCGGTTGCCGGCGGGCGGGTGATCGAGATCGGCGGCGCCGACCGGGTCTCCTACGGCGACCTCATGGCCGAATACGCTCGCCAGCGCGGGCTCAAGCGGGTGATGATCCCGGTACCGTTCCTCACCCCGAGACTCTCCAGCCTGTGGCTCGGGCTGGTGACCCCGCTATATGCCCGGGTGGGACGCAAGCTCATCGACAGCATCATCCACCCGACCGAGGTACGCGACGATACGGCGCTGCGCGATTTCCACGTGCGCCCGATGGGCGTGCGCGACGCGATCGCGACCGCGTTGCGCAACGAGGACCGGGAGTTCGCCGCCACCTGCTGGTTCGACTCGGTCTCCTCATCCGGCGTGAGCGCGGGGCGAGCGGGCACACGCTTCGGCAACCGTATCCTGGACGCACGCTCGCGCGATGTGCCGGTGCCGCCCGACCGCGCCTTCGCACCGATCGCACGCATCGGGGGCAGGAACGGCTGGTACGCCTACGACACCCTGTGGCGCGCCCGGGGCCTGGTCGACCTCCTGCTCGGCGGGGTGGGGATACGACGCGGCCGGCCGGAGCCATCCCGCCTGCGGCCCGGCGCCGCCATCGACTTCTGGCGCATTGAGGCGCTCGAGCCGGGCAGGCTTCTGCGATTGTCCGCGGAGATGAAGGTGCCCGGGCGAGCGTGGCTCGAGTTCGAGGTCGTGCCGCGCGGTGCGGGAGCGACGATCCGCCAGACCGCCGCCTTCGATCCGGTCGGTTTGTTCGGACTCATCTACTGGTACCTGCTTTATCCCGTGCACCACCTGATCTTCGCCGGCATGCTCGCCGGCATCGCACGCGCCGCCGTGATGCCGGCCCGCGAGACCCCTTCGTGATCCACACCGATCGCATCCGGATGCTCAACCACGGGTCGGTCCGGAACGGTCGCCATGTCCTCTACTGGATGCAGGCGTCCTGCCGGGCGGAGTGCAACCATGCGCTCGAGCACGCCATCCGCGAGGCGAACCGGCTCGGCAAGCCGGTCATCGCGTGCTTCGGACTGACCGCCGCTTTTCCCGAGGCCAACGCCCGCCACTACACTTTTCTGCTCGAAGGTCTGCGCGATGCCGGCCGGGCCCTCGCGCGGCGCGGCATCCCGCTCATCGTTCGCCGCGGGGCGCCGGACGCGGTCGCCGCGGACCTGGCCGAGGGCGCCTGCCTCGTGGTCACCGATCGTGGTTACCTGCGGATCCAGCGCGAGTGGCGCGCGCGCGCGGCCGCACGGACCGCATGCGCCTTGGTCCAGGTCGAAAGCGACGTGGTCGTCCCGGTCGAAACCGCGTCGGAGAAGGAAGCGTACTCGGCGGCGACGCTGCGGCCGCGGATCCAGGCGCGACTCGCGGAGTTCATGGTACCGGTACGCGCGACCCCGGTGCGCCACGGGCCGCCCGCGCGTCTACCCGAGTCCCTCGATCTCGACGACATCGCGAGCGTGGCGCGCAGCCTGGGCATCGACCGGGGAGTGCCGTCCGTGACCGGATTCACCGGTGGGGCGAGCGAGGCACAGAGGCGGCTCGAGGCATTCCTCGAGACCGGGCTGCGCCGCTACCACGCCGATCGCAACGATCCATCACTGCAGGGACAATCCGGGCTCAGCCCCTACCTCCACTTCGGACACATCTCGCCGCTCCAGGTTGCCCTGGCGATGAAGGCCCGACGTGGCGAAAGCGCGACGGCATTCCGTGAGGAGCTCATCGTCCGGCGGGAACTGAGTGTGAACTTCACCCATCACAACGCGAACTACGACCGGCTCGAGTGCCTCCCGGCCTGGTGCCGCGCGACGCTCCACCAGCACGCGCGGGATCCCAGGCCTTATCACTACTCGCCCGATGACCTCGAGCGGGCCCGCACGCACGATCCGTACTGGAACGCGGCTCAGCTCGAGATGGTCCTGACCGGGAAGATGCACGGCTATATGCGGATGTACTGGGGGAAGCAAATTCTCGAGTGGACCGAACGGCCCGCGGACGCCTTCGCCGAGGCCCTGCGTCTCAACAACCGCTACGAACTCGACGGCCGCGATCCCAACGGCTTCGCCGGGGTGGCGTGGTGCTTCGGCAAACACGATCGGCCGTGGACCGAGCGCCCGATCTTCGGGATGGTGCGCTACATGAACGCGAACGGACTGAAGCGCAAGTTCGACATCGAGGCGTACGTGAGTCGGATCGAGGAGCTGCGGCGGGGCGAGCCGGCGACACGATCTCCGGGCGCACCGCCCGCTTGATTCCGGCCGGCATGGATGGAGGCGCGCCGTGACCCCGAGTTGCTTCCGGACCACCGCCGGGATCCGCCGCCGGTTCGAGCGCGGACGCGCCATCGCACCCCTTGCTCGTCGCGTTCGCGCCGGTCGCCATTCCGGGGTAAGGTGACGCGCGGTTCACGGATCACCCTCACTCCGATGACATCCCGCCGTCGAGGACCGTCACCATGAGCACCGCCGAGCGCATGTTTCCCCGCGCCCGCATCCCCTATGGCACCTGGGGCAGCAGTTACTTCCCCGCCTGGCAGACCAGCCCGCTCGCCGAGGTCAACATCGGCCAGTTCGCCGGCGAGGCGATGGGCCGCGTGCTCGGACTGCGCGGCGTGCCCAAGAGCGCGCTCGAGTACCTGATCATCGGCTCGACCATCCCCTGGCACTGGAAGTTCTGGACCGCGCCGCTGGTCGCGAGCTGCATGGGTGAGCGCCTGCCCGGCTACCACGTCGAGCAGGCGTGCGCGACCGGGTTGCAGGCGGTGCTGCTCGCCGGCGCCGAGGTCGAGTCGCACTCCAAGGACGTGGTCGGGGTGCTCACATTCGACCGCACCAGCGACTCGCCGGTCGGCGTGTTTCCCGAGCGACGCGCCCACCAGCGCACGCACGCGATCGCCGACGTGTGGGACAACTTCGGCTTCGACCCGGCGACCGGAAAGGCCATGATCGCAGCGGCCGGCATGACCGCGCGCAAGTACCGGATCGACCGCAACGAGGTGGACGAGGTGGCGTTCGTTCGCCACCGGCAGTACTTCGAGGCGAAGGAGTCGGGCTTCCTCGACCGCGTGCTGGTCCCGTTCGACGTGCTCAACGTGGCGGGCCGCTCCGTGGGCCGCGTGGCCGAGGACCTGGGCGTGCGGCCGGTCTCGCTCGCGTCTCTCCGGGCACAGCGCGAGCTGGACACCTGCGTCACCGGCGGCACCCAGACCCACGCCTCGGACGGAATGGCGACCCTGCTAGTGACGACCGAGGAGCGGGCGCGCGAGTTGAGCCCGCGCCCGGAGATCGTCATCCGATTCATCGCCAAGGCCGAGGCGCGCACCGAGCCCAGCCTGATGCCCGAGGCGCCTGCGTTCGCGGTGCGGCGGCTGCTCGAGCGCACGGGACTCGCCATGGACGACATGGCGGTGGTCAAGAACCACAATCCGTTCGCGGTGAACGACGTGGTGTTCACCCAGGTGACCGGCTACGACTGGAGGAAGATGAACCGCACCGGCTGCTCGCTGGTGTGGGGTCATCCGCAGGGACCGACCCTGACGCGCTCGCTCATCGAAGCGCTCGAGGAGGCGGTCTCGCTCGGGGGCGGCTACGTGCTGGTGTTCGGCTGCGCCGCCGGGGATGTCGGGATCGCGGCGCTGTTCGAGGTGTCGGAAGGAGGCGGACGATGAGCGGGGCGGTGCAGGAGCGGGTCGCGAGCCACGGAAGCGGCGGCGTGCGGGCGCTCCGGCAGTCCACGCTCGAGATCCTCGGGCTCGGCAGCGTGCTCGAGATCTTCCGTCGTGGAGCCCTGCCGGTGCGCACCGAGGATCTGGTCGAGCGCGTTTTCGGTCCGGCCACGAGCCGCGGCGCGCTGGTCATCTCGGGCGCCAACGGGATTGTCGGCGCGGGCAAGACCATGCAGTTGGGATCGCGCCTGGCGCCGTTCGGCGTTCGCATCGCCACCCTCGACTTCCCGGGCGCGCCCGATGGCATCGGCCGGCAGTATCCGGGGCTGGTGCAGGCGTTCGGCCGCGAGACGGCGGACCGCGTCATGAGCGGCATCGTGCGGCTCACCTACGACGGGCGCACGCTCCCCGCCGAGCTGGCGGCGCTCAAGCCCCGGTTCCTGCTCGAGGCGATCCCCGAGATCCTCGAAGCGAAGAAGGAGCACTATCGACTGTTCCGCGAGGCATTCCCGCAGATCGAGATCCGCTCGGTGACCTCGGGCTTCCCATCCTCCGAGCTGGGCGTGGGCATCGCGCACCCCGCCTTCCCGCACGAGATCAACAAGGTGTGGGAGACGGTCGAGAACGTGGAGCCGGGGCCCTCGGCGGTCACCCAGCTCCTGTGGTCGCTGGGGCTGATCCCGGTGCCGGTGACCGACCACTGGTCGTTCGTCCTCGACGTGTTGTTCTGTGGCGTGACGCTGGCGGGGCTGCGCCACCATCGGCGCACCAACATGCCGTTCTGGAAGATCGACAAGCTCACCCGCCGCCTGCTGGGTGCCAATCCCTTCCGCGCACACGATGCCATCGGTTCCAAGGGAGCCGACTTCCTCACCTGGTCCTGCCTCCACCACCTATCCGAGGTGTACGGCGAAGTGTTCCGCCCCACGCCGGAGCTGACCGAGCGCAAGGAGACCGGGCAACCCTGGTATCCGCCCGATCACTTCCGCCCGGTGGTGGACTGGACGCTCTCCGAGGGCGAGCACGAGGCGTTTCGGGTGGCGCTGCTGGGCCCGCTGTTCCAGATGGCGAGCCTGCTTCTGCACGAGCGCCGTGCCCATCCGACGCTGCTCAACGCCATCGGCGAGCTGTGTGCCCAGTTCCGTAGCGGCATCCTCGCCCAGATGCGCTCCCTCGGCCCCGCAGCGGCGCGTTCCACGGTCGAGGCCTACCACCGGACCCATCCCGAGGCGGCGAAGAGCGCCTGGCACCCGGAGGCACTCGAGCGCATGGAAGGGCCCGACTGGGAGCAGCTCTACGTCAACGCCGAGCACGACGGCACGGTCGGCGTGATCACCATGAGCCGCGAGAGCTACTCATGGGACGTGGACCGCGAGCTGAACCGCGCGCTGGACTGGCTCAAGGGGGAAGGCATCCGACGGGTGATCGTGACCGGTGACTTTCATCTCTCGACCCAGATGGTGGGCGCCGACACGGCCGACTTCTTCACCGCGCTCGACGATGTCGAGGCCGGCCTCGCCATCACCCGTGGCTGGCCCGCCACCGCGCGGCGGCTCCACGACGAGTTCGCGGTCTCGGTCGGTTTCGTTCCCGGCAAGCGCCTGCTGGGCGGCATGCTCGAGCTGCTCATGCACTGCCACCACCTGGTGGCGGTGGACGACGCGCGCCTCGGCTGGCCCGAGGTGTCGCTGCCGGTGGTGCCGGGTATGGAGGGCTGCCACTGGCCTTTCCGGCGCGCCCCGCGCGAACAGTGGCCGCGGCTGTTGCGCATGCTGCTCACCGGCGAGACCGTGCGGGCGCGCGAGGCGGTCGGCTGGCTGGCGGATCACGCCGGCTCGATGGAGGAGGCGCTGCGCACCGCATGGACGCTGGCCATGGCCGGCGAGCGTGCGGTGCCGAGACGCACGGTCGAAGCCGGGCGGCTGGACGGCGTGACCGCCGACACCGCCGGAACACCTGAGCCCGGGAGCACGGGCGAGGCGGAGGTGCGGCGCGCGTTCCTCCGGTGCATCGAGGACTCCTGCCACGCGAGCGCGGCCGAGGCGCTGGATGTTCAGGCGCGTCACGCTGCGGATTTCCTTGCCTCCCCCGCCTGCCGGGCGGGACGGGTGGGCGCCGAGCGGGCGCGGACGATGAGCGCGTAGCCGGCGGTCGCCGCGCCACGCCCCAGCGCTCGCGCTACGTTTCGCCACTGGAGGCCGGTCATCCCACCCGGATCCGGCTCATCACCGCCTGCACCGTGCCGCTCCAGCCCCGCGGATGCAGGGCAAGCTCGACCTTGGGGATCGCGATTCTGTCCGGGCAGCCCGATCGAGCGCCCATCCGAGAGCCCTTGAGGGGCGAGCCGATCCCCTCCCGTCTGCCACCCGCGCACGAAATGGATCTGGGAGAGCAGGGACGCCGTGAACTCGCAGGGGCCGAGGCGGATGCCGGTGCTCAGGGTAGGCATGGGCGGGCGATCCAGGGCAGTCGCTCATGGGCGACAATGCGCGACCGGTCTGTGATCGGTCTGTGATCGGTCTGCCGGGGCCGGGAGTCGAGCTGGACGCACCGGGCGGCTTCATCGCCCCGACCACACGAAGCTCGGCTTCACGCACACCTCCTCGAACCCCACGCGGAGCAGGTTCCGGCGCGAGCCGGATGGACGGCCGGGAGCGGGCGCGGCGGTCTCGACCCAGATCCAGCGACTGCCGCGCCGCGCTGCGCGTCGCAGTCGCGAAGCGATCAGTGCGCCGTGGGCGCCGTGTCGGCGCCAGCGCGTCAAAGTCGCCCCACCCCCGATCCAGGCGAGATCTCCCTCGATGCGGAGCGCGCCGACGCCCGCCGGTGTCGTCCCCACGAACGCAATGTACTGTTCGACGCCGTGCGCCATGAGGGCCGCGCGTGACCAACTCTGCCGGCTCGCGGGGAGCGCGAAGCAGCGCTCGTGGATCGCGATGATCACGTCCGCGTGCTTGCGGCTCGCCCGCATCACCCGCACTCCAGGCCGGCCGGTCGGGACGGGCTTCAGTCCATCGCGCACCATCAGGGTATGCCCGCCGCGTCGGGTGAACCCGCGCGCCAGCAACCATTCCGTGATCCGTCCCGACTGTGGTCCGGGGCCAAGCATGACGCTGAATCGGCGGAGCTTCTCTGCGCGGTAAAAAGCGACGATCTCGTCGATCATCGCTTCTCGCGCCAGACCGCGAGATCCCAGCCCGATCACGCGGTTCATGCGCAGTGAATCGCTGGTCGCGGCGAGCGTCAGCAGGGCGTCGCCCACGCGGGCCACGCGCGCGCGTAGCCGCTTCGCCAGGTCCGGCGGGATCAGGGCCCAGAACTGCTCCCTCGCACGGACGTCCATACCGTCGATACGGCGCAGCAGATGGGCGTGATTCGTTCGAGTCATCGCCGGAATCTAGCCGAGCGGCGGTGCCGGGAGAAACCGGCCAGAGTACCGGGGCGGGTCAACGAGTTCCTGCACCGCAGCGTCGAATCGGGCAAATTCGTCACCGCGTTCCTGGGATTCCTCGATGCCGACAGCGGACGGCTGGTGTATGCGAACGCCGGCCACAATCCCCCGGCCTTGATGCGGGCGGACGGGAGCGTCGAGTGGCTCTCGGCCGGCGGGCTGGTGCTGGGGATCATGCCGCACTCGCGGTTCGAGAGCGGCGAGGCGGTCCTCGAGCCCTGCGACCTGCTCGCGCTCTACACCGACGGGGTCACCGAGGGCGCGAACGCCGAGGGCGAGATGTGGGGGGACGATCGGCTGGTGGCGGCACTCGGCCGGCTCCAGGGAGGGTCGTGCGTCGAGGCGGCCGAAGCGCTGGTGCGCGAGGTGCGCGCATTCGAGGGCGACACGGGTCCGGCCGACGACATCACCGTATTGATGGCGCGGCGGACGTAGACGACCGACCGGCCGGTCAGCTCCGACTGCCGCCCACTCCGCTTCCCGGCGGCATCCCCGACTCGATCCGCACCTCGCGGAAGAGCGCGTGGACCCCGGGGTCCATCATCGGGGCCTCGAGCGGCCAGATGAGCACGCGCTCCGACCGCCGCGGCGCGAACGGCGGGCGATCGAGGATCGGGTGCAGCGAGAGATCGAGACGGCCGAAGGTCGACGACAGGTCGCGCACCTTCCCTTGTCCGGCCAGCTTTGCGGCGCGGTCGGGGTCGCCAAGGCGCACGGCCGCCTCGGTCAGCAGCAACGTGCTTCCGGTTGCGAGGCCGGCGACGCTCTCCAGCTCGTCGAGCAGGCGCCTCGCATCGTCCATGCGGCCCGTGCGCGCCGCCACCACCGCCTCGACCGTCCGCAGGTTGGCGGCGTCGGCGCCGTCGGCGAGACCCTCGCGCACATCACGCCCCGCCGCCGCGAGGTCGCCGCGGCGGAGGTGAACCATGGCACGGATTACGCAGACAGAGGTGATGTAGAACGGATCGTCCGAGAGCTTCCGCAGCCGGTCGGTGACCGCCATCGCCTCGTCGAAGCGGCCGGTCGGCACGAGCAGGAACGCGAGCCAAGTGACCGTGAAGGGAGATTGGGCGTCGCACTCAAGCGCACGACGGAACAGCCGCTCGGCCCCGGCGATGTCTGCCTCCGCCACCGCGGAAACCGCGAGGTTGGTGAGCGCGGGGACGAAGCGGGGATCGATCTCGAGCGCCTTCGCCAGCGCCACCTTCGCGGCCCCGTCTTCGCCCGCGTAGCGCAGCACCAGCGCCTCGGCCTTGAATGCCTCGGGGAGCCGAGGATTGAGCGCGATGGCGTGGCGCGCCGCCTCGAGCCCGAGCCGGATCGCCTCCGCCGAATCGCTAGCGTATTCCCACGACACCATCTGCCCGTGGCAATCGGCGATCCCCGCCCACGCCAGCGCATAGGCCGGATCCACCTCGGTCGCCTGCCGGAATAGCTCGAGCGCCTGCCGCAGCGATTCGGCGGTGTAGCGTCCATACTGCTGGCGCCCTTTGAGGTAGAGGTCGTATGCGCGCGCGTCGTTGGGGCGGTCCTGCACCAGCGCCCGCGACTCCGCCGGGGTGAGCGCCACCTGGAGCGCGGCCGCGATGGACGAGGCAATCTCCACCTGCACCGCGAACACGTCCTGCCGCGTGCGGTCGTAACGCTCCGCCCACAGGTGAAACCCGTCGGCGACGTTGATGAGCTGGGCCGAGATGCGCACCCGGTCACCAACCCGGCGCACGCTGCCCTCGAGCACGGCGCTGACGCCGAGATCAGTGGCCACGCGCGGGATGTCCACCGGAGCGCCGCGATAGCGCATCACCGCGTTGCGCGAGGCCACCCGCAGGCCCTTGAGCTTCGAGAGGTCGGTCAGGATGTCCTCGGTGATGCCGGCGCAGAAGTACTCGCTCTCGGCGTCGCTCGCCAGGTTCTCGAAGTAGAGCACCGCCAGTGACGGACGCCCGTCGGACGCCGCGGCGCGGGCGGCGCCGGGCGAGGACGACTCCTGAAGGATCGCGGAAAGCTCGCGGCGCAGGTCGCCGATATCGCGCGGGCGCTCGCGCGCGTCCTTGATGAGGCAGCGCTTGACCACCTCGCGCAGCCGCGCCGGCACCGTGGCCGGCAGGGCGCCCCAGTCGGGCTCGCGCTCGAGGATGCGGGCGACCACGTCCGAAACCGTCTCGCCCGCGAAGGTCCGGCGCCCGCTCAGGCACTCGTAGAGGACGCACCCGAACGCCCACACGTCGGTGCGGCGATCCACCGCGAGCCCGCGCGCCTGCTCCGGGCTCATGTAGGGGGCGGTGCCGAGGATGATCCCTGCGCCTGTGACCGAGAGCCCGATCGTCGGCGTCGCCGACAGGTTGGGCGACGAGCCGGCAGCTGGTCCGTCCCCCCTCGCGAGGCCGAAGTCGAGCACCTTCACGCCCTGCGAGGCCGTGAGCATGACGTTGCCCGGCTTTAAGTCGCGGTGGACGATCCCCCGCTCGTGCGCAGCCTCGATGGCCGAGGCGATCTGGCCGCCGGTCTCGAGCGTCTCGCGCACCGTGAGCGGCCCGCGAGTGAGACGCCGCTCCAGCGTCTCGCCGTCCACGAACTCGAGCACCAGGTGCGGCCTTCCTTCGACGTCCTCGAGGCCGTGGATGCCCGCGATGTGGGGATGCTCGAGCGCGGCGAGCAGCCGCGCCTCGCGCTCGAACCGCGCCAGCCGATCGGGATCGCGGGCGAACGCCTCGGGCAGCGCCTTGATCGCCACGACGCGGTCGAGTCGGGTGTCACGAGCCCGATAGACCTCGCCCATGCCGCCCGCGCCCAGCGGGGCCTCAATCTGGAAGACGCCGATACGGGCTCCGACGGTCAGCGGCATGGGCGTGCGCGCGAGGGGTCGTGCGTCGGACGGAGTCGGACGGTCAGAAAGGGGAGACAGGGCGGATCGGGGCGCATGGCCGGCCAATCTATCGCAATCGGCTGCCGACGGCATCCGGCGCCGTGTCCCGAGCCCTCAATTAGATCGCCGGGCCCCGGGGTGCGGCCGTCCTGCCCGGCCCACCTCGACCGCCCCCAGATCGGGGGCCCGGCCCACGTACCCGGTCGGCGGGATGTTCAGCAGCGTGTCGCCCCGCCAGACGAACAGCGCGGCGCCGGCGTCTATCGCTGGGCTGCCGGTCCCCGGCCGGTCCGAACCATCCAGCCGGGGATCGGACCTGAGGACAGCGGACGGCTCGATCGCGCACTCCTCGAGGTCGGTGCCGTTCTTCCAGAAGAGATTGGAGGAGGCGACCGAGTTCCCCCCCACCCGACGCAGCGCGCTCGACCGGATGCCGGTGAAGATGTTGTTGAGGACGGCGACGTTCGCGCCCCCGATCAGGCCGTAGCGCTCCCCGGTGAATGTGTTGCCGATGACGAGGACGCGCTCCGCTACCGCGGCACCTCCGAAGTCCTCGATCGTCCGCCCATCCGGCAGGAACCCCACCGCGGCGTCGCCGTTGGCGCTGAACAGATTCCCCTCGATCCGGATGACCCGGTTCGACACGTCCGGGTAGTCGATGAGCTGGATGCCGTCACTCCGGTTGCCGGTGATCCGGTTGCCGATGAACTCGATCGTCTGGGTCGGCCCGTGATAAGCGTAGAGCCGGTACTCGACCCCGTCCTGACGGTTCTCCCGGATGTCGTTGTCGATGATCCGCGCCTGAATACGGCCGTTCAGATCGATCCCGTCATCGCTGTTGCGCGCGAACAGCGAGCTCCGAAAGGTCCCGCCCGAGCCCGAGACGAAGTCCACGCCGTCGCCGTTCCCGACGATGTGGCAACCGGTGATGTCCACCATGGCCTGCGAGCGGATGCCGTCCTCGCCGCCTGTGACCGTGAGGCCGATGACGGCGCTCCCATGCGCGGTCTTCCCGAACTCGATCACCGACCGTCCCACGCATCCCGGGAAACCGGCGCACATGTCGGCCGCGGCGCCGCGCAGAACGGTACGGGAGACCACCGCCGTATCGCCGGTGGTCAGGAATCGCGAGGCGAGGGTAAGAGACTTCCGGTCCACGAACACGCCGCCTTCGTAAGTGCCCGGCGCGATCAGGATGGTGTCGCGGTGCGCTGCCGCCCGGACCGCGGCCCGCACGCTTGCATGTTCCTCGGGGACCCTGAGAATCGCGGCGCCGGCGAGGGTGGCGGCCAGGAGGGGCGCGGCGATCGCGATCGCCAGGGTGAGGGACAGGCCGCTCTGTGCCGATCCCCTTGTGGACGAGGCGCGGCACGGCGGCGCGGCGTTCCGATCCCGGTCTATCACCCCGCCAATATCCCACAGTCCTCGAGGAGGGCGCCATGCGCGTTCGAAGTGCGAATCGATGGCGCGACCACAGGTCTGCATCGCTTGGCGCCCTCCTGTTCCTCGTGCTACCGATCGCAGCGCTGCTGGTGCGCAGTGGCGTCGCGGCGCCGGCCGCTGCCTCGGACGCCGGCGGGAGCGCGAGCGCCCGGCGCTCGGTCTCGTGGAGCGCACGCACCATGGGGACCTATGTCCGGGTCACCATCGCCACAGGCGATTCCGTCGCGAGTTCGCGCGAGGCGCACCGCGCGCTCGCCGTATTCCAGCGCGTCGATTCGCTGATGAGCAACTGGACCACCACGAGCGAAGTCGCCCGGCTCAATCGAGAAGCCTCCACCGCCGCCACCCACGTCCACCCGGAGGTCGGCACCGTCCTCGAAGCGGCACTCCGGCTGTGGCGCCAGACCGACGGCGCCTACGACATCACCGTCGAGCCGCTGGTGCGCGCCTGGGGATTCCTCGGTGGCCCGCGCCGCGTGCCCTCCGCCGACGAGATCCGCGCCGCACTCGCCCGCGTCGGCGCGCGGCGGGTCCACTACGACCCGACGACCCTGTTGCTGAGCTTCGATGACCCCGGCGTACGGATCGACCTGGGTGGGATCGCCAAGGGCTACGCGGTGGACGTTGCGGCCGAGAGCCTGAAGGCGCACGGCGTGACCGACGCCCTGGTCGATCTCTCGGGGAACATGGTCGCGCTCGGCAGCCCGGGTAGCGCGGGCGGCCCGGGCGGCTGGCGGATCGGGATCCGCGACCCCCGCGATCGCATCCCTTACCTGGCGCGGCTGGCGATCACCGGCGAGGCGATATCGACTTCGGGACAATACGAGCAGTTCGTCGCACGCGACGGCCGGACCTACGGCCACATCATGGACCCGCGCACCGGCCGGCCGTCGGAAGGGCTCATCTCGGTCACGGTGGTGTCCCCGAGCGCGATGGAGTGCGACGGGTGGGACACGCCACTGTTCGTGGTGGGCCCGTTCCAGGCCCGGCGCAAGGCACGCGAGCTCAAACACCTCGCCGCGGTCCTGATCGAGCCCGGCGCCGGTAACGTCGATACCATGTGGGTGGAAGAAACGCTGCGCGATCGGCTGATCCTCGAACCGGCGGCGCGGGCGTTCATCCATCTCCGTTATTTCTAACGGGATCAGGCAAGAGCAGGGCCCAGGCGGCTTTCCATGCCCGCCAGCGTCCCTTCGAGCGTCCGCGGCCCGCTCCTTGCGTGACCACAGGGATTCCTCTCCATGGACGGTGAGCAGGACCGGGCGTGGAACGGCGTAAACCGTTTCCCGCCAAGCCCTGACCTGGTTCCCTGGGACTCCCGAGCGACACCGGTCAAATCGCACCGCGTAAGAGTAGTTCTTGCACGATTGGAGGCTGGGCATCGTGTCTGCGCACAGGAGGGTCCGCCGCGCCGTCGCCCCGCTGGCGCTCGCCTTGAGCGTTCTGCCGGGCATGGTGCAAGGATGCAGTTCGCCCATGGCGCCGGCGCAACCGCCCGGCGGCGGACAGACGCTTGCCCTCAGCTTCGGGCAGTTCGAGCAGACGGTCGAGCCGCTGCTTGTGTTGCACGGATGCGATGCCAGCGGTGATTGCCACGGCGGCGGGATCCGCGGATCGCTCCAGCTATCGCCGCCGGGGGCCAAGAACACCCAATTCGATTTCGACCAGGTGGTCCTCCAGGTGTCGGCCTCCAGTCGCTCGGCGAGTCCCATCCTGACCGAGCCGCTGGCGTTGGCCGCGGGCGGGACGCCGCACAGCGTCAAACCCTTCACCTCGACCTCGGACTCCGACTACCAGGCCATCCTCGCGTGGATCATGGCGGGGGTGGCGCAGTGATGCGGAACGCGGCTGCGACGGTCCGCCGGGCGCTCGCGTTCGCCATGCTCTGCGCGCTCGCCGGCGGTGTGGCGGCGGCGCAGGCCCGCGCGGAGGCAGTCCCGGATCAGGCGGACTCCACCACCGCCACGGGCCCCACGGCGCCGGCGGGTCCGGTGATGACCGCGGACGGCCTCGAGGCGCTCGTCCCCGAGGTGGCGCACCACCCCTATCGGGTCGAGCCCGGGGTACGCCCCTTCCGCAATCGACTGGCATTCAGCCCGGGTTACGGCAGCCTCGGCGCGAAGCGCCTGTTCGTGGCGCGCGTGACCTACCATCCGAACGCGTGGCTCGGCTACGAGTGGTCGATCGGCCACAACCCGGGCCAGTCCGTCCACGCGGCGCTCCACATGCTGAGCGCGATCGTGCGCCGGCCGCTTTCCGGCCGGCTGCAACCCTACGTGAGCGGCGGCTACGGGATGATGCTGGTCTTCCCCGGGCA
>CAYONG010000259.1:0-3746 GCA_964405235.1 uncultured bacterium | reverse complement strand
AAGAACCCATTCAGCCCGCCCATGACGAAGAATATGGCTCCCAGCCCAAGTCGCGCTCCAAGGCTCAGGAGCGGGCGCCATCGTACTCGTACGCCGGTCGTCATCTCTCCGCGCAGCAGGACGTAAGTAATCCCGAACGCGGCTCCGAAGACCCCCGCGGTGAGGGCTTCGAGGTACCCGACCGAGCGCAGTGCCTCGATCATCTCCATCACGGCGCTGCTGGTGAACAAGTCCATGCCTGACCCTCTCGAACACGGGTGGTGAACCGGCGCCCCCGATGGGGCCTTAAGATTTCTGAGGCTACCGCAACGCGTTGTTCGGTGCGACCGGACCGGATGAGATCCGAATCCCTCTCGCTAAGGAGAAGTGCGCGAAGGGGTCGCCGGCGAGGGGGGGCGCACGGACGCGTGGCCCCACTCGCATCCGCGGGTGAATCGCTGCTAGATTTGACGGGAGGCTGGCCACACAGGTATGCGTTGCGCCCGAGGGAATCCATGAGGCCCAGCTCCAAGATCCAGACCATGGCGATGATTAGCCTGGCGAGTGATTTGCTGACACCAGCGACTCGCCCAGACCGAGTCACGCGGCCCCGGCAGCCCCGGTGGCCAAGAATGGAGACAAGGGCGTGATGCACGGGATCCACGACTTCAAAGTCACGACCATCGATGGCGATGACAAGTCGCTAGCCGACTACTGCGGCAAGGTCCTGCTCATCGTCAACACGGCGTCACGCTGCGGGTTCGCGCCGCAGGAAGATCACCGACCGCATCGAGTAGATGCTGGCGAAGCCTAGCTTCGAGGCGCGGCGAACCGTGCCGCTTTCCCCACGCGAGAGACTGCCTATGTCCCAGACGAACGCGGTTGAAGACAGAAGCGCACCGGAAGGCTCGTCGCGCGATGCCGGAGTTGACGATCTGGCGCCCGTTGCAGTGCCGCCCGAACCTATCCATTGGCGGGGCAGCATGCCGTTCCTCGCCATGCACGCGGGCCTGCTCGCGGTGATCTGGGTGGGCGTCTCCCCCGTGGCGCTGGCGATCGCGATTGCGCTCTACGCCCTGCGCATGTTCGCGATCACCGGCTTCTACCATCGCTACTTCTCGCACCGCACGTTCCATGCCGAGCGCTTCGTCCAGTTCCTAATGGCCCTCGCCGGAACGACGGCAGTGCAGCGCGGCCCGCTGTGGTGGGCCGCCCATCATCGCTACCACCATCGCCACTCCGACGAAGAGGGGGATAGCCACTCGCCCGGGCGGCATGGCTTCTGGTGGAGCCACGTCGGGTGGTTCCTCACCCAGAGCGGCACTCCGACTCGGGAACGCCTGGTACGCGACTGGATCCGCTACCCGGAGTTGCGCTTCCTCGATCGCCACTTCTTGCTCGGCCCTGCCCTCTTGGCGGCGGGCACGATCGGCCTCGGCGCCTGGCTGGAGACCGCGTTCCCGCAGCTCGGCACCAGCGCCGCGCAAGTTTTCGTGTGGGGGTTCGTGGTGAGCACGGTCGTGGTCTATCACGCGACCTACACCATCAACTCGCTCTCCCACAAGTTCGGGTCGCGTCGTTTCGACACCGGGGACGACAGCCGAAACAACGCGCTGCTCGCGCTGCTCACGTTGGGCGAAGGCTGGCACAACAACCACCACCACTACCCGGGCTCCGCCCGGCAGGGCTTCTACTGGTGGGAGATCGACCTGACCTACTACGGCCTCAAGGTCCTCGCGGCCTTGCGCATCATCTCCCGGCTGAAGCCCGTGCCCGAAAAGGTCCTGCAGCGAAACCGGCTGTCGTGAGGATCGCGATTGTCGGCTCCGGCATCGCCGGACTGACGGCCGCGAGCGGCCTGCACCGCGCGCACGATGTCACCCTCTTCGAGTCGGAGGACCGCCTCGGCGGCCACTCGCACACCGTCACGGTGGACGACGCGGGCGCCCCGCGAGCGCTCGACACTGGCTTCCTTGTCTTCAATCGGCGCGACTACCCGAGTTTCGACTCGATGCTCGACGACGTCGGCGTTGCGTCTCGGCCGAGTTGCATGAGCTTTAGCGTCCGGTGCTCGCGTACCGGGATCGAGTACAGCGGATCGGGCCTTGGCTCGATCTTCTGCCAGCCGGCCAACGCGGTCCGGCCCGGCTTCTGGCGCATGTTGCGCGACGTGGTCCGCTTTTGCCACGGAGGGCGCGCGACCGTGGCCGGCCTGTCCGAGGATGCGACGGTGGCAGATCTGATCGCCGCCGCAGGCTACTCCGAGGAGTTCGTGGACTGGCACCTGCTACCGCTCGGCTCGGCCCTATGGTCGGCGCCGCGAAGCGCCTTTCGCGACTATCCGGCGCGTTTCGTGGTGGAGTTTCTCGACCGCCACGATCTGCTGGAGCTGCACGTCCGTCGGCGCGTCCAGTGGCGGACGATCGCGGACGGCTCCGCCCGCTATGTGCAGCGACTGTCCGAGCCCTTCCGGGATCGGATCCGGTGCGGAGACCCCGTGCGCTCGGTGCGTCGCACCCGCGACGGCGTTCGAGTGCGCACCGCATCCGGAGAGGGTTCGTACGACGAGGTGATCCTCGCCTGCCATGGTGACAATGCCCTGGGGCTGCTGGAGGATCCGACCGCCGCCGAACGGGAGATTCTTGGCGCCGTCCACTACCAGGCCAACGACGTCGTGCTGCACACCGACACGTCCCTGCTGCCGAGCAGCCGCAGGGCGTGGGCGAGCTGGAACTACCACGTGCGCCCCGACCACGATCTCGCCACGCTCACCTACGACCTGAACCGCCTGCAGGGGTTCGACTCCCCCACCCGCTATTGCGTTACGCTCAACGAGACGGAAGCGGTGGATCCCTCGCGCGTCCTCCGGCGTTTCACCTACTCCCATCCCCAGTATTCCCCGAGCTGGGTCCGGCTGCGAGAGCGGCGCGATCGCATCCAAGGCACGCACCGGACCTGGTTCTGCGGCGCCTACTTCGGAAATGGGTTTCACGAGGACGGCGTTCGAAGCGCCGCCGAGGTCGTCGCGGGCATTGCGTCGCGGCCGGCCAGCCTCGCGGCCAGTGCGTCGTAACAGCGCGCTCTATGGGGGCCCGATCCGCCACCGCCGTCTCACGCCGGTGGAGAACGCGTTCCGTTATCACGCCTTCTTCGTGTACCTGGACCTCGCCGAACTGGACCAGGTCTTCCGGGGTCGATGGCTGTGGTCCACTCGCCGCTTCGCGCCCGCGTGGTTCCGCCGCGCCGACCACCTGGGCGATCCGACGCGTGCGCTCGACACCTGCGTTCGTGACCTGGTCCGTGAACGTGCTGGGTTCCGGCCCACGGGCCCGGTGCGCCTGCTGACGCACCTTCGCTACTGGGGCTACTGCATGAACCCAGTGAGCTTCTACTACTGCTTCGCCCCCGAGGGCGAGCGGCTCGAGGCGATCGTGGCGGAGATCCACAACACGCCCTGGGGAGAGCGCCATTGCTACGTCCTCGACTGCCGCGCGCAGCAGGCCGAGAGCACTCTTGAGTTCGCGTTCCCCAAGGCGTTTCACGTCTCGCCCTTCATGCCGATGGACCTCGACTACGCGTGGAAACTCACGACGCCGGGGCGGGCGCTGGTGGTCCACATGGAGAACCGCTCCCATGGGCGCACCTTGTTCGACGCCACCCTGTCGCTGGAGCGCCGAGAGATCACGACCGGCAGCCTCGCCGCGGCTCTCGCCCGGCACCCGTTCATGACCGGCAAGGTGATCGCCGCGATTTACTGGCAGGCGCTC
>CAYONG010000258.1:0-5155 GCA_964405235.1 uncultured bacterium | reverse complement strand
CGTTGACCAGCGGCATGCCCAGCCGCGAGATCTGGACCTCCGGCCCGCTGTGGACCACCGTGCCGTCGGCGTTCAACGTGCGGGTCATGAGGCGCTCGGAGGTGTCCCAGATACCGATGATGTGGTTGTTTGCCCCGGCGCCCGGCGCCTGGCCGTCCTTGGTCAGCTTGTCCTTGGGGACCTGCAGCACGATGGACATGACGTTGTAGCCACCCACACCGTCCACGCCCCCACCACGGTTGCCGGGCGGTTTGCGGATGGTGAGCAGATCGAACAGCGAGGCCAAGTCGACGAAGAACGGGTCGTCACGCGGGCCGACGAACACCTTGTAGCCACCCGGCAGGTTCTGGACCGCCTGCTGGGCGAGCCCCTTGTAGTCGGGCATCGACGCCGGGCCCACGTTCCACGGGGCGACCGGCAGATTGCTGCCGAGCACGGTCGGCTGCTCGATGCCGCCCACCACGTCGATCCGGGTGATCGTGTAGGTCTGCCGGACGTTGAGGTCGGGGTCGTTGAGCGAGGTGACCTGGCCGACGTTGTAAAGGAACGTCGCCCCGGTCTGACGCGTGGTCTTGAACTCGAACTGGTAACGGATGTGCTTCTTCGCGTCGCCGACGTTATCGATGTTGATGTAGTAGGTGACGTCGTCATCGAAGCTCGCGAAGTTGGGGCCGCTGTTGGGCTCGATCAAGGGCACCCAGTTGCCCACGAAGGTGACCGCGTTGCGGGCGTCCTTCGCCACCCACGCGTAGAGATCGGTGTCGTCGGCGAGGCGGTCCTTGCTGATGCCGGGCGCCTCGCTGTGGCTGGACGCCCGCGCCTGCGGCGTCGCGAGGATGCCGAGAAGCAGGAGGGCCCCTGCGACGGCGGCCAGGGAGGTTCGCAGATTCATCGGGTGTTCCTTTCTCCCGCGCGTGGCGGGACTGTTCGGCCGCGGAGCATCCCGCGGTGGGGACGGCGCCGCGCCCCGGACGGGGCGGCGGAGGGTCGTCCACATCGGCTCGATACCCCCGCTACGGGGCGAGTGCGCGGTCGGATGAGGGGGCGACGCGCCGGACAGGGCGCGGGAGGGGCGGGCCTGACCGCGGCCCGGGCCTTCAGCGGGGGCTCTTGCCCACGAACGCACGACTCCCTAATGTGGCGCATGCCAACCGCCACCGATCACGCCGGGATCGATCGCCCAGCTCCGCGCGCTGGTCCGAAACCCGATCCGCGACGTAGATGGGACGATGGAACTCAACTCGAGGACGAGCCGACGCGATGAGCGAGCAGGATCTCGACCGGTCGTGCATCGGCCGGATGAGCGCCGGAGACACCTCGGCACTGGAAGAGCTCTACGATCGCCACACGCCAATGCTGTACGGGCTGGTGCTGCGCATCGTCGGTGGCGCTGCCGATGCGGAAGAGGTGCTTCAGGACACCTGGTTGCAGGCCTGGAGGCGGGCCGTGACCTGGGACCCGGCGCGTGGCACGGTGGCGGGATGGCTGGTGACCCTGGCGCGCAGCCGGGCGATCGATCGCATCCGCAGCGTCGCCTCGCGCCGGCGGGCCGAGACCGCGGCGCCCCTGCCGGACGCGCCGCTCACCGCCGACGAGCCGGCGGCGAACGCCGCCCAGCGCCAGCGCCAGGAGCGCCTCTCGGCCGCCCTGGCGGCCCTGACGCCGCGGCAGCGCGAAGTGCTCGATCTTGGCTACTTCGGGGGGCTGTCGCAGTCCGAGATCGCGGCCCGCATCGGCGCTCCGCTCGGCAGCGTCAAGTCGTGGACCCGGCAGGGCCTCATGCGTCTGCGTGAGCTCGTGCCGCAGGAGGAGATGACGTGACCGTTCACCGCGAGGAGCATCTCGACCTGTGCGCCGCCCGCGTGCTGGGCTCGATCGACGAGGCGGACCGCCTCGAGCTCGAGCGGCACCTGGCCGACGGCTGCGCCGAGTGCGAGCGCGCCCTCGCCGAGCTGAGCCAGGGGGCCGAGCGGCTGGCCGCCTCGGCGCCGCCGGTCACACCCGGCGCGCACGTGCGCGCCGCCGTGCTCGAGCGCGTGCGGGCGGAGTCCACGGCGTCGCCGACCGCGCGGGCCGACGGGCGGGGAGCGGCGCGGCCCGACGCTCTTGCGGCGCCGCCGCTCGCGCACCGCAAGGTTATCGATCTCGCCGGGCGCCGGCGTCCCGCGTGGCCGACCTGGGCGCTGGCGGCGGCCGCCGCCGTCCTCGCGGTGAGCACGGTTGCCACCTGGCGCGCCGCCGACACACTGCGCGGCGAGTTGCGCGGCGCGCGCGAGCGCATCGCCCAGGCCGAGCTGGACCTGGCGGTGGAGCGCGCGTGGGCGGCGGTGGCGATGAGCCCCGGCGCCCGGGTGGTCGATCTTGCTCCGCTCACGGGCGGGGTCACGCTGCCGCACGTGCGCGCGACCTACGACCCGGTCTCCCGCCGGGCGATCGTCGCGTTCGAGAACCTCACCACCCCGGCCGGATCCGATTTCGAGCTGTGGGCGATCCTTTCCGATGGGCCCCATAGTCTCGGCGTGGTGCGGCCGGACGCGAGGGGCAGGGCCGAGGTACGCGTGCCCGACGCCGGCGACCCGGCGGTGCTCGCGGCCTTCGCGATCTCGTTCGAGCGCGAGGGCGGCTCGTCCGACAAGCGCAAGCCAGCTGGAACGGTGGTGCTGGCGGGGTCGGTCAAGGTCTGAGCCCGGGCGCGTGGCGGCTCATGAGGGGTGGATGAGGGCCGCGACCGCGCCGGAGCCGCCGGGTTCGCGCTCGCGGTCATCCAGCGGGGACGCTCACTCCGTAGTGTTGCCGATGACACCGCGCGCGCTGATCCTTCCGACCCTGCTCTTCGTCCAGCTTGCGCTCGCGGCCGACCCCGGCCGGGCGCACGAGTACTGGCTCGCGCCCTCCACGTTTCGAGCCGGAGCGGGCGACACGGTTTCGGTCGGCGCGCTGGCGGGGGAGGGCTTCGTCGGCGAGCGCAAACCCTATTCCCCCGGGCGCGCGGTTCGACTACTCGTCCGCGCCGGCCGTGAGCTGGATCTGAAGCCGGTCGCGCGCGGCGGCGATACTACCTGGGCGCATTTCGCACCCGCCGACCGGGGCGGTTTGCTGTTCGCGTACGAATCGGACTTCGCGACCATCACCCTGGATGCCGCGACCTTCGAGCGCTACCTCGCCGCCGAAGGGCTGGTTGGCCCCCTCGCCGCGCGCCGCGCCCGCGGCGAGGCCGGCCCGGGGCGCGAACGATACCGCCGCTGCGCCAAGTCGTGGCTCGCCGGGGCCGATAGCCGGCGCGCCACGCGGCCGCTCGGACTTCCGTGCGAGATCCTCCCGCTTTCTGCCCCGGGCGCCGACCCGCGGCTGCGCGTGCGGGTGTTGTTCGAGGGCGAACCACTCGTCGGTGCGCTGCTCAACGCGTGGCGTCAGCCTTTCGCCGCCGATGGACGTCCGCTCGACTCCGCGCGAAGGGACACCGTCGGGGTGGCGTGGAGGGGGCGGACCGATCGCCACGGCGAAGCCGTGGTGCCGGTGGAGGACGCAGGAGAATGGCTGCTCGGCGTCGTCCACATGATCCCCTCGCGCGATCCCGCGGCCGCCGACTGGGAGAGCAGTTGGGCCTCGCTCACGTTCGCGCGCGACGGGGCCGACACTGACGCCGCGCCGTCATCGAACCCCGGTCACACCGGGCGCCGCGCGGAGTAGACTGCGTGCTGACGACCGCCGGTGAAGTGCCGTTTCACCATTCCAAATCATGGACTGGAGAGTCGTAACCATGTTCAAGATGAACAGCCGGGTGATGCCCGCGGCAGTTCTCGTATCGTTCCTCATCACGACGGGTGTGGGCGCGGCGCCCGCGCCGTCGGCGACCCCCGCCTCGCCCCCGGTGCCGGCGCTCGCGAAGGCGACATTCGCCGGCGGATGCTTCTGGTGCATCGAGACCGCGTTCGAAGGCCTGCCCGGAGTCGCGGCCGTGATCTCGGGCTATACCGACGGTGCGACGTCGAACCCGACATACAATGAGGTCTCCGCCGGCGGGAGCGGACACGCGGAGTCCGTGCAGATCACCTACGACCCGCGGCGGATCAGCTATGCCGAGCTGCTCGAGATCTTCTGGCACAACATCGATCCGACCCAGGGGAACGGTCAGTTCTGCGATCTCGGCTCGCAGTATCGCTCGAGCATCTTCTATCACGACCCGACGCAGAAGCGGCTGGCCGGGGAGTCGAAGCGAAAGCTCGAGACCACGCCGCAGCGTTTCAAGAAGCCGATCGTCACCGCGATCGTTCCGGCCACGCGGTTCTGGCCCGCCGAGGAATACCACCAGGACTTCTACCGCAAGGACCCGGTCCGCTATCAGAGCTACCGCACCGGATGCGGTCGCGACCGGCGGCTCACCGAACTATGGGGCAAACCCGGTCGTCACGGACACGCCCCCTGACCCGAACTACCGCCCGTCCGGGCGGCGCCGCGCGGTCCGCGGCAGCTCCCACGCGCCGAGCAGCAGGAGCCACAGGATCGGCGCCCCGATCCACGCCGGGAGTGATGTGAGGTAGCTCCGCAGCCGCTCCACGACCGGCGACACCGCGCCACCGGCGGCGGCATCGAGCGACCAGCGGATCGCGAGCGCACCGGCCAGCAGCTCGACCGCGACCATGCAGGGCAGCCCGACCGCGAGCGCGATGAGACGCCGGGTGAGCGGCGCCCTCGTGCTCGCCAGGCACAGCGCGGCGAACACGCCCAGGATGTGCGCGGCCGGGATCTCCGGCGGCTGGAACGCCAGCCGGTCCGAGGGGATCCGCAGCATCCACAGAGTCGCCTTCGCCAGCCCGCGATGGTAGGCATCGCCGATCAGCCAGGAGGGGACCGCGAGGACCGTGGTCCAGACGAGGAAGCGGACCAGCCACCTCACGCGCGCGAGCCGACGGGCGGAGAGAACCTGAGCCAGATCATGAACAGCGCGCACACCATCAGGAGCGTGATGCTCTGCCACAGGTAGACATGCATGAACTTGAACGACCCGGGCCACTTCCCGCGGGTCGGTGGCCTGCATCACCGCTACGAGTGGCGCACCGCGGCCTGACGACACGCACTCGACCCCGATCCAGCCGGAATCTGCAAGGGCGGTGGTGTGCGTCGGCACAGACAAGCCTGTCGCCCAGCGGCACCC
>CAYONG010000257.1:0-7439 GCA_964405235.1 uncultured bacterium | reverse complement strand
TGCCGGCAGCACCAGCTGACGATGGATCTGGCGCCGGGAGAGCCCGAGCGAGCGCATCGACTCGCGCAGGTCGTTGGGGACGCGCTGGACACCGGCCAGCATGTTGAACAGCAGGTACCACTGCATGCCGGTCAGCGCCAGTATGACGGAAATGCCCTCCATCCCGCCGATGCGTCCGACCAGCAGCGCCACCAGCACCGGGAAGAACGCGGTCGCCGGGATCGAGGCGCCCACCTGCGCCACCGTCGAGAGCGCGCGGGCGCCACGCGGATGGTCGCTCGCCCACAGGCCGACCGGGATGATCCAGAGCAACGCCAGCAGGTAGGCGACGTTGATGCGCAGGAACGAGAACAGCAGCGCCAGCGGAAGCGAGGCGGCCTCGGACGGCCAGGGGGGGAGGAGCGCCCGCACCACGCCGAATACGGCGAGCGTGGCGTAGACCGCGAGCCCCGCGCCCAGCGGCCAGCGTCCCACCCGCCAGACCCGCCCGCCGGCCCGCGCCACCGCCGCCCAGTAACGGTTGGCCCGGGCGAGCGGAAGCCGCCGCCAGAGCGCCCGGGCCGCGGCCCGAAACGGGCGCAGCAGCGCCGGCAGGCCGAAGTCGGGAAGACGCGAGGGCTCCTCGCCGCCGCTGGTCTGCGTGTCGTAGCGGAACCGGCTCGACCACGCGCGCACCGGCCGCCACACCGCGAACTCGATCGCCAGCACCACAGCGATCAGCGTCATAAGCGCCGCGGTCGCGAGTTTCAGATCCCCCTGCGCGAAAGCCACCGAGAGTACGCTGCCGAGGCCCGGGAGGTCGTACTGCACCGGCCCGGCCGCGATGATCTCGCTCGCGATCAGGAAGTACCAGCCGTTGGTCCACGACAGGATGCTGTTGTAGACCAGGCTCGGGACGCATGCCGGCAGCAGCAGCGAGCGCCACAGCAGCACGCCCCGCACGCCCAGGCTCTGGACCGCGGCGCGCGTCTCGGCCGGGATGGTGGTGAGCCCCTCGTAGATACCGAAGGCGATGTTCCAGGTCATGCTGGTGAAGATCAGGAACATCGCGGCCAGCTCGAGCGCCGGGCGCCCGCCCCCCATCACGCCGACAAAGACGAACACTGCAGCCGGGAAGAACCCCAGAACGGGCACCGACTGACCCACATCCAGCAGCGGCAGGATGAACCGCGCCTCCGCCGGCCTGGTCGCCGCGCGATAGGCCACGAACCACGAGAATGCCAGCGACGCCAGGTAGGCGCCGGTGAGCCGCATGAGCGACCAGAGCGCCGCGGCGGGCAGATCGGCGAACTTCGCCACCGGCGGGATCAGCTCGGCCGCCAGCCGCAGCACCGGCCGCGGGCTCAGGAACAGTCCGGGCAGGGCGGCCAGGGCGAGGACGATCGCGACCGCGACGAACGGCAGCCATCCCGGCGTTCGGCGGGTCTCGGGCATCGCAGGCCCCTCGATGGTTCGCCGTGACGAAAGGCGTGTGGACGGGAAAGGTGGCGCACGCTGCGCACCTCGCATCGCGAGCCCGCAATCTAGCGCGATGCTTGGGCGCCGGACAAGCGGGAGGTTGGGCCGCGGCGCAGGGCGTCCTGCCCTCAGCGGGCCGTCTGGCGTCGCTCCCCTGGCGCGCGCCCCGGCCCATCGGCCCCGATTCCATCGAGCGGCGCATGCAGGTACACGAAGCGGATGCCGCTGCGCAGGTAGTTGCCCACCTCCAGCACGACCGTGGCCGCATGGAGCCAGGCGGGCCCGGTGCCCTGAACGCGCTCCTCGATGAGCGTGGAGAGATGCGAGAAGCCGGCCGCCAGCGCGCGGTCCCGGACCAGCTCGAGCAGCCGGTTCTCGATCTCGACCTGGTTCTTCACCGAGGAGAGCGTGGCCATCGCGACCAGATAGAACGTGTTCCCCTCGCCGAGTCGTGGATCGGAGCTCACACCCTCCTCGTCGTGGTTCTCCAGGGCGCCTCCGAGCGCGTATGCCACGATGCGCCCGGCGATACGGTCGCGCAGCGCCACGCCGATCGCGCCCGCGTATGAAAGGGCCCCCTCCAACATCTCGGGCGGAAACTGGAGCAACGGCCGCCGGCCGGAGCGCAGCACGTCGGCCGGGTACTGCGAGGCGCCCCCGTAACGATCGACTTCGACGGCCATGACCTGCCCCCGGTGCTCCGCGAAGGTTGCGGCTGTAAGCTCGACGACCTCGACCGCTTCGAGCGGGCACTCGAACGTGCCCAGCCGGATCTCGGGACCCGGCGCCGGCAGCGGCTCGGCCCGCCCGGGCAGGAGCTCTTCCAGCGCTCGACGCAGAATCGCCAGGGCTTCGTCGATGGCGTAAGACTCGGTGTCATAGCGTGGGTAGAATCGCAGCGCCCGCTCGCCCGCCGGCAGCAGGATCAGCCCGGAGCGGAAAGCGCGATCGCGCAATGCGTCGCGCCAGTCGGCTCGAACGACGTCGAAACCGAGCATGACCCCGGCGCCGCGCACGTTGCGGATGAGGCCGGCGTAATCGGCGGCGAGACTCTCGAGGCCAGCCCTGGCATGCGCGCCCGTGCGATCCACCTGCGCGAGATCGAGCCGGTCGATGACCGCCAGCAGGCGCAGCATCCCCACCGAGTCGCCTTCCCACGTGGTGTTGAACTTCTTCTCCTCCTGGAAGAAAGTCGCCAGCTCCTCGCTCACGAACAGCACTCCGTTCTGCGCCTTCTTGGCCCAGATGACGACGTCCGGTGGGCAGGGGAGGTCGAACCGCTCGTGCGCCCACATGCGTCCGGTCGCGCCCCAGCCGGTCTGCACCTCGTCGAAAAGCAGCGGCACGTCGTAGAGGCGGGTGAGGAGCCGCAGGCGGCGCATGAACCCGGCGCTTGCCTCGCGCACGCCTCCCTCGCCCTGGATCGGCTCGATCAGGACCGCGGCTACGCGTCGGGCGCGTCGCAGTGGCTCCTCGCCGATCGAAGCCCGGCGTTCGCGGAGGAACACATCCAGATCTCCGGCAGGGTGCGCGAGGAGCGCGTCGATCGCATCCAACTCGGCGCGGAAGCCCTCACGCCGTCTCTCCGCCTGAGGAAAGCGCCCCGACGCGAGGTGCTCCCAAAGGAGCTTCAGGCTGCGTTCCTCCCGGCGGGCGGTCTCCCGGGGACTGCTGTCCCACACGGGGAAAGGGACGTTCGGCCAATCGAAGGTGGGGAACCCGAGCCGCGCCTTCTTCCGGTGCGTCACCGCAAGACTACCGAGCGTGCGGCCGTGGAAGGCGCCCTCGAACGACACGATGACCCCGCCTCCCGTTTCGTTCGAGGTCTTGACGCGATTGAGCAGCACGGCCTTGATCGCGTTCTCCACCGCCTCGGCGCCGGTGTTGACCATGAAGTGGCGGGGAGTTCCGACCGGGGCGATCTGGTCTAGCTTCGCCTTGAGCCGCAGCGACAGTGCGGTCTGGTACTCGGAATGAGCGTAGCGCGAGGCGGCGTAGGGTAGGCCCCGCAGCAGCGCCGCCACCACGCCCGGATCGTTCTCTCCGAAGGCCTGCGTGGCGATCATCGCCCCCATGTCGATGAACCGGTACGGCTCCCCTGTCGGGTCGCGGTCCACGGTCGCGAGGTAAGGACCGACCGAGTGGGCGGGGTCGAAGGCCACCGGCAGCGAGTAGAAGAGGCTCCTCGAGGCCGCCTCGAGCGCGGCGTTCGAGGCCGGGAGGCACCGCCGGACCAGGTCGTCGAGCGGCTCATCGCCGCGCAGATCCACGGGGACGTGGACGTGGACTTCCCCGGACCGATAGCGCGCGTTCATCTGCTCCACGTGCTCCAGGTAGTCCCGCACGTCGGAATCCATCGCTTCGAGATCGTCCATCGCTCCCCCGTTAGGGGTTGCACGATAGGCGGGTGGCGTGATGACCGCGTAGCGGGGATGTTACCGGGATGAAACAACGCGCGCCGGGCCGGCCGGCGCGCGTCGCACTGCGTCGCGTCAGCTCGGGCCGGCTGGCGGCAAGGCCGCGACCGGCGCCGACGGTGCGCCTGCCTCCGCGGGGCCCGGCGCGGCGACCCGCGTCAGCCCGTTTCCGCCGTTGGTGATACGCGGCGAGGGCTCCTCAGCCTCGAGGTAGGTGTAGCCCGACAGCCCTTCGTCGAACCGGCGCATGAGCAGCGCCGACTCCTCGAAGGTCAGCAGGCCCTTGCGGAGCGCCTCCTCGGTCGCCTGTCGCACCCTCTGCACCAGGTTCTGCTTCTGGTACTGCACGTAACCCAACACCTCGGTGACCGAATCACCCTCGACGACGTGGGCGATGCGGTAACCGTTTCCGTCGAGCGCGATGTGCACCGCGTTGGTGTCGCCGAACAGGTTGTGGACATCGCCGAGGATCTCCTGGCAGGCCCCGACCGGGAACACCCCGAGGTAGTAGGGCCTGCCGTCATAGGGATGCAGCTCGAGCGAGCTCTTGACGTCGCGCAACTCGATGAACTGGTCGATCTTGCCGTCGGAGTCGCAGGTCAGGTCGGCGATCACCCCGCGTCGCGTCGGGCGCTCGTTGAGGCGGTGGAGCGGCAGGATCGGGAAGAGCTGCTTGACCGCCCAGTGATCGGGCGCCGACTGGAACACCGAGAAGTTGCCGTAGTAGGTGTCGGCCAGACCCTTCTCGAGACCCTCCAGGTCGTCGGGGACGTAGTCCAGCTCGCGGATGATCTTGAGGATCGCTTCGCAGCAGCCCCAGAACAACTGCTCGCCCCGGGCGCGCCCCTTCAGATCGAGCAGGCCCACGTTGAACAGGTTGGTCGCCTCTTCCTTGAGCTGCAGCGCGTCGTGGTAGGCCTCCTGGAAGTTCTTGCGCGAGATCGAGCGCCAGGTCTCGAGCAGTTGGTGGATCACGGGATGCTCGTCCGCGGCCACCTCGGGCGGGGCCTGCCCCGCGATCACCTCGTTCACGTCGAGGATGTTGAACACCAGCACCGAGTGGTGTGCCACCAGCGCTCGACCCGACTCGCTCAGGATGTCGGGATGGGGGATACCGGCCGCCTCGCACGCTTCCTGGACGGTCGCCACCACGTCGTTGGCGTACTCCTGCATGGCGTAGTTGGTGGAGGAGGGCCAGTTGGTCGACGAGCCGTCATAGTCCACACCCAGCCCGCCGCCCACGTCGAGGAACTTGAGCCCGGCGCCCGCGGCCACCAGCTCGACGTAGATCCGACAGGCCTCCTTCATCGCGTCCTTGATCGCCCGCACTGCCGAGATCTGCGACCCGATGTGGAAGTGCAGCATCTCGAGGCAATCCAGCATCTCCGCTTCGCGCAGCTTCTCCACCAGCATCACGAGCTCGGTCGCGGTGAGGCCAAACTTGGAACGGTCGCCGGTGGACTCCATCCACTTGCCCGCCCCGCGCGTGGTCAGCTTCGCGCGCACGCCGATGTGGGGCCGGATCCCGAGCCGGCGTGAGACCTGAAGCAGCATGTCGAGCTCACGGTAGCGGTCGATGACCACGATCGGGTGGCGGCCGAGCTTCTGCGAGAGCAGCGCCGTCTCGGCGTAGTCCACGTCCTTGTAGCCGTTCAGCACCAGCAGTGCGTCCGGGTTGTCGAGCAGCGCCAGGGCGGCCAGCAGCTCGGGCTTCGATCCGGCCTCGAGCCCGAGGCCGTAGGGGCGGCCGAACTCCACCAACTCCTCGACCACCTGGTGCTGTTGGTTGACCTTGATCGGATAGACGCCCCGGTAGCGACCCCGGTAGCCGTACTCGCGGATCGCGCTGCCGAAGCAGTCCACCAACGCGCGAACGCGGCTGTGGAGGATATCGGAGAAGCGCATCAGGATCGGCATCCCGAGACCGCGGCGCTGCACGTCCTGGACCAGATCGTACAGGTCGAGGCGGGGCCCGTCCGGGCCGGAGGGGGTTACCTCGACGTGGCCCGCCGCGTTGATGTCGAAGTAGCCACTCGACCAGCCGGCGACGTTGTAGAGCGAGGCGGAATCCTTGGTGGTCCAGGAACGGAGTTCTTTCAATCGTCCTCCCGTGGAAGTCCATCACCCGCGTCGCCGAATCGGACGACACGCCCCGAGAATACTGGGAGACGGGAGTCGAATCGAGGACGGACTGCACGGACGCGCCGCCGGGCGCAGGGGCCCGCACCGCTCATCTCGGTCGCCCGGAACGCGCGAGCCAGGCCGCCATGTGGTCCCATCGCTCATCACGGGGATCTTCCCGCCCACACGGGGCGCCGGCGGCCTCGTGCCCGGCGTCCGCCGTGGACTCGAGCGGTATGGCCGGGACCTCGACGCTGCCGCCGGCCGCAGGCTTCAGCGCCGCGTCCCGCGCCGCGTCCCGCGCCCCGTCCCGCGAATGTCCGACGAGGGTCCCCGCCAGCCGACGGAAACGCCGCACCGCGCGCTCGCGTTCGAGATCGAGCCTCTCGATCAGCGGTCGAAGCTCGTCGCTTTCACCGGCGGAGCCGGCACGACGGGCATGTCGCTCGAGAAGCTCCCGCAACATGGCGCGATCGTGAGCGTCCCCAAGGTCCCCCTGGATCCGGCGTAGCGGACGGACGGCCTGCCCCGCCGCTCCGGGAACGACTTCGTCCAGGCACTCGATCGTGTAGCGCCACTTTTTGACCAGCACGCGCGCCCCGTGCAGGGACGCGTCGTCGGGATGCTCCGAGGCGCTCCGCACCGCGGCGGTCGCCTGGTCGGCCAGCCTGCGCTCCACGGCGAGGACGCCGGGGAGTGCCCCGGGGCCGCCGGGTTGTGGCGCGCCCAGGCCGGCTCCTGCCGTCCCGAGCCGTCTGAGGACGCGCTTGAGCCGCCTCGGGCTCACGCGCCGCGCGGCCGAGCGTCGGCGGCGCGCAAGTCGCTCCCGGAGACGCTCGAGCACTTCCGCGGCCACCGACCCGGTGGCGCCGCCGCCGGCGGGAAGCTGCTCCTCGAGGAGCGCGACGTGGACTTCAAGCTCCCGGGCTCCCCCGATCCGTCGCCGGAGCCTGCGTAGCCCGCGCTCGGCGGCGCGGCGCGCGCGAGCGGGAACGAGGTCCCTCCACACGCGCAGCGTTGCGACCAGTCGGCGCGCGGCGACGCGCAGATCGTGGATCGCCTCGTGGTCCGCGCCGACCCGCACGCGCTGCGCCGCCGCGGCAAACTCCGTCGCCCTGCGCTCGAAGCTCGCCTTCAAGGGGTCGGAGCAGGGCGCGGCAGGCGCCCTGCGTTCGACTCGTCCAACCGTTTGCGTGCGCATGGTCCCCGTTCCGCATCGATGGGACGCCTCGCGGGAGGTCGGATGTTCCGTGACCCCTGGCCCGCGGGACTCCCGGCCAGACTAAGCCCTGGGTGGGGCCGGTTTCCAGCGCGGGACGCGCCACCCGCGATTGACCGCGCGCTCGGCGCCCGCGTAGCATCCACGCGCCGGAGGGGACGCATGGCCGAGACCGTGATGGTGATCGAGGACGAGAAGGAGATTCGCGAGCTCATTCGCTACAA
>CAYONG010000256.1:0-16865 GCA_964405235.1 uncultured bacterium | reverse complement strand
GCTCGGCGTACCCAGCCTAGCCCGTCGCTGAACCATCGAACCGCCGGATGCGGACCCGCATGTCCGGTGGTGTGGGAGGGGAGTAGCGGGGCGAACCCGCTACCCCCTATCCCGATTTCTCTGGAGACCACATGAGCGCGCATCGTCGCCCCCGACGGTTTCGAACCGTGGCCCCGGTCGCCGCGCTCCGGTCCCTCCTCGCGCCGCGGGCCGTGCTGATCGCGCTGCTGGCGCTCGCCGCCTCGGCGCCATGCACCGCCGGGCAGTTCGAGACCCTCGAGACCCGCGACCTTCGCCTGGTCTATCCCCGCATCACGCTCAACTACCTCGCCCCGTACACGGCCCGCTGCTTCGAGAACTCGATGCGCTTCCACCGAAAGCTGTGGGGATTCGAGTCGCGTGAGAAGGTGAACATCATCCTCGACGACGTGGGCGACTACGGGAACGCCGGGGTGTGGGTCACGCCGCTGAACAGCATGGTCGTGCACATCGCGCCCACCAACTTCGTGTACGAGACCGGCCCCTCGAACGAGCGCATCAACTTCACGATGAATCACGAGGTGGTGCACGTGATCGCGCTCGACCAGGCGGCCGGCGCCGACCTGTTCTTCCGCGGGCTGTTCCGCGGCAAGGTGCGCGAAACGTCGGAGCACCCCGAGACCATCCTCTACAGCTTCCTCACGGTGCCCCGACGTGCCTCGCCGCGCTGGTACCACGAGGGCGCGGCGGTGTTCCTCGAGACCTGGATGTCGGGCGGGCTCGGCCGCGCGCAGGGCCCCTACGACGAGATGGTGTTCCGGGCCATGGTGCGGGATGACGCCCATTTCTACGACCCGCTGGGCCTGGAGTCCGAGGGCACCAAGGTGGACTTCCAGGTGGGAGTGAACGCGTACCTGTACGGCACGCGCTTCCTTTCCTACCTCGGGTATCAGAACTCGCCCGAGAAGGTGATCGAGTGGGTCGGACGCCGGCCCGGGAGCCGGGCGTATTTCGGCTCCCAGTTCCGGCGCACGTTCGGGCGGCCGCTCGGCGACGTGTGGCGCGACTGGATCGCCTGGGAGCACGAGTTCCAGCGCGCCAACCTGGACTCCATCCGCCGGCACCCGACCACCGGCTGGCGGGATCTCTCCCCCCACGCCCTGGGGTCGGTGTCGCGCGCGTTCGTCGACTCCGCTTCGCGTTCCATCATCGCCGCCGTCAACTACCCGGGGACCGTGGCGCACATCGCCGCCATCCCGCTCGACGGCGGGGCGCCGCGGAACCTGGGCGACATCAAGGGTCCGGCACTCTACTTTGTGGCGTCGCTGGCATTCGATTCTCGTGAGCGGAAGCTCTATTACACCGCCGACAACAACGAGTGGCGCGACCTGTGCGTGCTGGACCTCGCCACCGGGCGGCGCGAGGTGCTGATTCGCGACGCACGGATCGGCGACCTCGCTCTGGATCCCACCGATCGCAGCCTGTGGGGCGTGCGCAACTTCAACGGCATCTGCACGCTGGTGCGGCTCGAACCGCCCTATCGGGACTGGACGCAGGTGTTCTCGTTCCCTTACGGGCAGATCGTGTACGACCTCGACGTTTCTCCCGACGGCAGGCGCCTCTCGCTGTCTCAGGCCGAGATCAGCGGCCGCCAGTCGCTGCGGCTCTACCCGAAGGAGAGCCTCGCGCGCGGTGATTCCACCGGCCGCACCCTGTTCGATTTCGGAAGCTCCATCCCGTCCAGCTTCGTGTTCTCTCCCGAGGGGCGCTACCTGTTCGGCAGTTCCTATTACACCGGGGTGTCGAATATCTTCCGCTACGACCTCGAAGCCGATTCGATGGACATCGTGACCAACGCCGAGACCGGGTTCTTCCGGCCGATCCCGGGGACAGGCGATTCCATTCTCGCCTTCCGCTACTCGGGCCAGGGATTCGTCCCGTGCCGAATCGAGGCGCGGCCGCTGACCGACGTGAGCGCCATCACGTTCCTGGGCCAGCAGATGGTCGAGAAGCACCCGGTGCTCAAGACCTGGCGTATTCCGCCGCCCTCGACCATCGATCTGGATTCGCTCCAGACGGGCAAGGGCCCCTACCCGGGCTTTGCCGCCGTCGGGCTTCGCAACATCTACCCGATCGTCGAGGGCTACAAGGACGGGGCGGCGGTCGGGGCCCAGGCCAACTTCTCCGACCCGATCGGGCTCCATCACTTCGACGCCTTGGCTTCGTGGTCGCTTGATAGCGCCCTCCCCGAGAACGAGCGACTCCACGTCGCACTCAACTACAGCCGCTACAACCTGGGGGTCTCGTTCCGGCTCAACGGCGCGTCATTCTACGATCTGTTCGGGCCCAAGAAGACGAGCCGCAAGGGATACGGCGCCGGGGTCGAGTACACGCGCTCGCTCATTCACGATACGCCGCGCGCGCTCGGCCTGAAGCTGAGCCTCAACGGCTACGGAAACCTCGAGGTGCTGCCCGAGAATCAGAACGTGTCCGCGGGACCCGGGTTCGACAAGTTGGTCACCAGCCAGGCGATGCTGAACTACCGCTACCTGCGCTCGTCGATCGGCTCGGTGGACACCGAAAAGGGCTGGTCGTGGCGGCTCGGGGCGTGGACCAACGCCGTCCGCTTCACGCGTGCCGTCGATCCGGGATGGAAGACCTTCCCGTTCGCGCTCGGCACCCTGGACGTGGGCACCCCGCTGCCCATCCGCAACTCGTCGCTATGGCTGCGCACCGCGACCGGGGCGTCACCCGGCGAGCGCGACGATCCGTTCGCGAACTTCTACTTCGGCGGCTTCGGCAACAACTGGGTGGACCGCCAGGAACCCAGGCGCTACCGCGACTACGCCCGGTTCCCGGGCGCCGAGATCGATGAGATCGCCGGCCGGAACTTCGGCCGCGTGATGGTCGACTGGAACCTGCCGGGGCTGCGCTTCCGCCGCGCCGGCACGCTCGCCATGTACGCGACCTGGGCGCGTCTCTCGCTGTTCGGCACCGCGCTGGCGACCAATCTCGACCAGCCTTCCAGTCTCCGCCGCACGCCGGTCAATGCCGGTGCCCAGGCGGACATCCGGTTCCAGCTCCTGACCCAGCAGCCGCTCACGCTGTCCTTCGGCTATGCTCGTGCCTGGGAGCGGCGCCGCCTCCTGGGCGACGAGTGGATGGTGTCGCTCAAGATCCTGTAATGAGCTCGCTCTCGCTGGCGGTTGGGTTCCTGCCGGTGGTGCTGTTCCTGCTCGGGCTCCTGGCGATGGACAGCTACCGGCTGCTCAGCCGCCGCCAGGTGGCGACCTCGATCGCGTGGGGCGCGCTCGCCGCGGTGATCGCGTTCGCGATCAACCGTACGCTACTCGATCGCGCGGGCTTGGACCCGATGGTGCTCCGGCGCTACGCCTCGCCCGTGATCGAGGAGGTGCTCAAGGCGGCGCTCGTCATGGCGCTGGTGGCGCGCGCGCGGGTCGGGTTCCTGGTGGATGCCGCGGTGCACGGGTTCGCGGCGGGGGCGGGGTTCGCGCTGGTCGAGAACGCCTGGTACGCGCACGCGCTGGGCGAGCCCAACCCGTGGCTGTGGGTGCTGCGCGGCCTCGGCACCGCCGTGCTCCACGGCTCGACCACGGCCGTCGTCGGCATCGTGGCCAAGGCGCTCGCCGACCGGCACGCCGCGCGCCGGGGCCCGGTCGCCGCGCCCGGGCTCGCGATCGCGATCGCTGTGCACTCCGCCTACAACCACCTGGCGCTGAATCCGCTCGTCTCGACCGCGCTCGTCCTGCTGGGGGCGCCACTCGTCATGTTGGTCGCGTTCGAGATGAGCGAGCGCTCGACCCGCGCCTGGGTCGGTCACGGTCTCGACCGGGACGCGGATCTACTGGAGTTGGTCCACACCGGGGCGATCGTCCACAGCCCGGCGGGCGAGTACCTGACCTCGCTTCGGAACCGCTTCCCAGGGTCGACGGTGGCGGACATGCTGTGCCTGCTCGAGATCCGTCTCGAGCTCGCCCTGCGCGTCAAGGGAGTGCTGCTCGCCCGCGAAGCGGGGATTGAGGTGCCGCCCGACCCGCAAGTGCTGGCAAACCTCCGCGAGCTCCGTTTCCTCGAGCACTCGATCGGGCCCACCGGGCGTCTGGCGATGCGCCCTTTGCTGCCCGAAGGCCGCGAGCGCTGGCAGATCCAGCTGCTGGAGGGGCGGGGGAGGGATCGGCTCAAGCCGATCGGACCCGCATAGCGCTCGGCGCCGGGGGGATGAGCAAGTTCTCCCGCGCGACCGACACCGAGCTCGGCCTTACGCGCGATGGCCCATTAGGTGGCAGAGCGATTGCATGGCGCTCGCGAGTGGTGTCGTCGTCGCGCACGCTTCGCGTGTGCCGGGGGCAGGTGATCGCGACGCCGCCCATGTGACGGGATGCCTTCGCAGGCGGCCCCTCACTGTCAGGCCGGGTGGTTGCCGCTCGAGGCGAAGGGCCGATGCGAGTCTGACAAGCCGACATGCACCTGACACGCTGGCAGCGTCCTTCGTCGTACCTCGGTCGCGCCTCATTCGAAGGAGGTGCAAGGTGGAGATCGTCGCAGGTCGTGGAGAGACGGTCATGCGCTGGCCAGGTTCACTGCAGGAAGTGCCGCCGGGTTCCCCGCCGGAGGTGCCCGCCCCACCTTCGGAGGTGCCTGCGCCGGTGCCCGAGATCCCGCTTACTCCCGGCGAGACGCCTCCGGTCAATCCTCCGGAGGTCCCTCGATCGCCCGATCCCTGACGGCCCGAACGCGGCTAGTCGGCCGACATGCGCGCGACCAGCACATCGCAGGCGGCGCGACGCGCCACCCAGCGGGCCACGCTTCCGATCAGGAATCCGGTCCGATCGCGCGCCCTGCGTGTGCCGAGCGCCACCAGGTCCGCGCGCAGACGCCGAGCCGTCGCGAGGATGACGGATCGCGCGTCACCGTCGGACAGCGCCCAGTCGGCCGCGAAGCCCCTGCGCTTCACCCGCCTTGTCTCGGTCGCGAGGAAGCGTTCCGCGTCGTCCCGGCTTCGATCGCGGAGGCGAGCAAACTCCATGGCCGAGGTGCCGGCGAGGCGGATGCCGGCTTCGAGCGGAAGATCGATCGCATGCAGCAGCGTGATCCGGCACGCGCCGTCCGCCGCCAGCCGCATGGCGAGCGCGAGCGCTTCCTTGCTGCTGCCGCCCAGGTCAACGGCCACCAGAACGTGATGGTAGGGTCGCCCAGGCGCACGGCGCACGATCAACACGGGCACGGTGCTCTCGGCGAGCAGGCGTTCGGCCGTCGAGCCCAGGTCCAGGTCGGGGATCCCCCGGCCTCCACGCGGTCCGACGACCACCAGATCGCTACAGTGCGCCCTCGCTTCACGTGCCAGGGCCTCGGCCGGCGGGCCGCTCGCCAGGGTCTTGCGGATCCGAAGCCGTGAGCCGCCCTCACGCCGCAGCATGCCCTCCGCCTGCCGATCCAGCGCGGCCATCGCCGCCTGCTTCACGCTGGCCTCGAAGGCCCGGGGCGCGATCCGCGGCGCCGCGTGGATCAGATCGATCGTGGCGGCCGGGGCGAGTGGGAGGCTCAGCGCCCGCCGCGCCGCCCTAACCGCCCCGGGCGTGAAATCGGTGCCGACGAGGACCCGATGCAGCCGTTTCATGCGTGCACCGCGACCCGCTGTTCCTTCTCCTTCGGACGCGTGGCCGGGACCGGGTGCCCGCAGATGCCCTGGAGTGTCAACAGCACGTCGTTCGCCGAAAGCGCTGGGGTGGTGCGCCCTCCCGACGGCTGGGCGTGCAGGATGACGTCGTTGAGCGACACCAAGCCCCGAAGACGCTGCTCGGCGTCCACCACCGGAAGCCTTCGCACACGCTGGGTCCGCATGGCCTCCAGCGCCACGTGCACGTCTTCGTCGGGGCGAACCGAGAACAACCGGCCACTCATCGCCTCCTGAGCCGTGATTTCTTCGGCCCGACGATGTTGGGTCGCGAGGGCCATACAGATGTCCCGGTCGGTGATGACCCCGAGCACGCGGCGGGTGTTGTCGATGACGGGAACGATGCCGCAGTCCTGCCTCCACATGGTCATCGACACGGCGGCGAGATCGGTCGTGCCCAAGCACGTCTCGACATCTCTGATCATCAGATCCTGGATCTTCATCATTCGCTCCTTCCTGGGACAGGTAGGTGGGGCGCCGCATCGGGCGGCTACCGGGCTCTCCTACGCTCGCGAGGAATCCAACTCCTTCCGCATCGACCATGCCGACGCGCCCCATTCCCCGACGCCCCAGGCGGATGTCTCGGCTAGCGGCCATGATGCGGCTGTGTTCCAGCCGCCCCCGGACGCTTGCGTGCTGACCGACCGACGGCAGCGCATGACCATGTGGCATGGGGCGGGAGGTCGTCGCTCCGGTCGCAGTCGGTTGGCACGGAGGTCGAGGGAACTCAGGTTGTCTGCCAGGAGCAACGGGCTACGGGTCTTCGCATCGCGACGCGGGGCGGTCCCGGGCGTTCGCGACGATGTGGCACGTGCGATGCAGTCACCCTTCGCGACGAAGCGGCTCTGCAGCATCGTCCAGGGAGGCCCGACCATGAAGACGAGAGACATCGGACGTCGCCCTCCATCGGCCGCGACCCACGTGGCCCCACGCGGATCGCGGCCGGATCACCGCCCGCCGGTCGCAGACCGCACGCACGTGGATCGCGAGCCGACGATGTGCGAACGCTGCGGCGCCGTCTATCTGAACAAGACCTGGCGGGCAGGCGAGCGCACACGGTCCACGTCCCTGGTCGGTGTGGGCTGGAGCGTGTGTCCCGCTTGCGCCCAGGTGGAAGATGCAGAGTACTTCGGACGTGTCCGGGTGACGGCGCCGCTCGAGCCGGAGCGTGAGATCGAAGTGCGGCGCCGGATCTGGAGAGTGGAGAGCCGGGCCCGCCACACGCAGCCCGAGCGGCGGACCGTACGCATCGACCGCGGCCCTGCGGGGCTGGAGATCCTGACGACATCGCAGAAGCTGGCTCACCGGATCGCCCGGGAGCTCGAGAAGGCGTTCGGGGGGCGTGCCCATTATACGTGGACGGATCGTGAAGGGGGTCTCGACGCGACCTGGGATCCTCCCGCGTCACCGGTTGTGACGCAGGCGATCCGCCCCGCCCCGCGCCGGGGCTGACCCGGGCATGAGGGCACTTTCCATGGCAGGTCTGGCCGGGGTATCCGCAAGATCCATCAACTGGTTCCGTGTGGTCGCCCGTGTTCTCGTTGGGGGGTGGGTGGCTGTCATCGGAGTCATCGTCGTCAGCTTCATGGTCGCCGGTCTGGGCAAGCCGTTCCGCTGGGATGGCTACCTGTTCTGCGTCCTTGCCCTGCTCGGCCTCGGTGGCTGCGCCGTCCTGACGTGGCGCCGCGAGAAGGCGGGCGGTGTCGCACTTCTCGTGATCGGTCTCGGCGTCATGGCGATGGGTTACGTGCGGCCACCCGGGGGTCTGGCCGACGCCGGACTGCTCGAGGCCATGGCGCTCACGGCGCTGCCTCCGCTTCTGGCCGGCGTGTTGCTGTTGGTCTCTGTCCTGAGGGACCAGCGGAGACCGGGCTGACGGGGAGTTATCGGCGGCGATGAGACGCGGCTACCGGGACCGGCAGGAGGCGGGAGCACTGCTCGCGATCGACGTGGCGAAGGCGGTGCGCGGGCCGTGCGTGGTGGCGGCCATCCCGCGCGGCGGGATCGTCGTCGCGGCGCCGGTGGCCGAGCGTTTGTGCGCGCCGCTCACGCTGATCTACGCGCGCAAGATCCCGTCGCCGATGGCGCCCGAGTTCGCGATCGGTGCGCTCGATGAGGATGGCGAAGCGATCTTCGAGCACGAGCGGCCAAGATGGCCCGGGAGCGGCGCGCAGGGGCTGGCCGCCGTCCGCGAGCGTGTGCGCGCCGAGATCGAGCGGCAGCGTCGCCGCTACGACGCGCCGCCCCTCGCGCCGCTCGCGTGCGGCGCCACGACCGTGCTGGTGGACGACGGTCTGGCGACCGGGCTGACAATGCGCGCGGCGCTCGCCTACGCGCGCCGCCATGGCGCGCGCAAAGTGATCGTGGCGGCGCCGTGCGCCTCAGAGGAGGCGGCCGCCCGGTTCGAGCGCGAGGCCGACCACTTCATCTGCCCCGTGGTGGACCCGGCCTTCGGCGCGGTCGGCAACTACTACCTGGCTTTTGAATCCGTTTCGGACGAGGAGGTCCTGGCCGCCCTGGCCGGTGCGCGGACCCGGATGCCGGCGCTGGACAACACCACTGCGCCGCCAGACGCCCGCTGATCGCGCTGCCGGTGGAACTCGACGCACTCGGCATCGCGGCCCCGCACGATGCGCCGTCCGCGCGCCGGACCCCATTCGGCCGTGATGACGGTGCACTGCCGTTCCCCGGCATCGCCGTCGTAGTAGAGAATGACCCAGTCCCGGGTCGTCCCCATCTCATGCGCACGCTGCGTGTTCGAGAACAGCGCCGTGTAGTGCCGCAGGCCTCGCTGGGTGTGCAGCACCGGGAGCCACGCCTGGTGCGTCGGGTTGAAACGACGCGGCGCGATGGTGCGCAGGTCGCCGCGCGCGGCGCTCTCGCGATACTCGTGGTCGACGTCGAGCAGTTCGCGCACCGAGGGCTCCTCACGGAAGGGCGTCCGGAGCGGCGTGCGGACCCGCGCGAGCCGGTGACCCAGGATCTCGCGGATGGCGGCCACGCGCCTCAAGCCGAAGCCGGGAAGCGCCGAGAGGCGCCCATCGTGGGCGGCCGTCTCGAGGTCTTCGAGCGTCTCGATCTCGAGCTCGCCGTGGAGCCGCTCGGCCAGCACCTTTCCGATCCCCGCCACGCTCGACAGCAGCGCGACAGGATCCGCCTCTCCACGGATCCTCTCCAGCATGGGGAGCCGGCATTCGCCCCCTGCTCTTTGAGCAGCGAGGCCAGTTCGTTGAGCCGGCCGGCGATCCCGAGGTTCTCGGGTGGCGGCCGAACGGCGCCGGTGCGCCTAACGCACCCCGATGACGTGGTGGAGCTCTTCGATCTCGCTCCGCAGCACGTCCAGCATACGGCTGTTCTCCTGCACGGCTTCCGCCAGCTCCCTCAGGTGCTCGTTCAGGTGCCGCTCCTCCGAGAGCATGGCCGCCTGGGCGCGGTCGAGGAAGAAATGCCGAGCTTCCGCCATGGTCTCGTCGATCGGACGCTTCATGATGACCCTCCCGGCGGTCGTGCCGCACGCCCCCGGCGGGCGGGCGCGCTGCCGCCCGAGGCGTCTCAAGCAAGTCGGATGCCGGACGCGTGGTCCGCCGACAGATCGCCCTGTCGGGGCCTGGATCCGGACCCATCCTCATTCCATGGGACGCCGTGGCTGGCGGGGGAGGACCCCGCGAACCGCAGGTGCGAAGGCGGGCGGGCTGTCGTCTTGTCACGTCTGGCGAACGGTCGCGACATTCTGTCCGGTCGCGCTTGGACGTCACGCCGACAAGTGGGTGCTCTGCGACCGGCGAACGTAAGGCTCTGCGACCGGGTGTGTGGCACATCGGGTATCCTCGTACGAGTGACGGCAATGCGCCGGCGTGCCACGAGGTGGATGGACGGCCCGGTCGCTCTGCGAGGCAACGGGACGGGAAGAGGAGGTCTTCCATGATCAGGCACCGCAACGACCCAGACATCTCGATCCCCCTTCGCCTCCTGCGACTCGCCCCGGTCGGTGCCCTTGTCATCGTGGCCCTGGCGTGCATTGGTTCGCTGTCCTGGTCGGACGCTCCTGTCCGGGTCGAGGTCGCGGGTGCTGGCATCGACCTGATGCTGCCACCCGAGCGCCCCGACGACCCCCCGGGAGTCCCCGCCAAGCCGGTCCCGAGCGCGCCCAGGGCGGCGGCGGTCACATTCGGGCGCTTCACCCACATCCAGGTGAATGTCAGCGCGGGTGGCGCCAACATCGCGGGGGATGCCGCGAACGAGCCGTCCATCGCCGTCGATCCGACCGATCACAACCGGATGGCGATAGGTTGGCGGCAGTTCGACACCATCAGCTCCAACTTCCGGGAGGCCGGATACGGATACACGACCGACGGGGGGCTCACCTGGAGCGCAGGCGAGATCGAGTCGGGCGTGTTCCGGAGCGACCCGGTGCTGGCTTCTGACGCCCAGGGGAAGTTCTTCTACAGCAGTCTCTCCAATGTGGGGGGCTTCGCCTGCCGGCTCTTCCCGTCGACTAACGGGGGTATGACCTGGGGCGCGTCGGCCTTCGCCTACGGCGGTGACAAGCAGTGGTTCACCATCGATCGCACCGGCGGGATGGGGCACGGCCACATCTATCAGGCATGGAGCACCGCCAGCAATCCGACCGCGCCAAACACCTTCAACCGCTCGGTCGATGGAGGGCTCAGCTTCCAGTCCCCGACGTTCATCCCCAACTCGCCGGTCTGGGGCACGCTCGACGTCGCCGCGGACGGCACGCTCTATGTCGTGGGCAGCGCTGGAGCCAACTCTCCCATCTATGTCTCGCGCTCGACGAACGCCCGCGATGCGACCCTCGCGCCGACGTTCACGACCGTGTCCCCGAATCTCGGCGGGACCATCCGCACCGGGGTCCCGAACCAGGCCGGGCTCCTCGGTCAGTTGTGGATCGCCGTCGATCGCTCCAACGGCCCCCGGGCGGGGTGGGTCTACGTCCTGGCGTCCGTGCAGACCGCCACCGACCCCCTGGACGTCCATTTCATCCGCAGCACCGACGGAGGCCAGACCTGGAGCACCCCGGTGCGCGTCAACGACGATCCGACCGGCAACGGGGCGTTTCAGTGGTTCGGCACCATGTCGGTATCACCCGAAGGCCGCATCGACGCCGTCTGGAACGACACCCGCGGATCGGCGGACAACACCATCAGCGCCCTCCACTACTCGTTCTCGACCGACGGAGGGACGACGTGGTCGCCCAACGAGCAGGCGAGCCCGACCTGGAGCAGCACCATCGGCTGGCCCAACCAGAACAAGATCGGCGACTACTATCACATGGTCTCGGACGCAGGGGGCGCGGACCTCGCGTGGGCCGCGACATTCAGCGGCGGGGAGGACGTCTACTACGTGCGCATCCAGGATCAGACGGCCGCGGTGGCCGGCGGCCCCGCCGGGGAGGTCCGGTTGCATCCGAATCTCCCCAACCCATTTGCCTCGGCCACGGCGATCCACTTCGACATGCCGCCTGCCGGCGGGCGTGCCCGGCTCGAAGTGTTCGACACCGGTGGCCGCCGCGTCGCCACGCTGCTGGACGGCCTCGTGGGGGGAGGAGCACAGGTCGCCCGATGGGCCGGTTTCGACCAAGTCGGGCGGGCGGTCAAGCCCGGGATCTACCTGTGCCGGCTCGAGGCCGGTGGGTTCATGGCCACGCGAAAGATGGTGTTGCTCCGGCGCTGATCCCGGCTCCGGTGGCGGCAGAGAGGCGTATCCCGCCCGAGAAACGCGGCCGGCGATGCGAGCCTCGTGCGCTCTGAATCGGCGGTCTAGAAGGCGATCCCGAGGTGCGCGCCTAGGCGGAGGTTTGAATAGCTCACGCCGAAGATGTCGAATGCCCAGTGGTACTTGGCGTCCGGACCGATGAGCATGTGGCGCAGGCGCCAGTTGAGATCTACGAAGGCCTGGGCGCCGAAGCCGAGGTCGGCCAATGGACTGCTGAGTTCCTGCCCGCCTGAGGTCGACACCTCTTTGCCCTCGGCGTAGAACAGCGTGCCGCCCAGTCCGAGATCGACAGAGAGCCTGTGGTGGAGGTTGAACACCTTCTTTCCATTCACCTCGAGCCAGAGGAGATCGAAATCGCGGATCGTCTCGCCGGCCGAGGTGGTTGCCTCGCCGGCCCCGGCGCGGCCGATCTCACCGCCACCATAGAACACTCGATCGGTCCCGACGTACCCTTCGAGCGCGATGTAACGTGCCCTGTTGACGCCCCACACCGCGCCGGCGGCGTCATCGAGATCGACCTGCCCGCACTTGAGCCAGAGATGGTGACGGCCCAGCAATGGCTCGGCCGACCCGGGCCTCGTCTGTGCGCGGACGCTGGACACCATGATCATCAGGCCGAACAGGACCAGCGCGGCCCGCAACGGGACCGTCATGGGAGCCCCCTTGCCCGGCGATCGCACGCAATCCTCGTGCCGCGCGCTGCGGCGTCGCTGCGGGGCCGTAACCCGGATCGGGCGCCACCGGCCCGAACTGGCCTCGCCCCAGGGACCCGCCTCGGTCCATACGAGATCGTGGCATCCCTCGGCCCGGAATATCCACGCGATATGACACGGCGGGGGTGCGGCCGCCCGGCCGCGCCCCCGCCAGAGTTCCTAGCCGCCCCGGCCCTCAGCGTGCGAGCCGGACGAGCAACTGTGCGAACCGGCTCGGCCCCACACTCAGGCGCATGCAGTAGACGCCGGCCGCGACCGCGTGGCCGCGATCGTCTGTCCCGTCCCACGTGGGCCGGTGGACCCCGGCGGGCTGGCTGCCGCGATGGAGGGTACGCACGCGCCGGCCCTAGATGCCGAGCACCGCGAGTTCGACCTCCGCCGAGGCCGCCAGGCTGTACCCGATCATGGTCTCCGACGTGAACGGCGCGGCACCGCCGGCAGGAGCCGGGTGTCGCTCGGCACCGCCGCGAGCGGTTCGGCAACAGGTCGTCGATGGCCACCGGCTTATTCTCGCGATCGCGACCCCGCACCTGCGCGATGCGAACCATGGGGTTTCCGTCGGCGAGCGCCCGGAACGTCACGATCGCGAACGCGCCCTCGCCGGTGAGCCCGGGGGACGCGGCTCCGAGCAGGGCGCCGTCCATGGCGGCGGGACCGGCCGCGAACGTCACGCCGCCTACGCTCTCGAAGAAGCCCCCGGAGCGGACCGCCATCGGCTCGGCCACAGCCCGGCTCCAATCCAGTTCCACCGATAGTGCGTGGAGCCGCCCGCCGGCCCGCAGATCGATCCGGGCCTCGAAGACCATTCCGGCCGTGTCCTGCCGGGGGACCACCAGCGTCAGCCGCTCGGCTCCGCCGGCCGCGGGCGCCGCCACCGCGGGCACCGCCGCCAGCTGCGGGGAGGTGACCACGTTGTAGTCCAGAGCGAGGATAACGAGGTCCTCGAACGCGATCAGGTTGTCCGTCATCGGCCTTCCGTCCGGCGTGCGATCGGTCGTCGGGCCGACGTCAAGGCACTCCAGCGGGTCGTTCGCTGGGAGCGAAAGGCCGTAGTGAGCGCCGAGCAGGCTCACGTCGGCGGAGTTCACGCGGTCATCGCCCGCGCAGGTCGCGATGCCGTTGCTCCAGTCGCCGAGGTAGTAGTTGAGCGTGCCCGCAGAGAGGTTCGAGCGGGGGACGGATTGCCGTGGGCGTCACGGGTGACGAGCGCGTGGTACCAGAAATCGCGCGCGGCCGGCTCGTCGCTCTGGCCGGGGGCGGTGACGACGGTCGGCGTCCAGCCCGCGTCGGGCAGTGCCGCCGGAGGCACGGGCTCCGCGCCGCCGTTCTCGTCGTACTGCGGATAGCCGTCGAACGGCCGCCGGTAGACCTCGACGCTTACCGCGTCCCCCGGCAGCGTGAACTCCAGCCTCAGGGGGGGCGTGGCGTGGGACGGCGAGGGCAGTGGCACGTAGTTGCCGGTCTTCGACTGGATCGCGACCAGATCCAGGGTCCGTGCGGGACCCTCGCGGTCGATGACGACGGAGGCGGGCGCACCGGGATTGCCAGGGATCGGCTGGTTGACGCAATCGCGCGCCGTAACCGAGAGCACGGTGATGGTGCCCGTGCCGCTGGTTTCGGTGCTGGTCACCTCCAGCGTGAACAGCGTGCCGCTTCCGGTCGCGCCGCACGGCGATCCAAGCGTCACATCGTCAACCGTCCACCGGTTCCCGCCGAGCGGGGTCACCTGGAACTGCCGCGGCGCCTGCGGGTAGCCCGCCGAGGCGAACTGGGCGCCGCACAGCGACAAGTTCGGACTCAGCTCGATTGTAACGCTATACCCCATGAGCGGGGTGGCATCCCCGCGGGCGAAGACCACCGGGACGGTCACGCATGGGGTCGGGTTGGAGATCGCGCTCCCTGGCGCAGGTGTCGCCGCGACCTGGTCGGTGACGAGGTGCACGTAATACACGCCCGCCGCCGTCCCCCTGGACTCCATCGTTACGGCCAGCCCCATCTCTGCTCATACCCGCCTGGCCGACGGACGTCGCGCACGATCGTGCGCACCCTGCGCCCGTCCACACCATATACGGTCAGTCCGACCGGCCCACTGCGATCGTCGGAGCGAACCGCGCCGGCGAACTCAAAAGTCCTGGATCGTTCGTCTCCTGCCGGTCCTCACCGGACCAGCGATATGCGACTCGAGACCGAGCGGCCCCCGATTTCGAGCGTGACCATATACACGCCGGCGGGCAACAGCCGGCCGGCCGTGTCGCGGCCGTCCCAGACCAATGTCCGCTCTCCCGCCGTCGCCAAAGAGTCCTCGTACCGGCGTACCAGCCGCCCGCGAAGGTCTACGACACTGATCCGCAGCGGTCCCGCGCGGTCGGCCTCGACCACAAACGACGTCCCGCCCCGGGCCGGATTGGGGACCACCCTCATGCCGATCCCCAGAGCCGCGGCCGTCGGGCCCACGCTTACGGGTGGCATGCCGATCCCGATCGACGCGTCCGTCGAGATGGCCGGGTTCACGAACAGCCCGGCGTTGTAGAACTGTAGCCCGGGCAGGAACCGCACCTGCGTCACCTGCGGCGTGTTCGAGGCCTGGAAGCGCAGGCGGTAGATCTGTCCCGGTCCGGTGGCCGACACGTCGGCGCACAGCATCACGTCTGTGATGGTCGCGTTGCCGGGCCCGGTCTGGAACCGGTGGAACAGGTTTCCGCAGGCGCCGGTCATGAGCGTTCCCTGTTGCAACGAGGTCGGCGAGAGCGGGATCAGGGTCAGCGCCGCCGGGTCGTAGCCGATTACCGCATCGAAGCCGTTGATCGCGGAGCCCGCCTCCGTGATACGGAGCTCGAGGTCGAAGATGGCCCCCGGCGCCACTTGCGAGGAAGCCGGGATAATCCCGACGTGAACGCCCTGGGCGCTCGCGATCCCGGCGCCCAGGACGATCCACGCCACGCCCACGAAACGCGCGATACCCGCCAGCCCGCGTGCGGGCATGTCCATCTCGACCTCCTGCCAGACCGCCCTCCGGGCGAGCGGCCGATCGCGTCCGAAGGGGCACACGACCGGCCGCCGTCCGATGGGACGGGGGTTACTTCAGGTTCGTGACCGTCCGGGTGAAGCGGCCCTGCGGGGTGATCAGGCGCGTGTAGTAGACGCCCGCCACCGCCGCGTTGCCGTTGTCGTCCCGGCCGTCCCACACCTCGTTGTACTCGCCGGCGTCACGCGTTTCGTTCACGAGCGTGCGCACCCGGCGGCCATCGACCGAATAGACCACCAGCGCCACGGAACCCCGGGCCGAGAGGCTGAACGGAATGGTCACGGTCTGGCGGAACGGGTTGGGCCTGGCAAACGAGAGCTGCGTCGTCAGCGGGATCACCGGCGCCTGGGGCTGCAGCGACTTCGCCACTTCCACCGGGCGATTGCGTGCATCGCGGCCATCGAGGGCTTCGATCCGGATCTTCGGATCGCCTGCACTCAGCACACGGAACGCGACCGTGGCCAGCACGCCCTCGCCCGTCATGCCCTGCGTCCGCATGACCGCCGCGTCCACCGTGCCGGGCGTCGCCGAGAACGCCTGGCCACCCTGCTGCGCAAGCCAGTCCCCGGCCGTGTGGCTGACCGGCTCGACCACCGCCGGATCCCACGCAAGCCGCGCGGACACCGCGATGACCGCGCCGGTTCCACGCATGGTGAGCTGCGCCGCCACGGTCTGCCCTGCGGTCGCGCGGTTCGGAGCCGCGAGCAGGATCTCGTCCGCCGTGACCGTCCCCGCGGTAGATAGGGCCGCCAGGGGGGCAGGACCCGTAAATCCGAGCCCGTAGTTGATGGCGAATATCACCAGGTCTTCGAAATCGATCCGGTTGTCCGTCGTGGGGCGGCCATCCACGAACAGGTTCGTGGTCGGACCGACGTCGAGGTAGTTGACCGGTGTGACGGCGGCGTTCGTCTTGCCGTAATGGGCGCCGAGGAGCGAGATGTCCTCGCTGTACACCTTGTTATTGCCCGCGCCCGCTGCGATGCCGTTGCTCACGTCACCGAGGTGATAATTGAGCGTGCCGGCGGTCACGGTGGATGGCGGCGACCACGTGCCGAAGCCGTCCTGGGCGTAGGCGACGAAGAAGTAGAAGTCGCGTGAGGCCGCAAGGTCGGTGCTGCCCGAGGTGGTGAGGCCGACGAGCTTCACCCAGCCGGCACCCGGCGGATAGCTGGGCAACACGGTCGGGGTCACCCCGCCAGCGTCGTCATACTCCGGATAGCTGCCGAAGCCCTTGCGCTAGACCTCGACCGTCGTGCCCGGCGGCGTCGCATTCCACGTCAACTGGATCGGCGTGGTCTGGTCGTTGAGCGTTCCCGGCCGGACCTGGGTCGCCTGCAGGTTGGCCACGGCCCCGACTGCAGGGTTCACCGCGAATGTGGCCGTGACGCTGATGTTTGCCGTGACGTTGACGTCGGTCCGGGCCGCGGTCGGATAGGCGTCGCTCCAGCTCACGAAGTGGAAGCCGAGATTCGGCGTCGCTGTCACCAGCGTGCCGTTACCGCCGTGGGCCACGGTCTGCGGGCTGGTTCCCACGATCGAGCCGTTGGCACCCGCCGTGTAGGTCAGTGTGTACTGATTGATCGTCCACTGGGCATAGAGCGTGGTGTTGGCCGTGATCGCGAACGTCGCCGCCGGCGCATAGCTGGTGGCGCTGCCGTCGGCCGCCGTGTTCCAGCCCGCGAACGTGTAGCCGGTCTTGGTCAGGCTGCCCGCGCCC
>CAYONG010000255.1:0-2837 GCA_964405235.1 uncultured bacterium | reverse complement strand
GGCTGCGCACGCCCGCCTCGCGCGTGTACCGGTTGACCAGTGCGCGCAGCGCGGGAAGTCCGACGCGGAGATCCCCGGGAGCGAGCCCGGCGGCTTTCACCTGCTTCGGGACCAGGAAAGCCTTGGCGATCTCGACCTTCTCGTTCTCGAGGTACCCCGGCAGCCGGATGATTTCCATGCGGTCGGCCAGCGCGGGCGGGATGTGGTAGAGCGAGTTGGCGGTGCAGATGAACATGACCTGACTCAGGTCAAAGTCCACCTCGAGGTAGTGGTCGTTGAAGGTATGGTTCTGCTCGGGATCGAGCACCTCGAGCAGCGCGGCCGCCGGATCGCCCCGGAAGTCGCTGCCCAGCTTGTCGACCTCGTCGAGCAGGAAGACCGGGTTCTTGCTGCCCGCCTTCTTGAGGCTCTGGACGATCCGCCCCGGCAGCGAGCCGATGTAGGTGCGCCGGTGGCCCCGGATCTCCGCTTCGTCGCGCACGCCGCCGAGCGACATGCGCACGAAGCGGCGGCCGAGCGCACGCGCGATCGACTTGCCCAGCGAGGTCTTGCCGACCCCCGGGGGACCGACGAAGCACAGGATCGGTCCCTTGTTCTTGCCGGTGAGCTTGAGCACCGCAAGATACTCGACGATGCGCTCCTTGATCTTGCGCAGACCGTAGTGGTCCTCATCGAGGATCTTTTCGACCTCGCCGATGTCCGACCGGTCGGTCGTGACCTTGCTCCACGGCAGCGAGACCAGCCAGTCCAGGTAGTTGCGGACCACGGTGGCCTCGGGGGACATGAAGCTCATCTTGGAGAGGCGGTCGAGCTCTTTGACCGCCCTGGCGAGCACCTCGCGCGGCATGCGCGCCTTGCGGATCGCGCTCTGCAGTTCCTCGATCTCGCTCGCGAACTCATTCTGATGGCCCAGTTCCTTCCGGATCGCCTTGAGCTGCTCGTTGAGATAGAATTCCTTCTGGTTCCGGTGGACCTGGGAGCGGACCTGCCCCTCGATCTTCCGCTCGAGCTTCACGATCTCGAGCTCGGAGGTGAGCGTCTGACCCAGCAGCTTGAGACGGTCCACCGTCCCCTCGACCTCGAGCAGGCCCTGCTTCTGCGGGACCTTGACCAGCAGGTGCGCGGCGACCGTGTGGGCCAGCGAGACCGGGTCGGTGATGTTCTTCGCGCTCACCAGCACCTCGTCCGGAATCCGCCGGTTGAGGTGCACGTAGTCGTTGAACTGCGAGAGGACGTTGCGCATGAGCGCCTCGACCTCGGGTCCGCGCGTGGCGTCCTCGGCGAGCGGGGCGACCTTGACAACGTAGTAGTCCGAGGACCAGGTGAACCGCTCGACGCGCACGCGGCACAGGCCCTCCACCAGGACGCGGAGCGTGCCGTCCGGGAGGCGGAAGAGCTGGAGCACCCGCACGACCGTCCCCACCTTGTAGAGCTCGTCGTAGGAGGGATCCGAGACCTCGCTGCGCTTCTGCGCGGTCACGAACAGGATCCGGTCGCGCGCCACCGCCTTCTCGATCGCGTTGATCGACGGCAGGCGCCCGACCAGAAGCGGGAGCGTCAGGTAGGGGAACATGACCACGTCCCGCAGCGGCAGCAGCGGGAGCCGATCGCGGAACTCGAAACGCTCGTCGCCGCGCATGACGGTCAGCCGGGCGCCGCCGCGCAGGCCCGGGCCCGGACCCGGGACCGAGACAGCGCGCACGGGGGTTCCTTGGGACGAAACGGGCCGGGCCGGCTTCGCCGGCCCGGGGGGCTTCTTGGATCCTGATGATGGCACGAAGGGCTCCTGATTCCGGCCGTGGCCACGCGCTCCGCGGCCAGGGCGGAGCTGCGCGTCCCTACGCTTCCTTGCGGCGCTTCTCCCGCTCCCCGCGGTAGGTCAGCAGGGGCGGGGCCCCGCCGATGATGCATTCCCGGGAGATCGTGCAGCCGATGACGTCGGCGCGCGAGGGGATCTCGTACATGACGTCGAGCATGGACTCCTCGATCACCGCCCGCAACCCACGGGCCCCGGTGCCGCGCTTGAGCGCCTGTTCGGCGATGGCGCGCAACGCGTCGGCGGTGAAGTCGAGCTTGACGCCCTCCATCTCGAAGAACTTCTGGTACTGCTTGGTGATGGCGTTCTTCGGCTCGGTCAGGATGCTGACCAGCGCGTTCTCGTCCAGCGAGTCGAGCACGCCGACGACCGGAAGTCGCCCCACCAGCTCGGGGATCAGCCCGTAGCGGAGCAGATCCTCGGGCTCGACCAACGCGATCAGCTGACCGATGTTCTTCTCCTTCTTGCTCTTGATATCGGCGCCGAAGCCGAGCACCTTCTGCCCCACGCGGCGCTCGACGATCTTGTCGAGGCCCTCGAACGCCCCGCCGCAGATGAACAGGATGTCCTTGGTGTTGACCTCGATGTACTTCTGCTGCGGGTGCTTGCGCCCGCCCTGTGGCGGAACGTTGGCGACCGTGCCCTCGAGGATCTTGAGCAGCGCCTGCTGGACGCCCTCGCCCGAGACGTCCCGGGTGATGCTCGGGTTCTCGCTCTTGCGGGAAATCTTGTCGATCTCGTCGATGTAGACGATACCATGCTCGGCGTTGACCAGGTTGAAGTCCGCCGACTGCAGCAGGCGCACCAGGATGTTCTCGACGTCCTCGCCGACGTAGCCGGCCTCCGTCAGGCTGGTCGCATCGACGATCGCGAACGGCACCTTGAGGAACCGGGCAAGCGTGCGGGCGAGCAGGGTCTTGCCGGTCCCGGTCGGGCCGATCAGCAGGATGTTGGACTTCTCGAGCTCGACGTCGCTCGTCGAGGGCGGGGCGTAGATCCGCTTGTAGTGGTTGTAGACCGC
>CAYONG010000254.1:0-18150 GCA_964405235.1 uncultured bacterium | reverse complement strand
GTGGCGCACCGCGGCCTGACGACACGCACTCGACCCCGATCCAGCCGGAATCTGCAAGGGCGGTGGTGTGCGTCGGCACAGACAAGCCTGTCGCCCAGCGGCACCCGCACTCTCTCGAGCGACGCCCCCACCTCCGACTTCTTAACCCGTCACGGGCGGTGGCGGCGACCATGTGGCCACGATTCAAGCATCCCGCACCGGGGACGAGGTTCTGGCGAGGAACAGGGGTCAGCCTCGAAGGCTCGCGAAAGGGAATTCCTATCCATCCTGGTTGTACTCGGCGAGCCCCAGTTCCTTGCCCTTGGTCGGGTCCTTGAACGCGCCGCCCGTGGTGCCCGCGTACTTGATCAGGACCGGCGCCCGTGGGTTCACCGCAAGCGCGCCGGTGGCAAAACCGGCCTCGAACTTCTTGATGAGCGGGATCTGCATGCCACCCACGAACCCGACCTTGTGGGTCGTCGTCAGCAGCCCGGCGACCGCCCCGACCAGGTAAGAGCCCTTCTCCTCCTAGAACTTGAGCGCCACCAGATTGGGCGGCAGCGTGTCGCCGGGATTCACCGTGTAGTCGATGCAAGCGAACTTCTTGTCGGGGAACTCGACGGCCAGCTTGCGGATGTCGTCGGTGAACATAAACCCGACGCCGAAGATGAGCTGCGCGTCGCCGGCCGCCGACTGCCGCATGGCCGCCTCGCGGTCGGCCCCTTCGCCGGTCTCGAGCGTGTGGAAGGCGTTGCCCAGTTCCCGCTGCGCGCGCTCGAGGCCCGCGTAGGCCTGATGGTTGAAGGGCTTGTCTCCGCGTCCGCCGACGTCGAACACCAGCCCGACGACCGGCTTGCCGGCGTCCGATCACGCGGGCGGTTCAGCCTTTCAGGCGCACGCCGTCGACAGTGTGGCGAGCGCGACGACCGCGACGCCGGCGGCGAGGCTTCGGCGTGACGTCATGGGACCCTCCCGTGGACGGTGCGGTTGCGGGGCCGATGCCTGCGGCCGCCCGCGAGCGGATGCGGAGCGGCAGCACGCCCTTCAACGCCAGTCTCCCGCCGTGACGAACGCCGCCCAGTAGAACGGATGCGTGCTGAGTTTGTGCGCGCGGCGTTCGCGCAATACCTGCAAACTCGCGCGTCGCGCGGCAGTCGCAGTGTCCTGGTGATCCTTCAGTCTGGCCACGTACAGGGCCTTCATCCAGGAGAGCGTGGCCTGATCTTCCACCGACCAAAGGCTCATGATGAGCGTGCCCGCGCCCGCCACCTGGAAGGCGCGCCGGAGGCCGAACACACCCTCGCCGGCGCGGATGTCTCCGACCCCGGTTTCGCACGCCGACAGCACCGCCCACTCGACACCGGAAAGATCGAGAGAGGCGATCTCTTCGGCTGTCAGGATGCCATCGTCTTCCCCGCTGCCGGCGGAAGCGCGCCGGTTGGCCCCGGCGAATACCAGTCCAGAGCGCATCAGTGGACTCTCATCGCCGACCGCAGGGCCGAGCGTGTCGGGCGGTACGCCGTTGGTCGCCGAGAGTCCGCCGGTGCCTCGCGTCCCGTCGAGGGCCGGTTCGCATTGCCCCGCGAGGAAGAAGCCATGGGTGGCGAGGTGCAACACGCGCCGACCGGGACTCGCGGCCTTGACCTCGGTCTCGCTGGCCGCCGCCCCTTCGAGGCACAGCGCATCCCCGTCGCCCCGTGGGCCGCCCTTGCGCCCGCGCTGCCACTGTCGGACCAGCTCGCGGACCTCGGTGCCGGTCGCCCGAAGCGGCTCGAACTGCAGCGTACCGAAGGCTCGACACGCCGAACGTGCTCCACGGTAGGGCGTCACCGTGCCGGACGCCGCCGCGGTCGCGGCCTGCGGTTGTCCGGCCTTCGCCGCATCGGGCGACAAGACCGCGAACAACGTCCCGTCATCGTAGTTCGGCGCACCCGCGGCCAGCAGCCCCCGGCCGCGCCGTGGCTCGGCCCCGGAAGCAAGGTCTCGTTCGGCCGACAGGTAGTGGAGCAAAGGGCCGCTCTCGACCAGATAACCGCCGGCATCGTTCGGCAGTGACGCGAAGCTGACCAGGTTCAACGTGCCGTCGGGCACGATGAAGACCCGGCCCGTGCCGGCCATCGAAGGTTGCAGCGGATCCCAGACGCGCTTGCGCAATGAAGCGCCAGTCTCGCGATAGGACTCTTCCGCGACGCGCGCAGGCGCCCCCACGACCAGCGAGCCGCCCCCCGCTTCACGCTTCCACTCCCCAACCTCGTGGTCGATGAGATTCGCCGGCCCCAGATCCACCACCTGCGGGGATTGCCCGACCGCCGGCAGGACGAATGCCAGGTAGCACGGCATGTCGGGACGGGACCCCGGCCCGTGAGCATCGATCGGTTTCTTCCGATACTGCGCGAACGCCACCAGCGCGCTCCCGGCCGGAAGCGCGCGGTCCACCTCGTCCAGGCCGATCCGCTTGCCGACCACCTCGCGCGAGAACATCGCGCTGGACCGCGTCAGCTCCCGCTCGGCCTCCTCCGTTGCCGCGCGGGCGCGATCGAGCTGTGCGCGATTCCGCTCGACGGTCTCGCTGCCTGGCCCGCGCACGACCAGATTCGCCAGCCGCTCCCGCGCCGCGATCAGGACGGCCTCGCGCTTCGCCGATACCGAATCGCCGCTCGCTGAGAGGGACCGGCGACGCGATGCCATTTCGTCCAGCACCACGGCGCGCGACCTCACCACGGCGTCGAACACGCGCCGGGTCTCGGCGCTCCCGATTCCCTTCGCGGCCAGCGTCAACAGCAGATCGAGTCCGGACGCGCGCGTCGCCGAGTAGCGCAATGCCTCGCGCTCGGCGAGCGAACGGCTGGTGAGCCGAAGGTGCTCGCGGCCGATCCGTTCGGCCTCGAGCGCGTGGTCCAGCGCCTCGGCCATGGCGCCCCGCTCGGCCTCGAGGGTCGCCCGCTGCAATAGGGCCTGGGCCACATCGGGATGGTCCGGCCCCAGGGCCCGGGTCCAGATGGCCACGGCCCGGGTCGAGAGCGATTCTGCCTCGGCGGCGCGGCCTTCTCGCCCTCGCACGTTCGCGAGATTGAACAGGCTCCTGGCGTTGTCGGGATGGTCGGGGCCCAGGGCCTTGCCACGGATCGCGAACGCGCGTCGGCACAGCGAATCGGCGGCGGAGACGTTCCCGTCCTCCAGTTCGAGCGAGCCCAGCCCCTCGAGGGCGAACGCAAGGCTCGGGTGTTCGGGTCCTAGCGACTTCTCGAACACCGCGATCGAACGCCGATAGACCGGGCGGGCCGCGGTGTTCTCGCCCGACTGATCTAGGAGGGAAGCCAGATCGAACAGGTCCGAGCCCACCTGCTGGTGATCGGCCCCGAGCGACTGCTCGTGGATCGCCAGCGCGTGCTCGATCAGTGGCCGGGCGCGGGCCAGGTCGCCCTGGTTCGCGAGCAGCGCACCCAGGCTCAGGTAGGACATGCCGACCGACGGATTGGTGGCCCCCATCACCCTCTGCTTGATCGCGAGCGCCGCCTCCAGCGTATCCCGTGCCGCGCGGAAGTCGCCCATGCCGCGCAGGATGGTGCCCAGATTGCCCAGGGTGATCGCAACCTCGGGATGTTCCCTGCCGACCCCACGCTGGAGCAGCATCAGGGAACGTTCCTCGAGCGAGCGGGCCAGGGACAGGTCCCCCATCAGAACGCGTACGTTGGCCAGGTTGTGGAGCACGAGCGAAACGTCCTGGTGTTCGGGGCCGAGTGTTCTCTCGTAGATGGCCCGTACACGCTCCTGCGTGGCAAGGGCCGCGTTGTAGTCGCCCATCTCCTCATAGACAACGCCGAGATCGATGAGCGCCCGCGCGACGTTGAAGTGTTCGGGGCCGAAGTTCTTCTCGGCCAGCGCGATCGCCCTGCCGAGCATGGCCTTGGACTTGTCAAACTCGCCGCGGGCCGATAGCAGCACGCCGTAGAGGTCGAGCGCGGGGATCAGATCGGGGTGGTCCAAGCCCTGGACGCGTTCACGGACATCGATCGAGATCCGGTAGCTCCTCTCGGCCTCCGGATCGTTCGGGCGGCCTCCGCGGCGAATCGCCTCGGCCAGGAGCAGGTGCATGCGCGAGACGAAGAGGGATTCCACGCTGTCGGCCGGCTGAAACGTAACCAGCCGGGCACGGGCGCGGCGCTCGGCATCGGCGTAATGGCCAGCCCGCATCACCGCGCGGAGAGAATCTACCTCGGCACCCAACGATTCTGCCGCGAACGCAGGCCCAACGGCGCTCCCGATCGAGCCCAGGACGATGAGCACACCGGACACCACGAAGCGCGATGCGGAACAAGCCGTCACGGGAGGCCTCCTTGCGGCAGGGTGTTCCGAGAGCGGCCCGGCGGCCGCGGCCAGTCTGTTCTCCTCGGGGCAAGCCTAGGCACCTCCCGCACGCACTGCAAGCAGGACCAGGTTGTCCGGTCGGTCGCGCCTGCACGTTCATACTCGAGTTCCTGGCCCGCTGGGCGGATCACGTGCCGGAGCGCTACGAGACCCGGGTGCACTTCGTGGACATCGTGAAAGCGCTCCACCCGGTCCAGGGTGGCGACGAAGCTCAGCGCGGTGACCGGCCCGATATTGGGAACGGTCTCGAGCCGCCGCACCACCGGGTCGGCCGCCGAGCAGCTCAGCGAATCGCTCCCGCAGGGTGCGGATGCGGCGCTCGAGCCTCTCGCCCTGGTCGGTGACGATCGAGATTTGACTTTCGCTCAGGTGCACGTCGATGCCAATGTACTCCATGGCTAAACTCCCTGCGTGCGGCATAGACCGCGTGAAACATCCCGTGGACCCCGTAACGGGCACCACATTCCAGCGGGGCTCAGCCGCTTCATCTCATCTATCCATTATCCATCGCCCCGGTAGGCGTTCCTTCCAGGGAAGGACGAGGCCCAGGTCGGAGTGCCACCCGGGGTGCATTGGTTTCCCTGGGCGCCGTCGCGCAGGAGGAAACCCGCCGCGCGGTGATCCTTCGAGAAGAGCCTGCACTTCCTGGTGCTCCCGCCGCATCCCAGGACGTCGCGGCGTCGCTGCCACGACGCCGTGGATATCCTGCAGGTCGTCCGAACAAAGCACTCGCCAATCCCCTGGCGTGTGGACTAGCATTGTGGCCGCGCCCGATCCGCCGCGGGTGCCTGTGCTCGATTCTCACCCTGCAGCGAGGCCGCCATGCACCTCCCGAGACCACGCACCGATGGATTTCGCAGCGCCACCCCCACCGTCCTGGTGCCGCTGCTCGGCCTTGCCGTGATCCTGGCGATCGCCGCGATCGCCTCTCGCAGCGACGCCCAGCAGGCCGACCCGAACTTCCCCGTGACGAACGGAGCTGTCATCGCCAGCGTCCTCGAAGGGAATACCCTCTACATCGGCGGGCAGTTCTCGTGGGTGGGGCCCGCCACAGGTGGCTTCGTCGCGCTAGACCAGACGACCGCTGAGCGCGTACCCGGCTGGCCACGGGTGACCGGCTACGTGCAGGCCGCGATCGCGGACGGCCTCGGAGGCTGGTACGTTGGCGGGACTTTCACGTCGATCAACGGCGCGCCGCGGGCGAACCTCGCGCACATCCGGGCGGACGGAACGCTCGATGGCTGGAACCCCGGCGCGGACGCCGCCGTGTGGGTGATGGTGCGCAGCGGCTCGACTCTGTATCTCGGCGGGGATTTCACCACGCTGGGCGGCCAGCCGCGCAACTACATCGGCGCGCTCGATCTCGGCACAGCGGTCGCGACGGCGTGGGATCCCAACGCGAGTTGGGTAGTACGCGCGCTGGTCGTCGATGGCTCCACGGTCTTCGCGGCGGGCGGCTTCAACATGATTGGTGGTCAGTCGCGCAACGGCCTCGCCGCTATCGACGCTGGCTCGGGAGCCGTTACCACCTGGGATCCCGCTGCCACGCAGTTTGGCTCTCCGGCGCAGGTGGACGCTCTTGCGCTGGACGGCTCCACGCTGTACGTGGGCAGCCGTTTCGACTTCATCGGCGGCCAGAATCGAAACGGCCTCGCTGCCCTCGACGTAGCCACGGGAGCCGCCACCGCGTGGAATCCGAACGCCATGGGCCCCTATTTCGGAGGGTCCGTGTCCACGCTCGCCGTGAGCGGATCCCTGGTATACGCGGGCGGATTCTACGTCAGCATTGGGGGGCAGGCGCGCAGCAACCTGGCCGCGATCGATGCCTCGACCGGGCTCGCCACTTCTTGGAGCCCCGATCCGGACGGCGATGTCATCTCACTCTCGGTGCACGGTTCCAGGGTTTATGCGAGCGGGTTCTTCAGCTCGATTGGGGGGGAGCCCCGCTTCGGATTTGCCGCGCTCGACGCCGCCAGCGGGCTCGCGAGTGCCTGGGACCCCAAAGCGCACGGTGGGAGCGTGGTCGGAGTCAACGGATCCGTGGTCTTCCTGAGCGGGAGTGTGGGCGGCGCCGCGCGCCCCGGACTCGCCGCGATCGACGTCACGACCGGGCTGGTCACGCCGTGGAATCCCAACGCCGGATCCTCGCCCCTGAGCCTCGATCTCGCACTCGCCGCGAGCGGCAACACGATCTACGTGGCCGGATTCTTTGGATACTTTCCGACGATCGGCGGCGTGCCGCGAAACGGCATCGCCGCGATCGATGCGACCACTGGCGCGGTGCTGCCCTGGGATCCCGCTCCGGACTCTTACGCCACGAACCTTGCGATAGATGGCTCGACGGTCTACACGAGCGGCTATTTCACCACCATCGGCGGTCAACCGCGCGCCGGCATCGCCGCGCTCGACGCCGGCAGCGGGCTCGCAACCCTCTGGGACCCCGGGCCGATTTACGCGGGCGGCGCGCTCGCGGTGAGCGGATCAACCGTTTACGCGGGTGGCGGCCCACCCAGCTGGCTCTACGCGCTCGATGCCGGCACCGGGCTTCCGAGTGCCTGGGATCCAGCCGCAGATAGCTTCGTTCGAACAATCGTGTCCAGCGGCTCCACCGTCTACGCCAGCGGCTACTTCGGCAACCTCGGTGGCCAGCCGCGCTTGTTCACGGGCGCGGTCGACGCGCTCACGGGACTCGCGACCCCCTGGGACCCGAGCCCGAACGACCCGGCGCCTAAGCTATTGGTGAGCGGCTCCACGGTGTACGCGGGTGGCGCGTTCACGTTCATCGGCGGCCAGTCCCGAAGCGCCATCGCTGCGCTCGACGCGACGACGGGGCTCGCGAGCGCCTGGAATCCCGACGCTGCGGGCTACAACAGCGTCGGCGCGCTTGCCGCCGACGCCTCGCGGGTTTACGCGGGCGGCGGTTTCAGCACCATCTGCGGGCAGATCCTTCCTTTCCTCGCCGCGATCGACCGGGCGGACCCGACGCCCATTTCCGCGAGTGTCGTCTCGGCCAACGGCGGCGAGATGCTGATCATCGGCGCCCACAATCCGCTCCATTGGACGGCGTCGGGCGGTCGCGGGATCGCGGGGGTCGATCTCTACCTGTCGCGCAGCGGCCCCTCGGGGCCCTGGGAGCTGATCGCCGCCGGCGTTTCGAACACCGGCTCCTACGATTGGATCGGCACGGGGCCCGCGGTCGCCGGCAATGCCTTCTTGCGCGTCGACGCCCATGACTGGGCGGGCACCGCCGGTTCGGATCTGAGCGACGCGGCGTTCTCGATCTCCGAGATCGCCACGCCTACGCTCGTCGAACTGTTCCGCGCCGAGAGCGCCGCCGACGGCGTGCACATCGAATGGAAGCTGAGCGATCCCTCGCTCGTCGCGAACGCAGCGCCCGAACGCGGTGCGTCCGAGACGGGTGCGTGGTCGCGCGTGAGCGGCGCGGTCGAGGAGCGCTCCGGCATCAGCACGGTGATCGATCGCGAGCCAGCGGCCGCCGGGACCACCTGGTACCGGCTCGCGGGCGTCTGGCGCGACGGGCGGCAGTTCACGACGGCGCCGGTCCCGGTCACGCTGGTTGGGGCGGTCGCGGCGTTCGAGCTCTCGCCGGTCGCTCCAAACCCCACGCGAGGAGTCTCGCAACTCGCCTTCGCGGTGCCGTCGCGCTCGCGCGTGCAGATCAGTCTCGTGGACGTTCAGGGCCGGCAGGTGGCGAAGCTCGCCGACGGCGTGCGCGAACCGGGGCGCTACACCACGCTGCTGGACGCGGGCGACTTGCGTGCGGGCCTCTACTTCGTGCGCATGCAGGCGCCGGGAACGGACCTCCGCCGGCGAATCGCCATCATCCGCTAGGCAGGATGCGACGGGGGCTCGACGTGCGCGTACGCCCGCGCACGTCGAGCCGCTGTCGATGATGCCGCGGGGGATCGTCGAAGTCGCAGTATCCTTGGCGAGGCTGGGAGCCTGCGAGCGCCGGGGGGCAGGCGGCCGCGCGCGAAGCGCCGTAGCGCCGCCTGCGCTGCACTCGGACCCCGATCGATCCGCACCGAGCCCAGCGGCGCCTCGATGCGCATCGGGGTGCTGATGCTTTGGGCAAAACCCAGCGCATCGTTCCCCGACTGGACGAACATGGTGCCGCCGCTCGGCGTACCGAAGACGCCGTCGGTGAAGCTCGATCACGGATCGAGGAACGCGCCGCTTCCGAAGCCCCATTGGCATCCATGAAGCGCCAGCTCGACAGCGCGTGGAGGAACGAGAGCAACAGTTTTTCCATGCGGCTCAGATGAGTACGCTGCCCAATCGCGAGTTGCCAGACCGTGTCGTAGGGCGGGTTCACCACGATCGTCAGATCGGGCGCAACGCAGGAGAGCCCCATCTTCGGATACCCGCACCGCCCATTGTGCATGATGCTGTCGAAGTCGTACGGGCCGTAGTTGCTCGATCCCGACTCCTTAAGGCTGCCGGGCCATGACGCACGGACGCGCGGCGGGCCGGCGGGAGGGTGTCACGCGGGGCGCCGCGGACCGATGGGGGCGTTCCAGCGGGTCAGCGGGTCGGCGGGGGGAAGAAAGCCCTTGGGCAGCAGCCGGGAGGGGACTAGGCTCGCATGGGCGCGAAAGGAAATTATCCATAATTCTTATCCATCATTGTCCATGTTCGCCTACACGCGGGCGCCGCGCACGATGAAGAGCACGATCATGGGCTTCTGGATGCTGTGCGTGACGTTCGGCAACGTCTTGGTGGCGTTCCTGGCGCCGATGGAGACCCTCCTTGACCTGTCGAAGTTCTTCTGGATCTTCGCCGCACTGATGGCGGTCGCGTCGGTCGTCTTCGCGGTCCTGGCCTACTTCTACAAGGGCAGGACCTGCTTGCAGACGGCAGCCGCCCACTGACATGCACGCGAGGACCGCTGCGCGCGACGCCTACGGCTGGCCGGATGGCATCTTCCAGCCTCGGGGCGACATCTCGTTCGCGAGCCCCATCGACGCGCAGCACTTCTGCGACGCGTACAACCTTCGGGGCGGCAAACTGGGTGTGGCGGAGTCCATGGCGATGGCGCTCCTGCACGAGGTGGCGCATCGGGTGATCGCGCACTACCGCCGCGCGCACCCCCAGGCCTTCGGTCTGCTCCTCGGGAAGCTCCGGCACGAGGTCGGCACGGGCCTGGCCGACGTGCTGCGTGGGTTCGTCGCGACGTTCCCGACGCCGCCGATCTACCGGCGCCAGGACAGCGTCGAGGGCCTCTTCGCGCGCGAGGGCACCGCCGCCGAGGACTGGGTTACCGAGGAGCTGTTGCTCGTCTGGCTCGCCAACCGGAACCCCGCGTACGACCCGGTGCGCCCCATCGTGACGGACGCGGATCTTCCGACCTCGTACCGCGCGGTCGTCGATGCCTGTCAGAGGTTCTTCGCCGGCGTGAGCCCGGCGGGTCCCGGGGGCGAGAGCCTGGTGGACACCTTGCTCGCGCCGATCCGCCACGCGCCTGGCTCGGCCCTGGCGCAGCTCGCCTGGATCGCCGAGCACTGGAGCCAGCTCTTTGACCTCCACGCGCTCGGTCTGCTCGATCGGCTGGCGCTGCCGGCCGCGATCCAAGAGGAGCGAGAGCGCTATCGTCCCAAGGGACCAGGCCCTGGCGTTCCCGTCTCCGAGCCCCTGCGGTTCGCCGCGCGCGCCGTGCCCGAGGAGCGCCGGTACAGCGTCGACACCGACTGGATGCCCCGAGTGGTGCTGCTGGCGAAGTCCGTCTACGTCTGGCTGGGCCAGCTCTCGCGCCAGTACGGCCGCGAGATCAAGCGGCTCGACCAGATCCCCGACGAGGAGCTTGCGCGGCTCTCGTCGCGGGGCTTCTCGGGGCTGTGGCTCATCGGCGTGTTCGAGAGGAGCCACGCCTCGCGCCGCGTCAAGCAGATGCGCGGAGACCAGGACGCGCTCGCGTCGGCGTACTCGCTGAGGCGCTACGACGTCGCCGACGAGCTCGGTGGCGAGGGCGCGTGGCGCGATCTGCGAGACCGCGCAGCACGACTCGGCATCCGGCTCGCGGCGGACATGGTGCCGAATCACGTGGCGATCGACGCCGACTGGGTCGTGAAGCACCCGGAGTGGTTCGTGCAGACCCCGCTGCCGCCCTTCCCGGCCTACCAGTTCACCGGCCCCGACCTCAGCGAGGACGGGCGCGTCGGGGTCTTCCTGGAGGACGGCTACTGGACCCACACCGACGCGTCCGTCGTGTTCAAGAGACTGGACCGCGGCAGCGGGCAGGAGACGTTCATCTACCACGGCAACGACGGCACGAGCATGCCGTGGAACGACACCGCCCAGCTCGACTACACGAAGCCGGAGGTCCGGTACGCGGTCATCCAAACCATCCTACACGTGGCGCGGATGTTCCCCATCATCCGCTTCGATGCCGCCATGACCCTGGCGAAGCGGCACTACCAGCGCCTGTGGTTCCCCCTTCCCGGGCACGGCTCGGACATCCCGTCGCGGGGCGAGCACGCGATGACCCAGGAGGAGTTCGACGCCCGCGTGCCCGTGGAATTCTGGCGCGAGGTCGTGGACACGGTCGCACGCGAGGCGCCAGCCACGTTGCTGCTCGCCGAGGCCTTCTGGCTCATGGAGGGCTACTTCGTCCGGACGCTCGGCATGCACCGCGTTTACAACTCGGCGTTCATGAATATGCTGAACCGCGAGGAGAACGCCAAGTACCGGGAGACGATCCGCAACGTCCTCGACTTCGATCCGCGCATCCTCGAGCGGTTCGTGAGCTTCATGTCGAATCCCGACGAGGAGACGGCGATCGGCCAGTTCGGTGACGGGGACAAGTACTTTGGCGTCTGCATCCTGATGTGCACCCTGCCAGGCCTGCCGATGTTCGCCCACGGCCAGGTCGAGGGCTTCAAGGAGAAGTACGGCATGGAGTACGCCCGTGCGAAGTGGGACGAGGTGCCCACCGACTGGCTGGTCGCCCGGCACGAGCGCGAGATCTTCCCCCTGCTGCAGCGCCGGCACCTCTTCAGCGGCGTCGCGCACTTCGCCCTGTACGACTTCGAGACGGACGGCGGCGTCGACGAGAACGTGTTTGCCCACTCCAACCGTGCGGGCGACGAGCGCGCGCTGGTCGTGTTCCACAACAAGTACGCCGAGACGAGGGGCCGCGTCCTGCGCAGCGTCCCGGTCCGTGGTGAGGACGGCGCGCTGCACACGCCGGCGCTGGCGTCCGCGCTCGCCCTGCCGGTGGCCCACGATTCGTTCGTCGTGTTCCGGGACGCGACGACGGGCCTCGAGTGGGTGAGGGCGACCGAGGAGCTCGCCGAGCGCGGCCTGTACCTGGAGCTCCGCGCGTTCGGCTATCACGTCTTCACGGACTTCCGGGTGGTCCAGGACGCCGCGGCCGCACCGTGGAGAGAGCTGGCTCGTGCGCTCGGCGGCGGGCCGGTCGCCTCGGCGGAGCGCGCTCTGGCGGAGGTGCGGTACGGCCCTCTGCACCGTGCGTTGGCAAAGGCGGTCGGACCCGCGGGGCGGAGCGACGAGCCGCCCGAGCAGCTCGCCGACGGACTGGCGCGCGGCCTCAAGAGCGTTCGCGAGCGCGAGGGCTCGGCGGGCCCGGAGGCGGCGGCCGTCTCGGCGGCGATCGCGCGGTGCCTCGGCCGGCCGCGCAGTGCCGTCGACAGTGACGACGCACGGATCCTCCGTGCTTGGGCGGCCACGAGGGCGACCCTCGACCTGCTCGCCAGCCTCGAAACGCAAGACGCGGTTGCGGCCCTGCTCGACGCAGTCGTTCTCGACCGTCCGCTGCGCGAGGCGCTGTCGGCCGCGGGCGCCTCGCCGGAGGCGGCTGCGCTCGGCACCGAGGCGGCCCAGCTGCTCGCGACGCTGCCGGAAGGAATGGGTGACGCTCTGCGCGCGGCCCTCGACGAGCCACGCGGGCGCACGTTTCTGCTCGTGCACCGAGGCGGCGAGGAGGAGTGGCTCAACCAGGAGCGGTGGGAGCTCCTCGTCCGGTGGCTCGGGCTCTGCAACGCGGCGATGCGGGAAGAGCCTCCGCCCGACGGCGCTGCGGATGCCGCGGCGCGCTGGCTCGCCATGGGGGCCGAGAGCGGCTGGCGTACGGCTGCGCTCCGGCGGCTGCTTCGCGACGAGCCCGGATGATCGCGGAGTCCGACCCGGGAGCCGTGGCCGGCGCTCAAGGCGAGGCGGCGGCTGTGAGCGTCGTGCTCGTCTGGCCCCATTCGAGGTGATGAGCGCGCTGGATTTCCTCGCATTCCCCGGGGGTAAAGCTCTCCACGGCCTCGCGCTCGGTGGGATAGACGCCGAACACCAGCGAGAGGCGCGTGATCACCAGGACGTTCTGGATCTTGGTGTCGGGGTGGCAGAGCTTCAGCTTGCCCTTCGGTTCGTGTACGCAGTATTGAGACCGACCAGGGTTCAAAGCGCCGTCGCATTCACGGGGCACCTCCAGCTGAGCTCCAGCCGCCATTCACAGGGGGAACCGTGCCAGGCGATCGTGACAGCCTACCGCACCCAGCGGTCGTACCAGCCAGGCGTGCGCGGCCAGCGGTGGAAGTCGTGGCGGCACTCAGGGCTGCAGCTCGAAAGCTCCGATGTCGACGGCGGCACCCTGCGGTCGGGCAGTTCCCGCGAAATCGACGGCCGGTGCGCCATTCGGTGAGCCCGCGTCGACCGCTGGCGACCCCGAGCGCAGCCGCAGGTTGCCTGCCGGGGCGTCCACGAACCGCGGGTCGATGCCCCAGAGGTTGTGCTCTGCCGTGGCGGCGGAACCGCTGGCCACGCTCCAATCTCCGTATCCGTTCAGGTAGGCGATGTTGTTCTGAACGTGAATGCCGCTCGCGCGTGTCGACGGCCAGTCGATCCGCACGCCATACCGCGTGTTGTTGTACGAGGTGTTGTTCATGAGGGTGATGCCGGTCGCGGTCCCCGAGCCCGAGGGATGCGCGTAGACGAGCAAGCCGTTCTTGTTGACGCCCTGGACCACGTTGTTGAAGACCCGGATGTTCTTGAGATTTCCTGTCCCCTCGGTGCCGAGCTCGATGCCCTCACCGGTGCCGATGTTGCGGACCATGTTGCCGAAGATGTCGATGTTCTCGACGCCCCCCGGGCCGATCCCCACGCCGGCGGCGTCCAGGTAGATCCCGGCCTTGACGATGTCGTGCACGTAGTTGCCGTAGATCTGCCCGCCGAAGACGCCCTCCTTGAAGTCGATGCCTTCGCCACCGTTGACCGTGTTGCCCGACTCCGTGACTTCGTTGTTGCGGACGATGATGTTGTTCACGCCATTCGAGATGGTGATGCACTCGTTGTAGCCGCCGTCGCAGGCCCGGCGGATGAGGTTGTTCTCGATGACGATGTTGAACAGGTGCTGGTAGTCGGTGGGATCCGTGCTCCACGAGACGCCCCAGACTCCGATCCCCGATGAATAGGTGCCATAGGTTTCGTTGCCGGAGAGCGTGATGTCGGTGCCGGGGCCTTCGATGGAGATGCCTTGCGGCGACGAGGTGCTGGTTACGCCGGTGACTTTGAGCCCGCGCACGACGATGTAGCTCCTCGCGGCGATGCGGAACGTTGCGCCGGTGATGATGACCTGGCGTTCGTCGCCCGGGTAGGCCGCGAAGGTGATAGGGCTGCGCGCGGTGCCGGAATTCGCCACCGCAACCCTGCCGCTTTCGTTCTCGGGGTACGTCCCACGCCTGATGAGTACGGTATTCCCCGCGCGCGCGGTCTTCACGGCGTGCAGAATCGTCAGCCACGGGGCGCCCTCGGTGCCCGGGCCCGTGTCGCTCGCCGAGGGATGCGAGCGATCGACATAGTGGACCGGGCCGCTTGTCCCGAGGTCGGTGATCGCCGCCGGTCGGGTGATGTCGGGGGCGGGCTGAGCGTGGGCGAGACCGCCCCGCGCGGACCCCGCGAGGTCCGGGAACCCGACGGGGGAGAGCGTCCCCACGATGATCGCAAGGGCGATGCGCGCCCAGGTGGTCCGCTCCGGGAGCGGCGGGGCGGGGAGACGGGTCGACCGGGGGGCGAGGCGGGTGGTGGTGAGCACGGCTGAGTCCTCCAGCGTCCGGGATGCTGGCAGTTCCGCTTCGCGTGGCAGGCTTCGTGCCGGACGCCGCGCGGCGACGATCGGCCGTCGCCGTGCGGCGGGACGGGGGCTCGCGCGGGGAAGCCGTCGGGGGTGAGCGGGGTGGCGCGCCAAGATGCCATGCGTGCCCGTGCGGAATGCACGTGGGCCCTCGGCATCCCACGACCTGCGCTGAACTGGGACGGGGCTGACGACTCCGGCGCACCAGCGCAGCCGGGCCTCTACATCCTCCACGCCCGCTGGAGGGACCCGCAGGCCACCGGTCGCGTCGTGCGCCTGCGATAGGTCGCGCTGCGGTCAGAGGCCCACGTGCCCGCTCAACCTCGAGACGAATGGCGACGCGCTATCTCGCGACGATGATCGGCCGCTCTTCGTGATTCGCACCGGCGCGGGCCTGGGCGAAATAGAGGCCGGGGGCCACCAGGCGACCGGAGCGGTCGCGGAGGTCCCAATCGAAGCCCGCCCTGGTCAGGCCGGCCTGCGATGGGCCGAGCGCGCGCACGGCACGTCCCGCCGAGTCGTAGATAGTGACTTCGATCGGTTCGCTCGCGGGTGCTGAGAGCTGAACCGTCAACCGGGTGGAAACCCGCGACGGATTGGGCGCCGCGCTCACGAACACGGCCGGGCCGGGGCTTGCGAACGGGCCGGGAGCGTCCGTCGTGATCTGCTGGACGCGCTTGTAGATGCTGTTGCGCGGGTCGAAGACCAGGTTCGTGACGCTCCCCTCGACGACAAAGACTAGGTACTGCTCCGCGATCGCGTCGTTCGTCTTCGTCACCGTCGTGTCGGGAAGCCCCCCGGCGCGTTGCACCCGCAGCTCGATCGGCATGCGGAAGTACGGAGCGTTGGTCTGCACCTGGTGAACGTAGACGAGCACCGTGCTCTGCGCGGGCCCGGTGGGAGCGGCCTGCCACGACCAGTTGTAGGTTGGGAGGCCCTTGTCGTACACCCATTCGCTGAAGAACCAGTCGAGTTCCTGCCCGCTGCCGTCCTCCATCGCCTGTGCGAAATCTGCGGTCGAGGCCGTGCCGTACTTGAAGCGCTCTCCGTAGAGCTGCATCCCGGCAAAGAACGGACCGTCGCCGAGCACGCGTCGGAGCATGTGCAGGACCAGCGAGCCCTTCTTGTAAATGGTGTTGCCGAACAGGTTGGCCGTCGGCGGATCGTAGAGCGCGTAGCGCAGGTTGTTGTCCGAGTTGAGCGCCGAATTCATCTGCGCCTGCACATAGGAGTCGTAGGCCGCGGCTCCGTAGAAGTCCTCCTTCCACTCGCACTCGCCATAGCTCGCGAATCCCTCGTTCAGCCAGATGTTCCGGAAATCGACGCAGGTGACCATGTCGCCCCACCATTGATGCGCCAGCTCGTGCGACAAGCCGTCCTCGAGCTGGCGATCCCCGCGCACCCAGGTGCGATTGATCGTGGTGATGGTCTGGTGCTCCATCCCGCCGGCGCCGAAGGGGGTGACCGCCACCTGGCCGTACTTGTCGAAGGGATAGGGCCCCCAGCGCGCGGCGAATGCCGGGATCATCGACGGGACGTTGGCAAAGTCGAACTTGGCCTTGGTGGAGTCCTCCGGAAAGACACTCTCGAGGATCGGCAACGAGCCCGCGAATTCGGTCCATTGCCAGAAACGGCCGACCGTGACTGCGACCAGATAGGTGGCGAGCGCGTGGGTCTCCTGCCAGTGGTACACCATCGTCCCCGGAGCGCCCGGCGCCACCGAGAGCAGCACGCCATTCGAGACACAGACGTTGCTGTCCGGCACGGTGGAGTAGACGTCGAGCGTTGCCTTGTCGTTCGGCAGGTCGTAGCACGGGAACCAGTACCGGGCATCGTAAGGCTCGGCGAAGGTGTAGCTGTTGCGCGGGTAGTAGAAGAAGCCGCGGCCGAGAGGGGAGGCGGTGTAGTCGACGGTCACCTGAAGCGGGTCACCTGCGCCATGCGATGGGCAGTCGGCGCCCTGGCAGACGGGAATCAGGAGCTTGCCCGCCGAGACGCTGAACGTGCGCGCCACGCCGTTCACGCGCGCCGCCAGGATGTTGAGCCCCTGGTCGTGCAGATCGATCTGGGTGATGCCGGGATCGACCACCTGAAGGTCGAGCGTCATGGTGCCCGAGAGGAGGTTGGCCACCCGCGAGAGCGTGACGTCGAGGCGGTAGTGGATCGCGTCATAGCTGTGCAGGGACTCGGCCTCGGCCCCGGCCGGACCGAGCCGGTGCCCGCGCGGACCCATCGGGTTGCTGGGGTCGAGCTTGCCCTCGTCGAACAACCAGCGCGCCTCATCCGAGAGGCGCACCACGTCGGGCGCCGGAAGGTCGGGGAGGTTGGCCGACGCCAGCCCGCAGAAGAGCGAGATCCCGACGATCGAAGCAAACAGGGGCCTAGGCAGGCGCGATGTGGACACCAGGACTTCCCTCCGTCGAGTGGGTGCAGCGAGACCGGCGTGATGGAGTGGTTTTCGCAGCACCAAGCATAACTCTTCGCTTCGCATCGGGGTGGGGGAGTCGCCGCCTGACGGGCGGCGACAAAGATGCGCGATGGCCGCCCGTGGGCGCTGAATCGCTTTTCCTGATTCGGCATCAGGGGCGGCGAGCCGATTGGGCCGGCCAGTGTCGAGGCGTCCGGCGGGGTCGCCCTGGACCCATTGCGTCCGTGTGTCGACGATTCGTCTTGACACCCTCGCGCGCCCGATCGTCCGCCACGCACGGGGCCTTCGGCCATCGCTCGCCAGCGTGCGCCTGCCGCCGCCTCGCGGGATGAAGGCTCCCCGCGCACGACAACTCTCGCGCGGGGACGCGCGAGGCGTCGGGCGAGGCTCTGTGCGCCTCGAAACGGCCCATGCTATGAATGCCTCTCGCCCCCGTGACCCGCCCCCGCGGAGTCACCTCCGTGAGCATCTACGCGCTGTCCCATCTCTCCGATTCAACGCTCCTGAGCGATCTGGCGGCGCTGGTCGCCCGGGACCGAGCCACGACGGCGGCGCTGCTCGCCCATCTGGCCGAAGTCGACGAGCGCAGGCTCTACCTGCCGGCGGCCTATCCGTCGCTCTACGCCTATTGCGTGGGCGAGCTGCGGATGTCCGAGGACACGGCCTACAAGCGCATCCGGGCGGCGCGCATGGCCCGGCAGTGTCCGGCCATCTTTGCCACCCTGGCGGACGGCCGGTTGAGCCTGAGCTCGGTGCTGTTACTGACGCCCTACCTGACTCTGGACACCGCCGATGGGCTGCTGGCGGCGGCCGCGCACAGGACCAACGCCGAGATCGAGCGGCTGCTGGCAGAGCGCTTCCCGCGGCCGGACGTGCCGACCCGGGTCGAGGCCATGGCCGCAACGACCTGCACCGACCAACTGGCCGCACGGCCAGTTGACGTGCTGACCGATCAACAGGCCTCGGGGCGGACCGAGACCCCGGCCCTGCGACCCCGGGTGACGCCCCTGTCAGCCGAGCGGTTCGCGCTGCAGGTCACGATCGACCAGGACACCCATGACAAGCTGCGCTACGCCCAGGCCCTAGTATGGAACGACCTGTCGTCAAGGCACAGTTTCGTGCCCTGCGGCCGCCCATGTGGGCGGCCGTTCGGTTTTCGTGTCGCTCCGTGGCGGATCAAGAAGAAGGCCGGGCGCTTCGACGACGAGTCACTCTAGTATCCGCGGGTTGCGCCGGCGTCCCGGGCCGAGCCGCATGACCGTGTTCCGTCGAGAAGGCA
>CAYONG010000253.1:0-6354 GCA_964405235.1 uncultured bacterium | reverse complement strand
CCGTTGCGCTCCATGAAGATGAATTTCTTCATCTGTGGATTCCAGCGCCGGGTCTGATGCCCGAAGTGGACTCCCGCTTCGAGCAGGTCCTTCATGGTGATCTCGGCCACCGCATGCCTCCCCTGGGGTTGGTTCCTCCGCCTCGGCGATCGTCTGCGGCGCCGTCCCCCGCCACCATGGGCGGGACCCCGGGCGCCTCCGTCGAGGCGTGTGTGATGTCTCCCGTCTCCTGCAGACTGCTGAAAAGCCCGATCACTGCGTTGACTCGGTCACTCCTCGCTGCGGAGTATCCCTAGATACGCCTCGCTCGTCGTTTCCTCGCCGCCTTGTGCTCGGCCCTTTCAGCAGCCTGCCTAGCGCTTGCTGAACTGGAAGCGCTTGCGGGCGCCGGGCTGACCGTACTTCTTCCGCTCCTTCATGCGTGAGTCACGGGTCAGCAGACCCTCGCGACCCAGCACACTCCGCAACGTCTCGTCCTGCGAAAGCAGCGCGCGCGCGATCCCCATGCGGACCGCGCCTGCCTGGCCGCTCAGGCCGCCGCCGTGCACACGGGCCACGATATCCACCTTGCCCACCATGTTGGCCACCGTGAGCGCATGCAGCGCGTGCTTTGCCAGTGTCTCGCGCGTCAGGTACTCGAGCGGCGTGCGGTCGTTGATGGTGATCTTGCCGGAACCCGGGAGCAGGCGCACACGCGCCACGGCCTCCTTGCGCCGGCCGGTGCGCGGCTTGTTGGTCGTCGTCGTCATGGTTTCCTCGGTCCCCGCCTCATGCCTTGGGCTGCCAGGCGATCGGTTGCTGCGCCTCGTGCGGATGCTCGGCGCCCCCGTAAACCTTGAGCTTGCGCAACATCGCCCGGCCCAGCTTGGTCTTCGGCATCATGCCGCGCACCGCCTGACTGATCACCCGGTCCGGGTGCTTTTCCATCAATTCGCGGATCGTGATCCAGTGAGCGCCGCCCGGGTACATCGTGTGGCGGAACCACTTCTTGTTGGCCGGCTTGGCCCCCGAGAGCGCGACCTTGGCCGCGTTGATGACCACGACGTGGTCGCCAGTGTCCATGTGGGGCGTGTAGATCGGCTTGTGCTTGCCCTTCAGCACGCTTGCCACCTGGCTCGCCAGTCGGCCCAGTGTCACGCCATCGGCGTCCACCAAGAGCCAGCGCCGATCGATATCGACCGGCCGGGCGGTAAATGTCTTCATGCGTTCCTCCATCGTCGGGGCGACACACGGTCAAATGACGGGCACGTCACGGCCGGGCGCCGGGGCCATCGGCCCGCATGCGCCGCGCGAGGTCACCCCTATCCTTATGAAACGCGGCACGCTAGCACGCTGCCGCGAAAAGTGTCAAGCCGTCGTGGCCCGCGCCCGGGCCAGCGGTCGCCCCCCCCCCGGCCCCGCCCGGGTCACGCGAACTCGCTCAGCAGCTGGCGAAGTCGGGCGAGCGGCAGCCCCACCACCGTGGTGTAGTCCCCCTCGATGCGGCGCACGAACTGGCCGGCCAGACCTTGGATGCCGTAGCCGCCGGCCTTGTCGAGGGGCTCGCCGGTGCGCACGTACCTCGCGATCTCATCCGGGCCGAGCCGGATGAACTGGACCCTCGCGCACTCCGCCGCCGTCCGCAGCTCGCGGTCGCGCACCACGGCGAGCCCGGTCCATACCTCGTGGGTACGCCCATGCAGCCGTTGCAACATGACCGATGCCTCGTCGGCGTCGCGTGGCTTGCCCAGGCGTTCGCCGCGCACGACCACCACCGTATCGGCGCCGATCACGACGCGACCGGGGCGCCGCGACACCACCCGCCGGGCCTTCTCGAGCGCAAGGGCGCGCACGCCGTGCCGCGGATCGGCCGAGCCGGGCCAGTCACGGTCCGGTCCCGGATCCACGACCGTGAACACGGCGCCGACCTGGCGCAGCAAGCTCACACGCCGGGGCGAGGCCGAGGCGAGCACCAGCGGGGCGGTCCCGCACCAGAAGAGCGGCTCACGCTTCATTCCCACCCCTCCCCGGGTTCCTCGCCCGAGGGCGCATCGTCCGACGCCGGAGCATCCGCGCGCGACGGGCTCTCGATCATCAGGCTCACCGGACCGTCATTGACCAGCTCGACCGCCATGTGGGCGCGGAACACGCCGCGCTCGACGTCGACGCCGGCGCCGGCCAGGGTCGCACAGAACCGCTCGAACAGGGGCTCGGCCTGCTCCGGAGGCGCGGCGGCGATGAAGTCGGGTCGGCGTCCCCGGCGCGCGTCGCCGTAGAGCGTGAACTGGGGGACGACCAGAGCCCGGCCACCCACCGCGGCCAAGTCGAGGTTCATGTGGCCGGCGGTGTCGGAGAAGACACGCAGGCCGGCGACCTTGCGCGCCAGCCAGTCGGCCTCGACCTCGCGATCCGCGTGCGTGGCCCCGAGCAAAACCAGCAGTCCGCACTCGATCGCCCCAGTCACGCGCCCCTCGACCGTCACCCGGGCAAGCGTGACCCGCTGGATGAAGGCCCTCATCCGCGCCGGCCCCGGCGACCACGAGCCGGGACCGCCGGGGAGCGTCTCTGCCGCAGCGCGCTCACGGCTCGCCTCTCGCCTTGCGGGGCCCCGGCGCGGTCTTGATGAAGCGCTGGCGCCGCTCGACCCGGCTTACCCCCTTCACCTTGCGGATCGCCCCCATCACCTCCTGCAGCCGGGCCAGGTGCGTGACCTCGACCACGAACACGCCGCGCGCGGTCTGATCTTCGCTGGCCATGCCGGCGGTGCGGATGTTCACCTGGGTGGCGGCGATCGCCTTGGCGATGTCGGCCAACAGCGAGGTGCGGTCGTGCCCGTACACCACCAGCCGCACCGGGAAGGTCTCGCCGCGGCCCGCATCCCACTCCACCGTCACCTTGCGCTCGCGCGGCACCCGGTCGTCGAACGTGTTGGGGCAGTCCTGCCGGTGCACCGACACTCCGCGCCCCTGGGTGACGATGCCGATCACCCGATCCCCGGGCACCGGCTGGCAGCAGCGCGCGAACTGGAGCATGACGTTATCGATGCCGTGGATGCGGATGCCACCCGCGGGCTTGCGCCCGATGCCGAGCGCCTCGAGCGGCCCCTTGGCGAGTCGCTCGGCGAAGGTCGCCTTCTCGGGCGTGAGCTTGCGAATGACCGTGTTGACCGAGACCGAGCCCTCGGCAAGCCGCGCGTACATCTGATCGAGGTCGGTGCAGCCAAGTTCCTTGGCGATCTCCTCCAGCTCGACGTCCGACGGTTTCACGCGCAGGCGCTTGAGCTCACGGTCGACCATTTCGCGGCCCAACGAGACACTGTCGGCGTGTCGCTGCTGTCGCAGCCAGTGTCGGATCTTGCTGCGCGCGCCGGTGGTGCGCGCCATCTTGAGCCAGTCCTCGTGCGGCTGGGCCTGCGGCGAGGTGACGATCTCCACCGTGTCCCCATTGCGCAGGACGTGGCGCAACGGGACCAGCTCGCCGTTCACCCGCGCTCCCACCGTGTGCTGGCCCACCTGGGTGTGGATGAGGAAAGCGAAGTCGAGCGGGGTCGAACCCTTGGGCAGCCGCTTGAGCTCGCGGCGCGGCGTGTAGACGTACACCTCCTCCTGGTAGAGGGCGGTGCGGAGGAAATCCATGTACTCGTCGTCGCTGGCCGTCTTCTGCCAGTCCGCGGTCTGCGCCACGAACCCGCCGAGCTTGGCGTCCAACTCCTCGTCCACCCGCCCGCCCTGCTTGTAGACGTAGTGGGCGGCGACCCCGGTCTCGGCCGTGCGGTGCATCTCGCGGGTGCGGATCTGCACCTCGACCATCTCGCCGCTGCGCGTCACCACCGTGGTATGGAGCGACTGGTAAAGGTTGCTCTTTGCCATCGCGATGTAGTCCTTGAACCGGTCGCCGACCGGCTCGAGCAGGTCGTGCACCACCCCCAGCGCCCGGTAACAGTCGTTGCGCGTGTGGGTGATGACGCGCAGGCCGAACAGGTCGTAGATGTCCTCGAGCGGCCGACCCGCCTGCATCTTCTGGTAGATCGAATAGAAGTGCTTGGGGCGACCGGTCACCTCGGCCTTGATCCCCGCCGCCTTGAGCCCGCTCTGGATCATCTCGCGCACCTCGGCGAGGAACGCCTCGCGCTCGTCGCGCCGTGCCTGGATGCGCTGGGTCAGCAGCTGGTAGGCCTCCGCGTCGAGGATCTTGAGCGAAAGGTCCTCGAGCTCGCGTTTGATGCCGGCCATGCCGAGCCGGTGGGCGAGCGGGGCGTAGATGTCCCGCGTCTCGGCGGCGATCCGCGTCCCGCGCCCGGCGGGCAGGAACTCGATGGTGCGCATGTTGTGAAGCCGGTCGGCGAGCTTGACGAAGATGACCCGCAGATCGCGCGACATCGAGAGCAGCATCTTGCGGAAGTTCTCGGCCTGCGCCGCTTCGCGGCTGTCGAAGTGGAGCCCCGAGAGCTTGGTGACCCCTTCGACCAGCCCCGCGACCTCCTTGCCGAAGCGCTTCTCGAGATCCAGCGGTTTGATCGCCGTGTCCTCAACCACGTCGTGGAGCAGCGCCGCGCACGCGAGCGTCGTATCGAGCCGCGCCTCGAACAGGCCGAGCAGGATGCGGCACACCTCGACCGCGTGGGAGATGAACGGCTGGCCGGACTCGCGCTGCTGGTCGCCGTGGGCCTGATCGGCGAAGTCGAACGCGGTCGCGACCCGGTCCCGGTCGACCCGGGGGGCGCGCTCCTCGAGTTCGGCGATCAGCGCCGCGCGCAGCTCGGGGTGGGCGCTGGCACCGTTCACGGCAGCCGGAGTCCCTTGAGCTTGAGCTGGATGCGGGTGGCCCCGTTCCATTCGTTGCGGGTCGGCACGAACAGCAGCGCGCACTGGCCCGCGCGCCGTACGGCCTCCGCCTGCGCGCCGAAGCCGAAGCCGATCGCCTCGGCGCTGCCGGTTCCATCGCGCAACGTGAGGCGCAGATGCTTGCCGCCACCCACCACCGACGCTGCCGTCACCTCGGCATGCGCAAGATGAAAGACCGGCTCCGGATTGGCGAGGCCGTGCGGGGCGAGGCGCTCGATCCACTCCACCAGCCCGAGGTCGCACTCGTCCAGAGGGAGCGCACTGTCGTATTCCAGGCGCCGGACCAGGTCGGCCGGGCTCATCCGCTCGCGCACCAGCCGCTCGAACCGCTCGCGCAACTCCGGCAATCGATCGCGGGCGACGGTGAACCCGGCCGCCAGCGCGTGACCGCCGTAGGCCTCGAGCAGATCGCCGCAACCGTCCAGAACGCGCGTCAGGTCGAGGCCCGGCATGCTCCGGCCCGAGCCGCGTCCGCGTTCCCCGTCGAGCGCGACCAGGACTGTGGGCCGCTGGAAGCGCTCGACCATCCGCGAGGCCACAATCCCGAGGACACCGGGGTGCCAATCCTCCGACCAGAGGAGGATCGATGCGCATTGCGGCCAGTCGAGCTCGCCCTCGACCCTGGCCGCGGCCTCGGACGCCGCCTTCCCGTCGAAGGTGCGCCGCCGCTCGTTGTCGTCCTCGAGGCTGTCCGCGCACGCCCGGGCTTCGCCCTCGTCGCGCGCGAGCAGGAGACGCAGCGCCTGGCCCGCATCGCCCATCCGGCCGGCGGCATTGATCCGCGGCGCCAGCACGAACGACACCTGACCGCTCGTGACCTTGCGGCCGGCAAGGCCCACGCGCTCGAGCAGCGCGCGGAGCCCCAGATGGCCGGTGCGGTTCAGCCGCTCGAGACCGAGGGTGGCGAGGATCCGGTTCTCACCCACCAGGGGCACTACGTCGGCGATGGTGCCGAGCGCGACCATCTCGAGGAAGTCCTCTGCGCGCCGGGCGCGTCCACGCTCCCGCAGCAGGGCCTCGACCAGCTTGTAGGTGACCCCGACGCCCGCCAAAGACTTGAACGGATACGGGCAGCCCGGTCGCATGGGATTCACCACCGCGCAGGCGTCCGGCAGGGTCGCGGCGGGCTCGTGGTGGTCGGTGATGACCGTGTCGATGCCGAGCGCCCGGGCGTGCGCCACCGGCTCGACCGCGGTGATGCCGCAGTCCACCGTGATGATGAGTCCGCACCCCAGGCGCCGCGCTTCCTCGACCGCCGCGAGCGAGAGGCCGTACCCGTCACGAGTCCGGTGCGGAATGCGCCAATGGACCTTCCCTCCCAGCTCGGCCAGCGTCGTGTGGAGGATATAGGTGGACGTGATGCCGTCCACGTCGTAGTCGCCCTGCACCAGGATGGGTTCGCCGCCGGCGAGCGCACGCTGGATGCGCTCGAGGGCGCGGTCGAGATCGAGCAGGCGCATGGGGTCGTGAAGGTCGTCCAGCACCGGGGAGAGAAACTGCCGGGCCTGCGCGACCTCGACCAGCCCGCGAT
>CAYONG010000252.1:0-2755 GCA_964405235.1 uncultured bacterium | reverse complement strand
CCCATCGGTACCCGCCTCGATCTCGGGCTGGAGCGGTTGAGGGTCGAGACCGACGCGCCGTTCTCGACCCTCCCCACCGAGCGCCGCGCGCACGCGCGCATCGACTTCGTGCAGCCGCTCTGGAAGGGCTTCGGCCTTGACGCCACGCGCGGCGGGCTGCGCGCGGCCGAGCGCGAGCTCGAGGCCGCCCGCGAGGCGCTCGCCATGGCGACGCTCGATCTGGCCGCCGATATCGAGAACGGCTACTGGGAACTCTTTGCGGCCGAACACCGCCTCGCGGTGCGGCGGCTGCTCCGGCAGCGCGCGGCGGTGTTCCTGCGCGACCAGGTGTTGCGGGGTCGCGCAGGCGTGGTCGGCCCGGGTGCCGTGGCCATCGCCCGCACCTTCCTCGCCGATCAGGAGACCGCGCTCCTCGATGCGCGACTGCGCGCGGCAGCGACGTCCGACCATCTGGCCGATCTGATGGGCATCCGCCCCGAGAGCGGTGAGGTGTGGCGCACGCTGGACCAGCCGCCGGCGCCCACGCCGCCCGAGCCGCTCGGCCCCGTGCTCGCCCGCGCGCTGGACGCCAACCCGTCGTTGCGCGCGGCCAGGGCCGACTCGGCCGCGGCGCGAGCCCGCGAGCGCCGGGCGGCAGCGAACGCCTGGCCCACGTTCGAGGCCTTTGGAGGCTATGGCGCCTCGGGGCTCTCGGGGATCGGCCGTCCGATCGTGTTCGGCGCCGACACCGTCGGCACCGCGTTCGACCGCGGCTTTGGCGACGCCTGGGACCAGGTCTCGGGCCGCGACTTCCCGCAGTGGAGCTTCGGCCTCAGGATCCGCACCACGATCGGCTGGCGCGCCGATCGCGGCGAGCACCAGCGCCGGCTTGGGAATTACGAGCGCACCCGCGAGGCACTGCGCGCCCGGCGGCTCTCGCTCGAATCGGCGGTGCGCGCCGCCCACCGCGAGGCGGATCTCGGGCAGCGGGGGCTCGACGCCGTCCTCACGCTGGTGACCGCTGCCGAGGAACAGACGCGCATCGCGCGCCTCGAGTACCAAGCCGGCCGCGGGACCGCCTACGACCTGGTGAACTTCGAAGCCGATCTGGCCGGCGCCCGGCTCCGCGAGGCCGAGGTGCGGGTGCGCATCGCCCGCGCGGCCACCGAGCTACGCCGTCTGACCACGCCCGCCCCTGGGGGAACGACACGATGAGATCCGCCGTCTTCACCAAGCGCCCGACCGCCGCGTTCGCCGTGCTACTCCTCGTTGCGGCCGTCCCGCTCGGCGGCTGCGGTGGACGCCCGGGTGGCGGATTCCAGATGCCGCCGATGCCGGTCGAGGTGGCCGACGTCCGCAGCGAGGCGTTCACCGACCGCTTCCGCGGGGTGGGCACCATCGAAGCCGAGGAGACGGTCCGGATTGTGAACGAGATCGCCGGGGTGGTACGCGAGTTGCCTTTCGCCGAGGGTCAACCGGTCGCCGAGGGCGACCTGATCGCGCGCCTCGACGACAGCGAGCTGTCTGCCGAGTCGGCGCGCGACGACGCTCTGCGTGACCAGGCCAGCACGAATCATCAACGGGTGCGGCAGCTCCTCGAGCAGCAGGCCGCCTCGCAGCAGGAGATGGACGACATGTCCTCGGCCCTCAAGGTGGCCGAAGCGAACGCCGTGGTGGCGCGCACGCGCTTCGAGAAGGCGCGCATCCGCTCCCCGCTCACGGGCGTCGCCGGCCGGCGGCTGGTCTCGCCGGGCGCCTATCTGGCCGTCGGCACGCCCATCACCGAGGTCGCCTCGGTGGGCATGGTCAAGATCGCGTTCTCGGCGCCCGAGCGTTACATGTCGCAGCTCCGCCGGCGTGCCGCCGTGTCGGTGACGAGCACGGCCTATCCCGGTGAGGCCTTTTCCGGGGACATCAGCGTCGTCGACCCGATCCTCGATCCGATCAGCCACACTGTCCAGCTCGTGGGCCGCATCCGCAATCGCGGCGGCAAGCTGCGCCCCGGCATGTCGGCCGACGTCACCGCCACGCTCGAAGAGCGGCCGCAGGCCCTGACGGTGCCGGACGAGGCGGTGTTCGGCGAGGGCGACCAGAGCTTCGTCTACGTCGTCAAACCCGACAGCACGGTAACGCGCGTGGCGGTGTTGCTGGGGTCGCGTGACTCGACACGCGCCGAGATCACGCAGGGGCTCAAAACCGGCGACCGCGTGGTGCGCGCTGGCTACCAGAAGCTGTTCGAGGGCGCGCGCGTCATGCCCGTACCGTCGGCGGAGGCGCAGGGCTCCGGCGGCGCGGCCGCGGGAGCGGCGTCGAAGCCCGCGAGGCGGGAGCCCGCCGGCAGGGAGGGCAAGCGATGAAGCTGAGCGAGGTCTCCGTCCACCGGCCGGTGCTCGCGACGGTCTTCAGCCTGGCAATTCTGCTATTCGGGCTCATCTCGCTCACCCGGCTCCCCGTGCGGGAGTACCCGGACGTCGAGTCCCCGATCGTCGCGATCACGACCATCTATCGTGGCGCGAGCCCGCAGACGGTCGAGACCGAGATCACGGACGTGCTCGAGGAGCAGCTCTCGACCATCGAGGGCGTCAAGCTCATCACCTCCTCGTCGCAGGAGCAGGTCTCGCGGATTACGATCGAATTCCAGCTCAACCGCAAGGTGGACGAGGCGGCGAACGACGTGCGCGACCGCATCTCGCGCGTGCGCGGCAGTCTGCCCGCCACCGTGGACGATCCGATCGTCGCCAAGCAGGACGTCAACGCCCAGCCCATCATCTGGATC
>CAYONG010000251.1:0-38151 GCA_964405235.1 uncultured bacterium | reverse complement strand
CGGCGATCTTCTCGCGCCGCGCCTCGAGCATGCCGATGAGCGGGCCCCACGCATAGCGGCGCAGGATCCAGACCATGAGCAGGAAGCCCAGGATCTGGGTGAGGACCTGCCGGATGTCGATCAGTTCCATCGCGACTCCTTGCGGTCGAGAACCGGTCTCAGCCCGCGATGCTGCCCTTGAGGAGGAACATCGTGACGAATGCGTAGATGGTGAGCGCCTCGGCCAACGCCGCGATGATGATCATGGCGAGCTGGATCTTGGCGGTCGCCTCGGGCTGACGCCCGATCGCCTGCATGGCGCCGTTGCCGATGCCGCCGAGACCAATCCCTGAGCCGATGGCCGCCAGCCCGATGCCGACCGGAAGACCCCAACCGAGTGCCGCGTGGAAATCCATCGTCATCCTCCTTCTGGTTTAGTGGGCGTGTTGCGCCTCCCCCTCATGCCCGTGATCGTCGTGCGGCAGCATGAGGAGGAAGTAGATCGTGCTGAGAACGGTGAACACCAGCGCCTGCAGCGTGCTGGTGAGGAGCGCCAGGAACAGGAACGGCAGCTGGAGCGGGACCCCGATCGGCAGGTTCGTGAACGCCAGCACCGTGATGCCGAGCGAAGCGAAGGCGACCAGCAGCATGTCCTCGCCGAAAATGTTGCCGAACAAACGGCAGGCGAGCGAGATGGGCTTGGCGAGCTCGCCCATCAGATGGATGGGCAGCATGAGCGGCACCAGAATCCAGCCGATCGCGCTGCGCGGGGTGCCCGCCATGTGGTCCACCCAGCCGAGCACGCCCAGCTCGCGAAATCCGATGTACTGCGCGTAAACGAAGACGATGAGCGCCAGCGCCACGGTCACGTTGAGATTCGAGGTCGGGGAATCCATGAACGGGATCAGCCCGAACAGGTTCATCGCCAGGATGTAGACGAAAAGCGTGCCGAGAAACGGCACGTAGCGCGGGCCGTAGCGGGGGCCGAGGATGTCGATGATGAAGTTGTAGAGGCTCTCGACCACCATCTCGGCCCCGTTCTGGAGCGGCCCCGGGATCAGCTTGGGGTTGCGGGTCGCGAGCATCGCAAGCATGCAGAGGAGGAAGGCTATGAAGAGCGAGAAGATGACCGCCTCGTACTGGTGGAGAAAATGCGCCCACGAGGCGTGCGGGAAGGCGCGACTCAGCACGGTGATGACGTTTGCGAACTTCTCGGGCCCCGCCTCTTCGGCCGGGGCGCCATGGGCGTCCGGTGCCGCCGTGGCGCCGCTCCCGTGCGCGACCGAATCCAGCGCCGCTGCATGTTCGCCCCCCGGCCCCTGCGACCACCCGTTCGTGACTGCCCACCCTCCGACCGCGAGCGCCACCACCACGACCAGAGCAGGCCAGGGGGTACGCGTGACGCGCTGCCAGGCGCGGGTGGGGAGCAGTAGCAGCGAGAGGGCCTTGAGCACCATGACCGCGTGCGGGATGACGAACCCCGCCATGAGCAGGCCGGCAGGCAGGCGGGTCAGCAGGAGCCAGCCGGCGACGAACAGCACCATCAGCCCGCCCAACGCCGCGATCACGCGGCCCGTGGCGGCGAATGTGCGGCGCTCCGCACCGGTGAGCGCCACGATCAGCCGCTCGAGCAGGATGAGGTTGACGAGCGACCAGGCGGCGCCGGCGGCGAGCGCGAGGCCGGCACTTGGCGTGGCATACGTGGCCGCCACGAGCGCTGCGAACCCACCGAGCCACAGCGAGCTTCGGCGCACCCGGGCGAGGAATTCGAGTCCCATGCGTGCTGGGGCGCGCGACGCAGGGTCAGCGGCGCCTTTTCTGCTCCTCTTCTTCCGCCTGATAGCGGCGATAGATCAGGTACGTCTCGCGGCCGGCCGCGGCGAAACCGACCACCAGGCCGGCAAGCCCGAGCCATGACCCGGTGTGGAAACGACGGTCGAGCCAGTCGCCGATCCAGAATCCGACCAGAGGGGCGACGATGAGCAGGGTGGGTATCGCCAGGAGAAGCCCGGCGGACCGGAGCCCCTCTCGCGACGGCCTCCCATCCGGCTTGGATGCCACTCTGGCCTTCTCCGTGAAACATTTCACAATCGGCCGCCAACCGAAGATGGATCAACGGGTGGCGAACGGCCGGGGGAAGGTAGGGAATGGCCTGCCGGCGGTCAAGGCGGAAGTCTGAAAAGTACGCAGAACTGGGTCCGCCGGCCGAGAGGGGGACGGACGGGGGGCCGAGTTGGCCGCACGACCGCCAGTTGCCGCCCCTGGAGGACGCCGCTTATCCTGCCCCGCCATGCCCCGCCTGGACGCAAGTGTCGTCGAAGTTTATGTCTTCCGCAGGCGCGCCCGCCGGGTCGAGTTCCTGGCCCTGCGCCGGCGGCCGGACGACACTCTGGCCGGTGTCTGGCAACCCGTCACCGGCACGCTTCGGCGCGGCGAGGGCACGGTGCGCGGGGCGTTGCGTGAGGTGCGCGAGGAGACCGGGGCCCGAGTGTTCCGCCTGTGGCGGCTCGAGACCGTCTCGGCCTACTTCGATCCGCCGCGCGACGCGATCCGTTTCATCACCCGCTTCGCGGCGGAGATCCCCGCGGGCGATATCGTCCGCCTCTCGCGCGAGCACACCGCACACCGGTTCCTCGGCGCGCGCGAGGCGGCGGCGCGTTTTCTATGGGCATCGCAGCGCGAGGGCCTCGCCGCCGTCCGCGGACAGATCTTGCGAGGAGGGGCGCGCGCGCGGGCACTCGAGATCGCGGTGCCGATCGCTGGAAGTTGAATCCTGGGCCCGGGGGTGGCGCACGGAGGGCGAAGCGGCGCGAAGGCGCATCAACGGCAGGAATCAGCGCGCTTGAGTCGGAGTGTCGCAGGACCCTGAACGAACTTCGCCAGGGGGCGTTCGCGCCGGGCAGCCTGTTTACGTAGCTGCGTGCCCATACCGCGGACCCGCGTGCCGAAGGGCCGAGGCGCCGACTGGCTGTTAACAACGAAACAGCCTTGCCCACCAAGTGGATAGAATCCCGCCGACCCCTCGGGTAGTCCAGCGGGCTGTATGCCGGCGTCACCGGCCTCAGCGCGACGGCATGTCACTTGCGTGGAGCACTGGCGAACGCCGTGCTACTCTCCCCTTTGTAAACCGCTCGGTCGCGGGCAACACAAGAGCCTGACGAAACTCGGCCGGGTTTTCCCGGAGACTTCCATGTCTTGTCTAAGCAGAAACGCGCAGGTGCTCCGATATCTCCTCGAGGTCGCACCCGGGATTGGCCATACGAAGCTCGCCAAATACGCTTATCTCGCCGATCTCGAGGCGAGAAAGTACCTCGGCCGACCGATCTCGAGTTTCCGTTACTTCTTTGACCGCCACGGTCCCTTCGATGCTCGCGGCTTCTTTGTGGCCAAAGACGAGCTGGTGGACGGGTGCTACATCACCGAGAGCCAGGTGCCCCTCGGTCCCTACGTGGGTTTCGAGATGTATCCGACCGAGCGGTCCGTCGAGTACGATTTCGACCTGCCGGACGTGCAGCTCCTCAAGTACATCGCAGACACGTACCTCTCCAAGAATGCTCGCGATCTCTGCGACGAGGTCGTCTACAAGACCGAGCCGATGCTGCACGCACGGCAAGGTAGCGCCCTGCCGATGAGCCTCGTGAATCGAAGACCTGGAAGTCGCCACGAATTCAACCTCGAGCGCATGCTCGCAGGTGAGGCATCGACCCAAGCGGGCCGCGTCCGCCCCGTTGCAGACGTCTTGAATGAGCTTCGAGCTCGTCATAACTGATGAAGCGGCTGACGACCTTCACGCCTTGATCGACTCGCTTCCGTCATCGAGACGTCGGGACGCGCTCGACAGTGTTGATGCCGCGCTCACGCGCCTGGCGGCGAATCCGCGGCTGGGTCAGAGCCATTACTTGGCTCGAAAGGCGTTCCACTTCCCATTCCGCGCAGAGGGCGTCAGCTACCACTGGGGCTGCACGTTCATGATCACCGAGGACGAGGCGCGACTCGTCGTGACTCACATCTTTCGCGCCTCGTTGTAGAGCCCGCTCGCCGCCGCCCGCCCGGCAACGGCACCCGATGACCAGTCCCACCAGGAGTTGATTCCATCCACCCTCGCACGGGGTGTCATCGTCATCAAGGAGGAGTCCGGTGGCCAGCAACAGCTCGTTCGACGTCACGACCGGCGTGGACTACATGGAGGTCCACAACGCCGTCATCCAGGCGACCAAGGAGATCACGCAGCGCTATGACTTCAAGGGGCTCATCGTGAGCATCGAGCTGGATCAGAAGGAGCACACGATCACGCTCGCCGCACCCGACGAGTTCAAGCTCGCGGCGATCTGGGACGTGCTGCAGAGCAAGATCGTCCGCCGTCAGGTGCCGCTCAAGAACATGAAACCGGGCGAGATCATCGCGGCCGCCGGCAGCTCGGTGCGACAGGTGGTCGAGATCCAGGACGGTCTCACCGCCGACATGGCACGCGAGGTTGCGAAAACCATCAAGGACGCCAAGATGAAGAAGGTGCAGGCCGCCATCCAGGGCGATACCGTGCGCATCTCGTCCTCCAGCAAGGACGAGCTTCAGGCCGCGATCGCGTTGCTCAAGCAGCAGGATCTCGGCGTCGAGCTCAAGTTCGGCAACTTCAGGAGCAACTGAACCCAGGGGAGCGACACCCGTGCCCGATATCGGCGTCTATCACCCGCAGATCGTCCACTATGTCATCGCCTTTCTGTGCCTGGGCGTCGTTGCGCGGGTGCTCTCGTTGTTTCCGCTTCGCGAGCGGTTCCGCTTCATCGGGCCGATGGCCTCGGTGCTCATCATCCTCGGCACCTTCGCCACGATCGCGGCCGTCCAGTCGGGCGCGAACGCGCACGGCCCGGTCGAGCGCGTCCCCGGCGTGCGCGACGCGGTGGTCGAGCACGAGCACTGGGGGGAGAGGGCGCGCAACCTTTTCATCGCCATCGCCGTGTTCGAGCTCGCCGCTCTCATGCTGGCCTCGCGGCGACGTCTGGCGCAGGGGCTTCGGGTGGTCTCCGCCCTGGCCGGCCTGGCCGGGCTGTTCGTGCTCTACGAGGCGGGCGAGCACGGCGGCCAGCTCGTCTACAATTACGCGGGCGGCGTCGGCATCCGTTCGCGGGACGCCGGCGACCTGCGGCGCCTGCTGGTCGCCGGCCTCTATCACAACGCGCGCGCCGCGCGCGACAGCGGACGCAAGGAGGAGGCGGGCCGGCTCACCGACGAGTTGATGCTCCAGATGCCCGGTGACGCGGGCGTCAAGTTCCTGGGCATCGAATCGCGCATCAAAGATCGCGAGGACGCGCGCGGGGCGCTGGTGGCGCTCGCCGCGATCGACGTGCCGGGGGACGACGTACGGCTCAATCTGCGCAAGGCCCTGCTGATCGCCGAGGCCTACCAGGCGGTCGGCGCAGCCGACTCGGCGCATGCGATGCTGGATGAGCTCAGGCTGCGCTTCCCGGACAATCCACGCGTCAAGGCAGCGCTGGAGCGGATGTCGCGACCCGGCGGCGGGCAGAGGTAGGGCGGAACATCCGGGAGGGTCGGGGAAGCCGGACGACGACGCCATTCGAGGTGACACGGAGGTGAAGCGGTCAGCCGTGCTTGAGCCTGTGGCACTCGTGGGCGAGCGCCACGAGCTCGTCAAAGCCCCAGGTTCCCTGGTCGTTTAGATCACGGGCGAACTCGAGCGGCAGCGCACCCAGCCCCAGACGGGCGCCGCTGATCGCGCCGGCCATGGCCGCGGTAGTGTCCACGTCGCCGCCGACCGCGACCGCCGTGCAAATGGTCTCCCGGTAGTCGTCGGGTGTGCGCAGGAACGCGTAGAGACTCCACAGCACGCTGGGCACCACGAACGGGGAGATCCCCTCCCGCTCATACTGCGAGTCGTGGTCCCCGAGACGCCTGGGAATCGCCGGCAAGACCTCCTCGGGGGCGAGCGTCGCCCACTCGCCCAGCTTGAGGATCTGGTCGGCGAATGAACTGTCGAAGGGCCGCGCATCCTCGCTTAGCCGAGCCGCCCAGCGCCGCGGGTCCACGGGTCCGCCCTCGCCGGCGAGGGCAACCGCCGACGCGATGGCGACTGCGCCCGCCGAGCAGCGCGGATCGCGGTGCGTCACGCGCCCCTGGTCGTGCGCCGCCTGCACAAGCCGCGCGCGATCGTCATGGAAGAGCAGTCCGATCGGGCCGGCGCGCATCGCGCTTCCGTTCCCGGCGACGGGCGCTGGCTCGCCGGCCTCGGTCCAGTGGACGCCGTCCGCGAGTCGACGGGCCGCGCGGTGGGTCGCGAGCCCCCGACCCACGATGCGCTCCTCCACGAAAATGGCCGCGATGCGCCGCGCGTAGTCCTCGGGATCGAAACACCCGCGAGCCGCGTAGCTCTGCAGCAGCTCGCGCGCGAGCTGAGAGTCGTCCGTGTATTGACCGAACGGGAAGTCGTCTCTGCGCGGCGCGGAACTCCCAGGACCCCGCAACACCTCGTCCACATAGATGCGACAGGCGTCGGTCGGGAACCCTTCGACCGGAAACCCCAGCGCATCGCCGAGGCACTGGCCAATCAGGCAACCGCTGAAACGCTCGGGATCCATGGCAAGCGGACGGCCGTGACGCCGCTCCCGATCAGGCCGCGGCGGAGCCCAGGGCCGTGGGCGCTACACCCCGTACTCCGGCGCCGGCTTCCCCATCAGCCAGCGGTCGAACCAGGCGCGGATGTGCCGCTGGTTCTCGACCCGGCGCGACGGGACCCCGCTGCGCGACAGCTCGTGGGATTCCCCGGGGAAGCGCACCATCACCACCGGCTTCTTCTGCTGCTTCAGGGCGCGGAACATCGCCTCGCCCTGGGCGATCGGGGTGCGCAGGTCATCCTCGCTGTGGATGATCATCAGCGGCGTCGTGATGCGATCGGCGAACGCGATCGGCGAGCGCTCGAGGTACTCGGCCGGATCCACGAACGGGGGCTTGCGGAACCAGAACGGCGTGAACATCGCGAAGTCGGCGTTGTAGTAGAACGACGCCCAGTCGGCGACGCAGCGCTGGGTGACCGCGGCCGCGAAGCGCTCGGTCTGCGTCACCAGCCAGTTGGTGAGAAGTCCCCCGCCGCTGCCGCCGGTGACGCCGAGGCGCGCGGGATCCGCAAACCCACGGGCGAGGACGGCGTCCACGCCCGCGAGCAGATCGCGCGCGTCGTCGCCGGGGAAACGGTACTGGATGCAGTTGGCGAACTCGTCGCCGTAGGTCGTGCTTCCGCGCGGATTGGTATAGAGCACGAGATAGCCGGCCCCCGCGAGGTGATGGAACTCGTGGAAGAAGCCTTCACCGTAAGCGGTGTGCGGTCCGCCGTGGATCTCGAGCACCAGCGGGTATTTCTTCCCGGGGTCGAAGTCGGGCGGCTTGACCAGCCAGGCCTGGATCTTCGTGCCGTCGAACGAGGGGTACCAGAACTCCTCCACCGACCCCAGGGCGACCCCCGAGAAGATCTCCTCGTTGGGCGCCCAGAGCAGGGTCAGCGTGCCGCTCTCGGCATCCAGCCGGTAGAGATCCCCGGGCCGCTCCGAGGTGCCGATCGTGAGCGCCCAGTGGCGTCCGTCGGCGCTGGCCGTGCCCGCAATCAGGTCACGGTCCTCCGATGTGAGGCGGGTGACCGTGCCGCTCGCCAGGTCCACGCGCGCCAGCGCCGCCTCGCCGTGGCGTGCCAGTGCGCAGCACACGCTGCGGCCCCCATCGGCGAATGCGAGCGGCGTGACGCCGCCGCCCCGGGGCGGATGCTGGTCGGAGTTGATTCCGCCACCGAACTCGTCGGGGCACGCGGTTGCGGCGTCGCGGACCTCGGAGCTCGGCGCGCCCGCCCCAGCTCCAGCGACCAGCAGCCGCGAACCGACATAGGTCCGGGGCTCGGGCGGATTGAGGAACCCGAGCGTCGCGATCCGCCCGTCGGGATGGGCGACGAAGGAGGTGACGGTTCCGCCGTGGTCGATGACCACCTCGAGGTCGTCGGTCGAGGCGGGCGTATCGCGTGCGGAGGCGACCGCATAGAGCACCGAGGCTTCGAGCCCGAACCAGGGCTCGGGCCTGCGGTCGGAGACGAACAGGATGCGCTCGCCATCGGCCGACCAGCGCGGCGCGCCGGCGGCGAACGGGCCGCTCGTGAGCGGGCGAGGAGTACCGGCTTCGACCTCCACCACCCACACTTGGCTCATGTGTTCGAAGTCGAGGAATCCCTCGTCGTTCTCGCGGAACACCGGCTGGGTGACGATCCGCCCGGGCTCGTGCTTGGGCTTCTCTTTCTCCGGCTCGTCGAGCGCGGGATTGGTGCCGCTCAGGAAGGCGATGCGCCTCCCGTCCGGTGACCAGGCGGGCTCGGAGGCGCCCTTGGCCAGCTTGCACACCTGCCGGGCCTCGCCGCCCGCAAGCGGCAGCACGCAGAGTTGCGCCGGTTCCTTCCCTCCGGGCGAGCGAACAAAAGCGATGAAGGCCCCATCGGGCGACCAGCGCGCTTGCGCGTCCTTCGGGCCGAACGTGAGCGCCCGGACATTCCTCGTCTTTGCGCCCGCGTTCGCGGCGATACCGCCCGCCCCCGTAGACTCGACAGGCCCCTCCCCCGCCTCCGCAAGCGAGAGCGCGGTGCGGTATTCGTCGACGGCGGCATCCACCCACACGCGCGTGAATGCGACGCGCGTGCCGTCGGGCGACATGCGCGGGTCGGCGATCCAGGTGAAGCGGAGCAGGTCATCGTCGCGCACCGGGCGCGCTGCGGGCGAATCGCTTCCGTTCCGGGGCTCGTTCATTCGTCGTAGTCCTTGATGGGCTTGCCCATGAGCCACTTGTCGAACCACTTGTGATAGTGCTGCAGCCGCTGGACGCGACGCGACGGTGTGCCGCTGCGCGAGAGCTCGTGGTTCTCCCCAGGGAATCGCACCATCACGGCGGTCTTCTGCTGCTGCTTGAGCGCCCGGAACATCGCCTCGCCCTGACCGATCGGCGTGCGCCAGTCCTCCTCGCTGTGGATGATCATGAGCGGGGTGGTAATGCGCGAGGCGTAGGTGACCGGGGAGCGTTCGATGGATTCCTGCGGGTCGTCGAACGGCGGCTTCTTAAACCAGCTGGGGGTGAACAGCGTGAAGTCGGCGCTGTAGTAGAACGAAATCCACTCCGAGACGCAGCGATCGGTGATCGCCGCCGCGAACCGATCGGTGCGGGTGATCGCCCAGTTGGTGAGGAGCCCGCCGCCGCTGCCGCCGCACACCGACATGCGCTTTGCATCGACGTAGCCGCGCCGCAGGACCTCGTCCACCCCCGCCATGAGATCCCGGTGATCGTCGCCCGGGTAGCGATGCTGAATGATGTTCCCGAACTCCTGTCCGTAGGTGGTGCTGCCGCGCGGGTTGGTATAGAGGACGACGTATCCCGCGCCCGCCAGCATGTGGAACTCGTGCATGAACGCGGCGCCGAAGGCGGCGTGCGGCCCGCCATGGATGCTGAGCACCAGCGGATACTTCTTCGCCGACGTGAAATCGGGCGGCTTCATGATCCAGCCCTGGATCCGGCGACCATCGAACGATGGATACCAGAACTCCTCGATCCGGCCGAGCGCGACGCTCTCGAGCAGCGCGTCGTTGGGGCCGAACAGCTTGCGCAGCTCGCGCGTCGTCGCATCGAAAAGGTAGAGATCGCCGGGCGTCGCCGCATCCCCGATCGTGAGCGCCCAGCTCCGGCCGTCGGGCGTGGCGCTCCCCGCGATCACCTCGCGGCCGGCCGGTGTCAGCGCCTCGACCGCGCCGCTCGAAGCGTCCAACCGCGACAGCATCGACGAGCCCTCGCGCCCGACCACCGCCAGCACGCTCCTGCCCTCCTCGGCGAAGGCGAGCGGCCGTCGCCCGCCGCCCCGGGGCGGGTGCTGGTCGGCGCCGATGCCGGCCCCGATGTCGAAGTCGTACCCGCCGGTGAGCGCGCGCACCGCACCCCCGGCCGCGCCCGCGATCATCAGATCGTTCTGGTCGTATGAATGGACCTCGGGTGGGTTCACCCCACCCACGAAGGTGATGCGCCCGTCGGCGGCCTCGACCCAGTCCCCGATGCCGCCGGCATAGTCCACTCGGGTCCGGAATCCCGCGCCGTCGGTCGGCTTCGCCAGGTCGGGCGCGACCGCGAAGAGGTCGACATCGTCGTCGCCGAACCAGGGTTCCTTGCGGCGGTCGGAGGTGAAGCAGACCCAGCGCCCGTCCCGCGACCAGGCGGGCGCCCCCTCGACGAACCGGCCGGTCGTGAGCTGCCGGGCCTTGCCGCCGGCGACATCCATCACCCACACGTGAGCCGGATGTTCGGGGTCGATGTACCCGGCGTTGTTGATGCGGAAGACCGGCCGCGTGATGACCCGCCCGGGCTCCTTCTTCGGCTTCACACGCGTGGTGTCGTCGTCGATTGTGGGATTGGTGCGGCTCGAGAACGCGATCCGCCGTCCGTCCTGCGACCAGGCCGGCGAGGAGGCGCCGCCCTTGAGCCGGGTAAGCGGTGTCGCCTCGCCGCCGGTCATGGGGAGCAGGTGGATCTGGCCGGGCTTGTCGTCGGCCGCGCGCACGAACGCCAGGCTGCGCCCGTCCGGCGACCAGCGCGGCTGCCCATCGCGCGGGCCCGCGGTGAGCGGCCGCGGGGCTCCTCCTGCGCTCTCGGCCACCCAGATGGCGGTGCGGTACTCGTCGGCCGCCGAGTCGGTGGTCACCCTCACGAACGCCACCCGAGCGCCGTCGGGCGAGATCTGGGGGTCGGCGACCCAGACGAAACGGTAGAGATCCGTCTCGACCATGGGGCGCCGCGCGGCGACGGCCGGGCCAGCGAGGGCTAGTGCCAGGGCCACCGACGCTAGGAGGACCGCGGGCGTGGACGGGGCGGGACGGGGCATGGGGAAACCTCCGGGCCGGGGGGCGAGCGAGGTCGGGCACGCTAGGCCACCACCCGTGTACGGTCAATGACCCCCCGACGAGCGCGGCGGACCTGAGGCTCAACGTCCGGAGGGGCTGGTCGGCGGCGCACACGGCCGCCGCTGCGGACCCCCCGGCTGGGACGGATCCGGGCGGTGTCCGGGCGGGTTGCCCAACCACCCAGTCTTCCCAGCCATTGCCATCCACAGATTGGTATCGCAAAACGTCCGAAATGACGTAGAATTCCCCTCCACCATTCGGAACCACGAGGACCCGCTCGCGGGACGGTCATGGGATGATCCGTTAACGAAGCTCCGCACGGATGATCCGACCTCCACCTCCACACTCGAAGCGCAGGACTTGACTTATCGTTCTCGTGCGCTACCTACGACTTCTCGCGATCCTCCTGTGGGTCACCCCTGCGGCCGCGGAGTCCCCATGGATCAAGGCGAGCCCCGGCGGGGGCGGTACCTTCCTCTCGGTGGACGTGAGCGTGACCGGCAAGGTCCTAGTGGGTTCCGATCTCAGCGGGGCCTACATGAGGTCCGGGACCGGGCCCTGGACCCGGCTGGGCAAGAACGACGGGATCAACCGCACGTACATCGCATGTGTGCGATGGAGCCCCGCGACCGGGGAATCCGCGCTCGCGGGCGGCCGCAATGGCCTGTTCCTCAGCACCGACGCCGGCGTGTCCTGGCAGGCGACCAGCGGGCCGCCGCAATTCGAGAACGAATTCTTCAGCGCGCTCGCGTGGTCCCGCAGCCACTCGCTGACCGTCTATGTGGCCGGGGCGGGGAGCAGCGCCGACACGACGGTGCTGCTGTGGCGGAGCCTCGATGGCGGCGCCAATTGGTCCAGCGTCACGAATGACCTTCCCACCAGCGAGGCGCTGCGCGCGCTGAAGCTCATCGTGCACCCCTCGGATCCCAACACCCTCTACATGATCACCGGCCCCGACGACGCGATCAGCCCGATCGTGCTGATCCCCAAGCGGGCCCTCTTCAAGAGCACCGACGGCGGGAACACCTGGGTTCTGAAGAGCGGGGCGGACGAGGCGCTGGACGTCGCCGTGCATCCCACCACGCCGGGCACGCTGCTCATGACGGTCTCCACCGGGATCAATAACACCGGCTTCGCAAAGCGCAGCATCGACGGCGGCGATACCTGGAGCGTGGTGCTGAGCAACACGGGGGCGGTCTGGTGGGACCTGCCGAACGCTTACCTGATCAACGTAGGGCTCGACGCATGCATCCCGATCCCCGCTAATGCCGGCAAGTTCATGAGCAGCGACGACGGGGCCAATTGGTCGAGGATCGACACCGGCTCGACGTGGGAGACCGGCTGGACGGACTGCCCCCACGCCCGCGGTATCCCGCCCACCGGGGTCGCGAACGCCCTGAGCAGCAAGGGGGAGTACTGGTTCACCTCGCAGTTCGTGTGGCGCTACACCGCCGGCAGGTTCGCGAACGCCGTCAGCACGAGCGTGGGACCGGACCGATGGATCACCACCGGGATCGACAACGCCGTCCCGGTCTGCATCGCGGACGCCCAGAGCGCGGGGACGCTCTATGCCGGCTACTACGATCTCGGCATGTGGAGGACCCAGGACGGGGGCGCGAGCTGGAAGATGATCAATCCGTCCCTGCAGGGTTGGAACGGGTTCGGGGGGAATGTCACCTGCGTCGTCGCCGACTCCGCCCGGCCGGGCGTGGTTTGGGCGGCGATCGGCGTATCCTCGAGGGCCCCGTATCGGTTCCAGGTCTACCGGAGCTCGAACTGGGGTGACACATGGAGCCAGAGTTCGACCGGACTTCCCTACCCCGCTTTCCTGTACGGGCTCTCGATGGACCGCCTCTCCCCGACCGGCAACCGGAATCTGTGGATCACCGCGGATGGTGCCCTCTACCGCAGCACGGACGACGGCGCGACCTGGCAGGCGGCCTCGACCGGCGGCGGCCTGCCCACCACCGGTTTGTTCATTACCGAGTTGGATCGCAGGAACGGCAACACCATCTTCGTCGGGGGCTGGGCAGGTCTCTGGCGATCCACCGACGGTGGTCTCAACTGGAACAAGCTGTCGGCGGGATTTGATCACAGTTCGATACCGGGTGAGATCGGCGGGCTGAACACGGTTCTGCACCGTGTCAAATGGCAGGGGCCACAGCAGATCCTCTCGGACCCCTTCATCCCGGGCAAGGTGTGGGTGACGTCCTATATGCAAGACACGACCGAGATCGCCTCGCTCCATCGGGGTCTCTACATGAGCACGAACGACGGCACCTCGTGGACCGAGATCAAGCGCGGCCCGCACTATCGCGGAATCGCCATCGATTCGCTGGGCAGGAGGGCGATGCTGACGTCCTCGCCCGCCACCACCTCCGGGAGCAATGGGAGCGAGATCGACGCCACGGTTGGCATCGGGCATGGCCGCTCGACCAACGGGCTGGCGTGGACTTGGACAGCGGAACCCGACCATCCGGACATCCGCTATCCCTTCGGCTGGGCCGTCTACGCAGGCGGCACCGGGCATCGATGGGTCGGGATCCCCGGCTATGGATTCATGCGCAAGCCCAGCGCCCCGGTCGCCGTGAACGACGCATTCGTGGTCGGCGAGGGCTCCGCGGGGAACATCCTCCCGGTGCTCGCCAACGACTACAGTCTCGATGTCGGCGACACCCTGAGCATCCTCTCGGTGAACGTGACCGGCACGCTCGGCACCCCCATCCTCTCGGGCGGCGTGATCGCGTACACCACGCCGGTCGGCTACACGGGAGTGGATAGGTTCGCCTACACGATTCGGGGCCTCGCGGGGGCGACGTCGTCGGCCACAGTGGCGGTCAACGTGGTGGCGGTCCCGGTGATCCCGATCACGGTCCAGGTCGCCGCATCGACGGACGACGCCGAGGAGAAAGCGAGCGGGGGAATGAACCTGTCGAGCAGCGACATCGATCTGACCTTCGACAACTCATCACAGCAGAAGGTCGGGTTGCGCTTCAACCAGGTCGCGGTGCCCAAGGGCGCGCATATCGCCAGCGCCTACATCCAGTTCACGGTCGACGAGACGAGCTCGGACGCCACCTCCCTCGCCATTCGCGGCCAGGCGTCCGACAATGCCCCGACCTTCACCGGCGCCTCGGGCAACATCTCCGCAAGGCCCCCCACCCTGTCGATCGTCACGTGGTCCCCTCCGCCGTGGCTCACGGTGGGGGCCGCCGGGACCGGCCAGCGCACGCCGGACCTTTCGCTCGTGATCTCGGAGATCATCAACCGCGCGGGATGGGTGAGCGGACGGTCGCTGGTGTTCCTCCTGACCGGCACCGGTCGTCGGGTGGCCGAGTCTTGGGACCTGAATCCCGCCGGCGCTCCCACGCTGCACGTGGAGTACGGAGGGGGCAGCATCCCGGTGGCGGTGGAGGACGGACCAGCGCTCGCGTTCGCGATCCACGGCGTGATCCCCACGCCCTCGCGGGGCGCGATCCACGTCGAGTTGAGCCTGCCTGACGCCAGCCCGGCGCGGCTCGAGTTGATCGACGTGAGTGGCAGGCGGGTCGCGGCGCGCGAGGTGGGCCTGCTCGGGCCGGGCCGACACAGGATCGATCTCGCGGCCGGCTTGAGGGCGGGAGTCTATCTCGTCCGGCTCACGCGCGGGGGCAGGGCGCGGACGGCGAAGGCGGTGGTGCTGGACTAGATTTCCGCAGCCGACGGGCTCAGCCGCTGGAATGCCTCCTCCATCTCGCCGTGGGTGCCGGCCAGCACCAGGATGTCCGCGACCCGCAGGCGGAACTCCTCGTCGAATGTGATGGTGGCGTGTCCGCCGCGCACCACCGCCACCACCTGGGCGCCGCGGCCGCCCGTGAGCCCGATCTCGGCGACGTTTCGTCCGATCACAGGCGAGTGCTGGAGAAGCAGGAACGTATCGCAGGTGCCCTGCGTGAGGATGGCGTCGAGTTGTTCCACCACCGAGCCCGGCAGCTTCATGCCGCGCAGCAGGCTATAGCGCTCCTGCCGCAGCAGCCGGATCTGCGCCTGGATCACGTTGGCCGGCACGTGGAACTCGCGCAGCGCGGCGGTGAAGATCTCGATCGAGGTCTCGAACTCCTCGGGGATGATCTGGTTGGCCCCGAGCCGGTGCAGTTCGTCGATCTCGGAGACGTAACGGGTGCGCACGATGATGTGGACGTGGCGCGAGAGCGAGCGCGCGAGATGGCAGGCGTGCCGGGTGGCGGTGGGGTCGCTGAGCGCCAGCACCAGCGCGCGGGCCTCCGGAACGCCGGCGTGGGTCTGGATGTGCGGGTTCGTGATATCCCCCACCAGCACTCGGCTGCCCTCGTCGGCCGCGGTCTTGAGCGCGATCGGGTCGAGGTCCACGACCACGTGCGGGATGCGCACCGCGCGCAGCACGCGGGAAACGTTGCGTCCGTTGAGCCCGAACCCCGCGATGACGACGTGGTTCTTGGGCGGGGCCGACGGCTCCCCTCCCGCTGGATCCACGACCACCGCCGCGCCGCCCGCGGCTCCGTGCCCCAAACGGCGCTCGAGGGCCAGCGCCAGCTCGGGAGCACGCTGGACCAGCAGCGGCGTGAGCATGAGCGAGAATACCGCTCCGGCGTAGAACGCCTGTCCACCGGAGGTGCCCAGGAGCCCGTGCGGCAGGCCGGCCTGCGCGAGCACGAACGAGAACTCCCCCACCTGGGCGAGCGCGACCGCGCCGGCGACCGCCACGCGCCACGGCGCGCCGGCGAGGCGCAACGCCGCCAGCGCCGCGACGGACTTGAGCCCCACCAGCCCCACCGTGCTCGCCAGGACCAGCAGCGGTCGCTCGATGACGAAGCTCGGCACGAACAGCATGCCGATGCTGATGAAGAATACCCCCGAGAGCGCGTCGCGGAACGGCAGCACGTCAGCCTCGATGCGCGACTTGAGATCCGAACCCGCCAGGATGAGCCCGGCGATGAAGGCGCCGAGCGCGAGCGAGAGGCCCGCCCACGAGGTGAGCCAGGCGCTGCCGAGCGCGACCACCACGACGCCGAACACGAACGCCTCGCGCGAGCGGGTGCGCGCGGCACGCGCGAGCAGCCAGGGCACGGCGCGCCGGGCGACGGCGAACGCGAGCGCCACCACCACCAGCAGCACCACGGGGCGGATCACGCCATCGGCGCCCACCGGCACCCCCGCCCCCGCACTTGTACCCACCCCACCGGGCCCGGCGATCAGGTCGGCGCCTGGCGCCACCCAGCGGCCCAGCCACGGGATCGCGATCGCGAACGGGATGACCATGAGATCCTGGAAGAGCAGCATCCCGGTCGCGAGGCGCCCGTGCGGCGCCGACAGCTCGAGCCGGTCGGAGAGCAGCTTGAGCACCAGCGCCGTGCTCGAGAGCGCGAGCAGCAGGCCGAAGAACAGGGCGCGCGCCGGATGCAGGCCCACCAGCGCAAGCACGCCGCCCACCAGTGCGACGGTGAGCGATACTTGAATCGCGCCCGCCACGATCGCGGTCCGGCCGATGCGGCCCAGGTCGGTGATCGAGAGCTCGAGCCCGACCGTGAACAGCAGCAGGACCACACCGAACTCGGCGAGCGTGCGAACCAGTTCCTCGTCACCGATCAGCCCGAAGCCGCCGGGGCCGATGAGCACGCCACTGACGATGAAGCCGATCGCGGCGGGCAGCCTCAGTCGGCGGAACAGCATGACCACCACGAGCGAGACGCCGGCGAGCATGAGCAACTCGCCCAGGACCGGGATCCCGTGGCTCATCGTTGCGCGCCTCCCGGGGTGCGGCGTGCGGGCGGACTAAACGACGCGGGCCAATTCCTGGTAGAGATAGGCCACGCTCTTCGTGCCGCCGTGGAACGAGGAGAGCGAAAACTTCTCGTTGGGCGAGTGCACCTGGTCGTCGTCGAGCCCGAACCCCATCAGGATGCTCGGCAGCCCGTGCGTCTCCTGAAATGTCGCCATCACCGGGATCGAGCCGCCCTCACGGATCATCACCGGTGGCTTGGTCCACGCGCGCTTCAAGGCCCGTCGCGCCGCCTCCAGCATCGGATGATCGGGCGAGGTGAGGAACGGCGGCGCCGTGTGCATGTCGATGACCTTGACGGCGACCCCCACGGGGGCGAGGCGCCGGACGTACTCCACGAAGCTGCGGAACACCTCGGGGCCGTCCTGGTCGGGCACCAGACGCATGCTCACCTTGGCCGCCGCGAACGACGGCAGGACGGTCTTACCTCCCTCGCCGGTGTAGCCGCTCCACATGCCGTTCACGTCCAGAGTCGGACGCACCGAGACGCGCTCGAGCGTGGTGTACCCCTTCTCACCCCAGGGCAAAGGCGCGCCGCTCTCGTGGATGAACCCGGCCTCTTCGAAGGGCAGCGCGTTGAGCGTGCGGCGTTCGTCTGCGCTCAGCTCGCGCACGCGGTCGTAAAAGCCGGGCACGGTGATGCGCCCGTCGGCGTCCCTGAGCGCGGCGATGATGCCGCACAGGGCGTTCGCCGGGTTCATCACGGCCCCGCCGAAATGGCCGGAGTGCAGGTCCTTGGACGGCCCGGTCACCTCGATCTGGGTGTAGCAGATGCCGCGCAGGCCGTAGGTGAGCGCCGGCTGGTCGGGGCCCATCATGGCCGTGTCGCTGACGATGATGACGTCCGCGTCGAGCTCGGAGCGCCGCTCGCGCAGGAACCGCTCGAGGTGCTCGCTGCCGACCTCCTCCTCGACCTCGATGATCAACTTGAGGTTGATGGGGAGCCGGCCCGACACCTTCATGTGCGCCTCGATCGCCTTGAGGTGCATGTAGACCTGCCCCTTGTCGTCCACCGCGCCGCGCGCGTAGAGCTTGCCGTCGCGTAGCTCCGGCTCGAAGGGCGGCGTCGTCCACAGCTCGAGCGGCTCGGGCGGCTGGACGTCGTAGTGCCCGTAGATCAGGGCGATCGGCTGCCCCGGCGCGCCCAGCCACTCGGCGTAAACCAGCGGGTGGCCCTTGGTCGGCACGACTTCGACGCGGGTCATGCCCAGTACTTTCAGATGGTCGGCGATGTGCTGCGCGCAGCGGACGCAGTCGGCCTTGTGCTCAGCCTTGGCGCTCACGCTCGGAATGCGCAGCACGGCCTTGAGATCTTCGACGAAGCGATCGCGATTCTTCTCGAGATACTGGGTCAGAGCGTCCATCTCGGCAGGGCTCCGGTGGCGGATGGGACGGTGGGGTTCTCGGGCCGCGAACTCTAGCACAGGAGAACCCGAAGGCCGGGCGAGGATGGCCCACCGACCCTTGCCCGCCCACCGAGAATCTGTGAGGATGTGTTCATGAGCAGCCCCCCGCATGCGCTGACGATGAGGGTGCTCCCCGGCGAGCTGGCGGTCTGCCGGCTGGACGCCGACGAACCCCTGCCCGCATGGGTGTTCCACGCCGAGGCGCGCTTCTTCTCGGTGATGAGAACGCCCGAGGAGACCTCGGTCGTGTGTCCCGAGGACGATGTGCCGCCGTCGGTCGAGCGGGTGGACAAGGGTTGGCGCGCGCTCAAGGTGGACGGCCCGCTGCCGCTGACCATGACCGGCGTGACCGCCAAGCTCACCGCGCCGTTGGGCTCGGCCGGGATCCCGGTATTCGCGCTCTCGACCTACGACACCGACTACCTGCTCATCAAGTCGGAGCACCTGGAGCGCGCGGTGGCATTGCTGCGGACGCGGTTCTCGGTGGTGGAGTAGCGGGTTCCGCTCACCCCACCCGCTTCGCCACGATCACGACACGCGGCAGCTCGAACATGACGTCGTCCCCCGTCGGTCGCACGCGCAAGTAGTCGCGCACCTTCGCGGGCGCCTCGATCAGCATGCGCCGGCACTCCTCCGCAACCGAGCTCGACGCCCCGCTGCGTGCGAGCCAGTCGAGCAACGAGCGCCCTTCGGGGATCTCCACCGCGTAGTCGTCCACGAAGTCCACGCGCAGCCCGGCGCCTTCGCAGAAGCCGCGCCACTCGCGGGCGCTGTAGTTGCGCACCGTGGTCGGGTCGTGGAGCGTGTCGAGCCGGTTCACGAACGCGTCGATCTCGGGATCGTCGGGCACGGTGCCGTCGGCGACCCCGAGCCGCCCGCCCAGGCCGAGCACGCGCGCCATCTCGGCGACCGCGACGCGGATGTCGGCGAAGTGGTGCGGACAGGCGCGCGAGGTCACGAGGCCGAACGCCCGGTCGGCGAACGGGAGCCGGTGCGCGTCGCCGCACACCGCGAAGACGTTGGAGGTCCCGGCACGCCGCGCGGCGAGCCGGGCGGCGTGCAGCATCTCGGGCGCGGCGTCATAGGCGACCGCGCCGGCGACGTAGGGAGCGAACGTGACCGCCACCGGGCCGGGGCCGCTGCCCACGTCGAGCAGCCACTCGTCCGCCACCGGCTCCATGCGCTCGAGCAGCGTGAGCCGCGTGGCGCCCTCGACGTGCGCCAGGCTCACCGCGTACTGGCGGGCGTGGGCACCGAACTGGCGCGCGGTGTCCGCGATGCCGGGCGGTTCACGGTCCGGCGTGGTCATGCGGGGGCTCATGTCCCCGCGGGGGCGCCGCTCTCGACCGGGAGTCCGGCGGCGCTGCAGGCCGCCATGCCGCCGACGGCGTTCGCGACCCGCGTGAATCCCGCACGCTGCAGCACGCTGCTCCCGATGCTGCTTCGGTAGCCGCTGGCGCAGAGCACCGTCCATTCGGCCTCGCAGTCCAGCTCCGCCGCCCGTTTCGGCAGCTCGGCGAGCGGGATGTGCTTCGCGCCCGCGAGGTGTCCCTCCTCCCACTCGCGTGTGCGGCGCACGTCGAGCACGCGACGCCCCGGCGCCGCGAGCGATCCGGCCGGCACCTGCATGGTCGAACCGGTCGGCAGGCCCGCGGCGCGCCAGGCGTCGAGACCCGCCTCGAGCACGCCGACCACGTTCTCGTAGCCGATGCGCGCGAGGCGCATCACGGCCTCCTCGATGCGATCCCGGTCGGCGATCAGGAGGATCTCCTGATCGGGCGCGAGCAGCGTGCCCACCCACGAGGCGTACTGGCCGTCGAGCGGCACGTTAAGCGAGCCCGCGGCGTGCGCGGCGGCGAACTCCTCCCCCGGCCGCGTGTCGAGGACGACCGCGCCCCGCTCCGCCCGAGCGGCGGCATCCCGCGCGCCCATCATCGGCGGCATCGGCCGTTCGGCGTCGAGCCGTGGCCCGGCCTTGTTGGTGTCGCGCGAGTGGAGGTAGTAGATCGGCGTCTCGGGCACATCGCGCGTGACCTCGGCGATGAACGCCTCGCGGGTCATGGGCTTCAAGGCCGCGTTCATGGCGCGCTCGCGCCCGATGGTGCTCCAGGTATCCTTGCTGATGTTGCGACCGCACAGCGAGCCTGCGCCGTGCGCGGGGTAGACGCGCGTGTCGTCGGGCAGCGTGAGCAGCTTCTTGTGCAGGCTGTCGTACATGAGCCCGGCCAGATCAGTGACCGGCAGCCGCGAGGAGAGGATGTCCACACGCCCGACGTCGCCCACGAACAGCGTGTCGCCGGTGAGCACGCCCCAGGGTTTCTCGTCCCCGGGCCGCTCGTAGACCAGGAACGAGAGGCTCTCGGGGGTGTGCCCGGGGGTCTCGAGGATCCTGATGACGAGGCCGCCGACCCGGATCTCGTCACCGTCACCGAGCGCCCGGTGCGGGTATCCGGCTTCCGCCCTGGCTCCGATCGCGATGGTCGCGCCGGTGCGGGCGGCCAACTCGCGGTGCCCCGATACGAAATCGGCGTGCAGGTGGGTCTCGAGGATCCACTTGATCGCAAGTCCTTGCGCCTGCGCCTCGTCGAGATACATCTGGATGTCGCGCGAGGGGTCCACCACCACCGCCTCCCCCTCATCGCCGATCAGGTAGGAGGCGTGGGCGAGGCAACCGACGTAGAACTGCTTGAAGTGCATGACGGGCTCCGGGGGCGAGGGCCGGGGTTGCGGGTGCGATGGACCGCTCCATGAAAGCCCAACGCGGGGCGGGCCGCAATGGGCAATCAACACCGCCGTCCCCGACGCGACGGAAGACCCTCCGTCGCCGCCGGCCCCCACCTCCCCGCGTCGGTGCCGTCGGCTACCGCGCCGGTCGGACCCCCTTTGGGCCACGGCAGCGCGGGCGTAGAATCCGCCCTCTTTCGGCTTGATCGAATCCCTGAACCACCCCCTCTCAGGAAAGGAGTACCGATGCGCACACTGCGTTTCGTCGGGCTGCTGCTGCTGTTGGCGGTCCCCGGCTGGGCGGGAGTCTTCCCGTACAAGTACGAGGTCCAGACGCTCGACAACGGGCTCAAGACCATCCTGATCCCGATGCCCGGGAGCGGATTGGTGTCCTACTACTCGGTGGTGCGGACCGGCAGCCGTGACGAAGTCGAGGCAGGGCACACCGGGTTCGCCCATTTCTTCGAGCACATGATGTTCCGCGGCACCCTGAAGTATCCCGCCGACGTGCGCGAGCGGGCCATGACCGGGATGGGCGCCAACGCCAACGCCTACACCACCGACGACTACACGTGCTACTACGTGAACGTCGCCTCGGAGGACCTGCCGAAGGTCGTCGACCTGGAAGCGGATCGGTTCCAAAACCTGTCCTACGTGGAACCGGTCTTCCAGACCGAATCGGGAGCGGTCTACGGCGAGTACCGCAAGAACAGGACCCAGCCCTTTTCGGTGCTGTTCGAGGCGCTCCAGGACAAGGCGTACGACGTCCACACCTACAAGCACACCACCATGGGCTTCGAGAAGGACATCGCCGCCATGCCGACGATGTACGAGTACTCGAAGAGCTTCTTCGCCCGCTTCTATCGTCCGGAGAACGTCATCTTGATGGTCGCCGGCGATTTCGACTCCAAGGCGGTGATGGCGCAGATCCGCAAGGAGTACGGCGGCTGGAAGCCCGGCTATCAGGCGCCCGCGGTCCAGCAGGAGCCCGAGCAGAAGGGCGAGCGTTCACTCGAGATCTCGTATGACGGACGCACGCTCCCCATGCTCACCATCGCCTGGAAGGCTCCTGCGTTCGATGCTTCCAGCCGCGATGTCGCGGCCGGCGCACTGCTCGGCGACCTGCTGTTCGGTGAGACCAGCGCGGCGTACCGCGAGTTGGTGCTGGAGAAGCGGCTCGCCCAGCGCCTGTTCGCCGGCTTCCGCTTCAGCCGCGATCCCGGGCTCTGGACGGTGGGGGCGATGGTCACCGGCGAACAGAACATCGTCCCGGTGCGCGAGGCGATCGACCAGGCGGTGGCCCGCATCCAGGAGAACCCGCCGGCGCTCAAGGATCTCGACGATCTCAAGCGGCGCTCGCGCTACGGATTCCTGATGGGCATGGACACTCCCGATCGCGTCGCCGGCGGACTCGCCCGGTTCATCGCCCTGTCCGGCGGGATCGAGTCGGTGGACGCCCTGTACAAGGGGATGAGCGAGGTGACGCCCGAGGACATCCAGGCGGCCGCTCGCAAGTACCTGACTCCCGACCGGCGCACCGTGGCCGTGCTGAAGGGGGTGCAGTCATGAGCCGCGACCGCCGCGCCGTACTCGCCGCGCTGGCGTTCGCCATACTGCTGGCTCCGGCGCCGCCCGCGTCCGCCCAGGGCGGGCTCGCCAACTCGCCGGTGCTGCTGCCGGTCGCGGCCGATCCGACGGTGGCGTTCAAGATCGCGTTCGCGATCGGCTCGCAGAACGATCCCGCCGGCAAGGAGGGCCTCGCCTACCTCACCGCCACGCTGATGGCCGAGGGGGCCACGAAGAAACACCCGTACCCTGAGGTCCTGCGCCTGCTCTACCCGATGGCGGCCGGTTACGGAGCCCGCGTGGACAAGGAGTTGATCACGTTCTCGGGGCGGGTCCACAAGGACAACCTCGACGCCTACGTGCCGATGCTGCTCGACGCGATCCGCGAGCCGGCGTTCGAGGAGGCCGATTTCTCGCGCATCAAGCAGCGCACCCGGGACTTCATCGAGAAGACCCTGCGGTATTCCTCGGACGAAGAGCTGGGCAAGGCGGCGCTCTACGGCGCCGCCTTCGCGGGGACGCCGTATGCTCATCTGAACGCGGGCACCGCCGCCGGGCTCGCGGCCATCACCCTTGAGGACGTGCGGCAGTTCCACGCCCGCAACTTCACCCGCGAGGCCGTGCTGCTGGCGATGGGTGGCGGCTACGACGCCGCGCTGGTCGAGCGCATGCAGGGCGATCTCGCCCAGCTGCCCGCCGGCAAGCCGGCTGCGGTGATGTCGCCTGCCCTCCAGGCTCCGGAAGGGCGTCCGGTGGTGATCGTCAAGAAGCCCGGGCCCGCGACCGCGATCAGCTTCGGGTTCCCGATCGAGGCCCGGCGCGGCGACCGCGACTTCTACGCCCTGTGGGTGGCCAACTCGTGGCTGGGCGAGCATCGCAACTCGTCGTCGCATCTCTACAGCGTGATCCGCGAGAAGCGCGGCATGAACTATGGGGACTACTCCTACATCGAGTGCTTCCCCGAGGGCGGCAACCGCAACGTGCCGCCGGCCAACGTGCCACGGCGCCGGCAGCTGTTCGAGGTGTGGATTCGCCCGGTGCCCAACGACCAGGCCCAGTTCGCCCTGCGGGCCGCAATGCGCGAGGTCGAGAGCCTGGCGAAGAACGGGCTGACCCAGGACCAGTTCGAGCTGACCCGCTCGTTTATCTCGAAGTACTCGCTCAACTACGCCGTGAGCACCGAGGACCGGCTCGGCTACGCTCTCGACGACCGGGTCTACGGCGTCAAGGCCCCGGGCCATCTCGACAACTTCCGGCACGTCATCCCAACGCTCAAGCTGGCCGAGGTCAACGCCGCGATCAAGAAGCACCTGAGGCCCGACCGCATGTGGATCGCGATGGTGAGCGAGCAGGCGGATTCGCTCGCGGCGCAGCTGGCCTCTGGGGCCCCGAGCCCGATGAAGTATGCCAGCCCCAAGCCCGACGAGGTGCTGGCCGAGGACAAGACCATCGAGGCCTATCCGCTGGCGCTGCGCCGCGACCGGATCCAGGTGGTGCCGGTGGACGGGATGTTCGCGCGGTGACCGCTGCGCACCGCCCCGACCCGCGCGCGGCGCTGGCCGGGGCGGTACAGAACAACAATGTCGGTCTCGCGCGGGAGCTGTTCGAACAGCATCCCGAACTCAGAGCCCTGCTCAACCATGCGGCGCCCGAGTTGCCGTTCGGCTTTCTGCCCCTTATGCCGGTCGTGCGGTCCGGCAACCGCGCGATGATCGACCTGTTCTTGAGCGTCGGCGCCGACATCAATGCGCGCAGTGCCTGGTGGGCAGGCGGATTCGGCGTGCTCGATCTGTGCGAGCCCGCGATGGCCCCATTCCTCATCGAGCGCAGCGCCATCGTGGACGCCCACGCCGCCTCAAGGCTCGGCATGCTCGACCGGCTAGGGGCGCTCGTCTCCGCCGACCCCGGGGCGGTGCACGCTCGGGGAGGGGACGGGCAGACCCCGCTGCATTTCGCCTCCAGCGTGGAGATCGCGCGGTTCCTGCTCGACCACGGCGCCGACATCGACGCGCTCGACATCGATCATGAATCCACGCCGGCGCAGCACATGGTGCGTGACCGCCAGGACGTGGTGCGATACCTCATTGAACGGGGCTGTCGCACCGACTTGTTGATGGCGGCGGCGCTCGGCGACCTCGACCTCGTGCGCCGCCTGCTCGACGCCGATCCTGCGTGCATCCGCATGAGCGTCACCGAACGGCATTTCCCCAAACGTGACCCGCGCGGCGGCGGCACCATCTATACCTGGACCCTGGGCGCCAACAAGTCGGCGCACGTGGTCGCCCGCGCGTCTGGCCACGACGATGTGTTCCGCTTGCTCATGGAACACAGCCCGGCGGAGCTAAAGCTGGCCGTCGCCTCCACGCTGGGCGACCATGACCTCTTCAGGACGCTCCTGGCCAATCGTCCCGGTCTCATCCAGTCACTCACGGAGGATGATCGTCGTCGGCTGGCCGATGCCGCGCAGGACGACGACGTCGAGGCCGTGCGCCTCATGCTCAGCGCCGGCTGGCCGGTGGACGCGCGCGGCCAGCACGGCGGGACGGCGCTCCACTGGGCCGCGTGGCACGGCAACACCGGGCTGGTCAAGGACGTCCTGCGCCACAACCCGCCGTTGGAGGAAAAGGACGAGGACTACGACGCAACCCCGCTCGGCTGGGCCGTTCATGCCTCGAAGCATGGCTGGCACCCGGAGCGGGGCGACTACGCCGGCACGGTGGAGGCGTTGCTGCGGGCCGGCGCACGGCCCCCGGAGCTGACCGGCGACCTCGACGCGAGCGACGCGGTGCGGGCGGCCCTGAGCCGAAACGCTCGGGGGGCGTAGGGCCCCAGGTCCTCATTCGTCAACGGCCGGGTTCTGCGCTCGACCTATCCGCCGCCCGCGGGCGCGCTCAGCCCCCTGCCCGTCTTGAGCTGTTCCATCACGTCATCGAGAACGCTCTTGGGCGGCCGCACGCGCTCGAGCGGCAGGGTGGCGAGCGGGGCATCCACCAGACCCAGTTCGTCTTCGAACGGGCGCAGGCCGGGGTTGGCGTAGAGCAGGCCGGTCACCAGCTTTTCCTCGGCCCTGGCCACGTGGATGGTCGCCAGCGCGCGCTCGCGGCTGGTCGGGTCGTAGTCCTCGGCCAGCTTCTTGAGATAGATGTGCGAGCCGTCCGGCATCCGGACTTCGCGGGTGGTTCCGGGCTCGTACTCAACCGTGATGTCCTCGTAGTAGGGCACGTACTCGATGTCGTGCAGCGGCGCGTCGTGCTCCTTGACGTACGCGTACGATTTGCTCGAGCCCTCATGGTCGGCGAACGTGACACACGGGCTGATGACGTCCAGCACCGCGGTGCCCTTGTGGGCCAGCGCCGCCTTGAGCAGCGGCCGGAGCTGCTTCTGGTCGCCCGAGAACGAGCGCGCAACGAACCCGCAGCCCAACTCGATCGCGAGCGCGCAGCAATCGATCGGCATCAACTCGTTGATCGCGCCGCCCTTGGTCGTGCTCCCCACATCGGCGGTGGCCGAGAACTGGCCCTTGGTCAGCCCGTAGACGCCGTTGTTCTCGATGATGTAAACCACCGGCACGTTCCGCCGGACGAGGTGGCAGAACTGGCCGAGACCGATGCTCGCGGTGTCACCGTCGCCCGAGATGCCGATCAGGAGAAGCTTGTGGTTCGCCACCCGCACGCCGGTCGCGATGCTGGGCATGCGGCCGTGCACGGCGTTGAACCCGTGCGACTGGCCCAGGAAGTAGGCCGGGGTCTTGCTCGAGCAGCCGATGCCGGAGAGCTTCGCCACCTCGTGCGGCTGGAGACCGGACTCGTAGGCCGCCTGGATGATCGCCGCGGTGATGGCATTGTGCCCGCACCCGGGACACAACGTGCTCTTCGATCCGTCGTAGTCCGCGCGCGTGAGGCCGATGCGGTTGCGCGCCGCCGCGGCAGCGACCTTCGGAGTCCCGTCGCTCATCGGGTCACCGCCTCGTGCGTGCCGGCGGGAACGCGCATCGTCTCCTCCGCCGCGATCGGCACGCTCACCGATCGCGCATCGAGCGGCAGGCCGTCGTAGTGGAGCACCGGGCGCAAGCGCGCCGCGTGCTCGGGATAGTCCATTTTGAGCAACGACGCCATCTGGGCGTCGCGATTCTGCTCGACCACGTAAATCCGCTCGTGGCGCGCGACGAACGCGGCGACCGTGTCGGTGAACGGTAGCGCTTTGAGCAGCAGGTAATCGGTCTCGACGCCTGACTCCGCACGCAGCAGGTCGCGCGCCTCGACCACCGCCCAGTGGCTCGAGCCGTAGGCGATGATGCCGGCGGGGCGGCCCTGATCCTCGATCACCGGCGGCGGCACCAGCGTGCGCGCCGTCTCGAACTTGGCGGCGAGCCGGTCCATGCCGCGCCGGTAGTCTTCGGGCTTCTCGGTGTAACGCGCCGCCTCGTCGTGTCCGGAGCCCCGGTTGAAGTAGACGCCCTTGGGGTCCTTCGTCCCAGGCAGCGTGCGGAACGGGATGCCGTCGCCGTCCACGTCGCGGTAGCGCTCGAATTTGGGAAGGCTCGCAAGCTCGTCGTCGCTCAGCACCTTGCCGCGGTCCCACGATCCCTCAGGGTACGGGAATGGGTCGCTCATCCAGTTGTTCATGCCGAGGTCCAGGTCCGACAGCACGAACACCGGCGTCTGCAGCCGTTCGGCGAGATCGAACGCCATGAGGCCGAAGTCGTAGCAGTCGCGCACCGAGCTGGGGAACAGGATCGGGTGCTTGGTGTCGCCGTGCGAGCTGAGATGCGTGCACAGCACGTCGCCCTGAGCCGTCCGCGTCGGCAGGCCGGTGCTCGGCCCCACCCGCTGGATGTCCCAGATCACCGCCGGGATCTCCGTGTAGTAGCCGTAGCCGGTGAACTCGGCCATCAGCGAGATGCCGGGTCCCGATGTCGAAGTCATCGCGCGCGCACCCGCCCAGCCGGCGCCCAGCACCATGCCGATCGCGGAGATCTCGTCCTCCGCCTGGACCACGGCGTAGGTGGCCTTCCCGGTGGCCGGGTCCTTGCGGAAGCGCCCGAGGTAGCCGATCAGCGATTCGACCAGGCTCGAGGAGGGCGTGATGGGGTACCACGTCACGACCGTAACGCCGCCGAACAGCGCACCCAGGGCCCCCGCGGCGTTGCCGTCGATCAAGATCTTGCCCTGGGTCGCGGTCATGGGCGCAGCCCGGTAGGGGTGGCGCTTCTCGAAGTTCGCGCGCGCGTACTCCCAGCCCGCGCGCACCGCCGCATGGTTCAGCGCCAGCGCCTTCGGCTTTCTGCCGAGCTGGGCGTCGAGCGCGCGCTCGACCTCGTCCTCGGACAGCCCCAGCAACTCTCCCAGCACGCCGACGTAGAGCATGTTGACCACCAGCCGGCGCAGCTTGACGTCGGTCGTGATGGGTTCCATGAGCTTGGTCATCGGGACGCGATACACGATGCGGTCGTCGGGGATTGGCGGCACCTTGATCGATTCGTTCAACACGATCACCGCGCCCGGGCCCATCGCCGCGACGTCCTCGGCCGCGGTCTCGGGATTCATCACCACCAGGATGTCGTTCTCCTTGCGGCGGGCGATGTAGCCGTCCTTGCTCGCGCGGATGGTGAACCAGGTGGGCAGTCCTGCGATGTTGGAGGGGAACAGGTTTTTCCCGCTCACCGGGATGCCCATCTGGAACAGGGCGCGTAGCAGCACGGTGTTGGCGGTCTGGCTCCCCGAGCCGTTGACCGTCGCCACGTGGATGCTGAAATCGTTGACGATCGATTCCACGTCACTCCTCTATATGGGGGCTCAGGCCCGACGCCCGGCGTCGGGCGAATTCTCGTCGCCGCCCGGGGGATGGAGCGCCGCCGTGCGAGGCCGGGGACCCGCGCCTGATGGGGCACGCAGACGGTAAGGGCACCCGCGCGGGGCGTCAAGGAAGGCTCGTACTGAAAGCCGCGTCGGGGTCAGGCTTTCTGCAGCGCCCCAACCATCTCCTCGACCGATGTGAACTTGACGCGTGGGCGACCCAGCGGCTTGCCGCGCTCGACCTCGATCTGGTCGAGCCGCTTCCAGTCGGCGAACGAGACCACCGCCGGCTGGCGCTCGCGGATCAGCGCCTCGAGCGCCGCCGGGTCGGGGATCGGAGGCAGCGGCAGCGCACCGGCCGCGGCGTCCTCGAGCAGCAGGTTCACGGTCTCGACCGAATCCGCCTTGTTGTTCCCGATCACACCGGTGGGCCCCCGCTTGATCCAGCCGGTGGCGTAGTGCCCGGGGAGCGGGGCGACGTTTACGGCTCCGGGCGCGGGATCGAGCACCCGGCCCTTCGCGTTGGGGATCAGCCCCGTGCGCGGATCGAACGGGACATCGGGGAGCGCCACCCCACGATAGCCCACCGAGCGGAACACCAGCCCGGCGGGCAGCTCCTCGATCTCGCCGGTCGGCTCGGTGACGACAGCGCCGGCCTCGTTCTTGACCAGCCGGGTCTTTGCCAGCTTGAGCCCGGTGACCTGCCCCTCACCGCCCGCGATCAGCTCCAGCGGCGACACCAAGAATCGGATGTGGAGCCGGCGCGGCTTGCCACCCGGCGTGCGCCGCGAGAACTCCTGCACGATCTCGACCTTGGCCCTGGTGGCGGCCCGCGCCACAGCCAGTTCGGCCGCGCTCACCTCGTCGATCACCACCTCGTCGGGTCGCACGATCACATCCGCCCCCGGCAGCTCGCCCAACTCCTTCACCTCGACGGTGGTGAATGCGGCCTGCGCCGGGCCGCGGCGGCCGAGGATCGCGACCTCCTTCACCCGGCTCGCGCTCAGCGCTTCGATCGCGTAGTCGGCCATGTCGGTCTCGCGCAGCTCCTCGGGGGTGAGGCAGAGGATTCGCGCCACGTCCACCGCCACGTTACCGACCCCGATCACCGCCACGCGTTCAACCGAGAGGTCGAAGACACGGTCGCGGAAATCCGGATGGCCGTTGTACCAGGCGACGAACTCGGTCGCCGAGCGGCTGCCCGCCAGGTCCTCGCCCGGGATGCCGAGCCGCTTGTCGGTCTGCGCCCCACACGCGTAGATGATGGCGTGGACGTGACGCTCGAGGTCGGCGCGCGTGACGTGCTTTCCGAACTCGACGTTGCCGAAAAAGCGGAACCCCGGATGCGCCGCGATCTTCTCGTAGGTCGCGATCACCGACTTGATCTTCTGATGGTCGGGCGCGACCCCCCCTCGCACCAGGCCATAGGGGGTCGGCAGGCGGTCGAACATGTCCACGCGCACCGCGCGGTCCGACGCCTTTAGCAGCGCCTCCGCCGCGTAGAACGCCGCCGGGCCCGAGCCGATGATGGCGACGCGAAGCGGATAGTCGGACGTGCCGGGTGCGCTCATGGGAGCGCGCAGGATAGGGAGGCCCATGCGGCCGCGTCAATGCGCGCCACACGGCAAGCCACGGCGCTGACCGGCGAGACCTGCCGGGAATGATATCGTCCGCCCATGCAGGATCTCACCACCGGGTCCCTCACCCGCCATCTTCTCAAGACCACCGGGTTCATGCTGGTCACCATGTTGAGCCACACCCTCTACTTCCTGGTGGATCTCTACTGGGTCGGGCGACTGGGCCGGGAGGCGGTCGCCGCGGTGACGATCAGCGGCAACCTGATGTTCGCCGTGATGGCGGTGACCCAGATGCTGGCGGTGGGCACGACCACGCTCGTATCCCATGCCGTCGGCCGGAAGGACCGCGACCGCGCGCTGCTGGTGTTCAACCAGGCGCAGGTGCTCTCGGCGCTGGCCGGGGCGGTCTTCCTGGCCATGGGCCTGATGGGACGCCCGCTCTATGCGCGGGCGATGAGCGCCGACACCGTCACCGCTTCACTCGCCTCCAACTATCTACTCTGGTTCATTCCGGCCTCGGCGCTGCAGTTCGGGATGGTGGCGATGGCAGCGGCGCTGCGCGGGACCGGGAACTTCAAGCCCGGCATGATCGTCCAGACCGCCACTGTCCTCCTCAACATGGCGCTGGCGCCGATCCTCATCTTCGGCTGGGGCCCGGTGCCGCCGCTCGGGGTGACCGGGGCGGCGCTCGCGACCTTCATCGCAGTCGCGGTGGGGACCGCCTGGCTGTTCCTCTACTTCCGACCTACAGGCGCCTATCTGCGATTCCTGCCGGCGGACTGGAGACCGCGCCTGGACCTGTGGCGGTCGATGCTCGGGATCGGCCTGCCGGCCGGCGCGGAGTTCGCCCTGATGGCCGTCTACCTGGTCATTGTCTACGCGGTCATCCGGCCGTTCGGCGCCGCCGCGCAGGCGGGGTTCGGCATCGGCATGCGCATCCTCCAGGCCGGTTTCATGCCGGTGGTCGCGCTGGGTATCGCGGTCGCGCCGGTGGCCGGCCAGAACTTCGGGGCGGGCATGCACGAGCGCGTGCGCAAGACCTTCCGCACCGCGCTGTCCATGGCGGTGGTCGCCATGATCGTCTTCGCGATCCTGTGCCACATCGCCCCGGCGGCGATGATCGGCGTGTTCTCGCGGGATCCCGGGGTCATCGCGGTCGGGGAGGAATATCTCCGGATCGTCTCGTGGAACTTCGTCGCCTCGGGCGTCATCTTCGTGGCCTCGAGCACCTTCCAGGCGATCGGGAACACCATCCCCGCGCTGGTGGCCTCGCTCGCGCGGATCATCGTGGTGGCGCTGCCGGTGGTCCTCCTGTCGCGCGTCGCGGGGTTCGAGTTGCGCTGGATCTGGTATCTGTCGGCGGCCGCGATCGCGCTCCAGATGGTGCTCAGCCTGTGGCTGCTCCGTCGGGAATTCGCGCTCCGGCTGGGGGACCCGCGCGGCACGGCGGCGTGAGCGATACCGTCGCCTTGACGCCCACCAGCGCTGTGCTAGCGTCCCGTCCGTCATGAACTCCCGGGCGGTGATGACGGTCGAACCGGCCGCCGAGACGCTGGCGGCGACACGAGCATGGCTGGCGCCGGTACGAACCGCGCTGGGCGCCGAATTCCTCGCGGCCTATCTGCACGGCAGCGTGCTGACGCAGGGGTTCGACGAGCGGCGCTCGCGGGTCAATCTGTTGATCGTGTCGCGCTCGCTCAATCTGGACATCCTCGACGCGGTGCGGGGCGTGCTCCCGGAAGACCGCAAACCGCCGCACGTCTCGCCGCTGTTCCTCACCCAGCGCCAGATCGAGAAGTCGCTCGACGTGTTCCCGATCGAGTGGATCGACATCAAGGAGCGCCATCTGCTGATCGAGGGACAGGACGTCCTGGGCGGCTACGAGGTGCCGCGCGCCAACCTGCGGCTCCAGCTCGAGCAGGAACTGCGCGAGAAGCTCATCACGCTCAGGCAGGCCTACCTCGCAAACGCCAGGCACCCGCAAGTGCTGGAGGATGTGCTCAAGGCCTCCGCCAGCAGCTTCGCGACGCTGTGCCGCTCGCTCCTCAGGCTGCGCGGCGAGTCCCCTCCCGCCCAGACGGCGCAGGTGATCGAGCGGGTGGCCGACGTCTTTGGCCTCGGGGCCGAGGGGCTGCTGGGCGCGCACCTGGTGCGCCACGGCGAGCGACACCACAAGGGCGCCGAGTTGCTGGACCACTATCGGAAGCATCTGGTAGAGGTCGAGCGCCTGGTGAACGCCATCGACGAGATGCGCGTACCGTGAGCGCGCGGCGCGCCACGGCGCGTCACGACGACCTGGCTCCGCTTCCCATCCTCCTTCCGGGTCGTCGTCGCGCTCGCCGCATCTCCTGGTACGGGCTCGCGCTCGTGCTGGTCGCAGCACTCCCGCTGGCCGCCACGGCCCGCGCCCAGGACGCAACGGGCGCGACCCCGCCGTCACCACCGCAGGGCGCGGCGACCGACACGGCCATCCCTGCGGCGGTCGGATTTGTCAACGACCACGCGGGCAAGCTCGACGAGCCGACGCGCGCCCGTCTCGAGGCGTTCCTCGACCAGCTCAGGCGGAAGACCGGCGCCGAGTTCGCGGTCCTCATCATGCCCTCGACCGCGCCCTCGAGCCCGAGCGAATACAAGGTGCGGGTGTTTCAGCAGTGGGGGCTCGGAGGCAGGGAGAAGGACGAGGGGCTGTTGATGCTGGTGGCGATCGAGGAGCGCGAGGTGCGCTTCGAGACCGGCTACGGGCTGGAAGGCACGCTCCCCGACGGCCTCCAGTCACGCATCTTCCGAGAGGAGATGGCCCCGAGCTTCCGCGCCGGCGACTGGGCGGGCGGCATCACCGCCGGCGTGCTCGCGTGCGCCGCACGGATCGCCGCCGAAAAGGGTGTGACGCTCGAGTGGGACGGACGCGAGTTGCGCTACCGCGGCGGCCGTGAAGGGACGCGCTGGCCCCTGATGCTGGTCGTCGTCGTGTTCATCATCTTCGTCCTCCTGGCCCGGAGCGCCGGGGGCCACGGCGGGGGGCGGCGGCGGCGGCGCGGCGGCTGGTTCATCGGCCCCGGCGGCTTCGGAGGGGGCCTGGGAGGCGGCTTCGGAGGTTTCGGCGGTGGCGGCGGTGGGTTCGGCGGGGGCTCGTTCGGCGGCTTCGGCGGCGGGGCGAGCGGCGGTGGCGGGGGCGGCGGCCGCTGGTGATGATCCCGCGTGGGCGGCCTGGGCTGCCCCGCGCGGGAAGTGAAACGCGGCAGGCGCGGCGCGCGTAGAGTGTCATCGACAGCCGGGGCGACACCGGCCATGAAAGGAGCGGAACCATGAAACGCGGTGGGCTCATCGCGGTGGTGGTGGTGGCGGTGTTGCTGATGATGGTCGGTGGATGCCTGGTGGGGAACTACAACCAGCTGGTGACGAAGAAGGAGTCGGTCGACCAGAAGTGGGCGCAGGTCAACAACCAGCTCCAGCGCCGGAACGACCTGATCGGCAACCTCGCGGAGACCGTCAAGGGCACCGCGACACAGGAGCAGGCGGTGTTCGGCGCCATCGCCGACGCGCGCGCGCAGATGGCCGGGGCCCGCACGACCGAGCAGGGCATCGAGGCGGGCCGCTCGATGGATTCGGCGCTCGGCCGTCTGCTGGTGGTGGTGGAGAACTATCCCCAGCTTCGGAGCAACGAGGCGTTCGTCCAGCTGATGGACGAGCTGGCCGGAACCGAGAACCGCCTCGCGACCGAGCGCATGCGCTACAACGAGGAGGTGCAGGGCTTCAACGTCCTCATCAAGCGCTTCCCGACCAACCTGTACGCGACGATGTTCAACTTCAAGGAAGCGACCTACTACCAGGTCGCTGAAGGGGCCAAGGCGGTGCCGAAGGTGGACTTCAGCGGGCTGAAGAAGCCGTAGTCGATCCCAGTGGAGGCAAGCAGCCATGTTGATCGTACGTGAAACGTTCACGGCCAAGCCCGGGATGGCCTCGAAACTCGCGAAGATGTTCCGTGAGCTGGTGAAGGAAATGCCCGGTCTGAAGTCGCGCGTGCTCACCGATTTCATCGGCCCTTTCAACACCGTCATCTGGGAGACCGAGATCGAAGCGCTGGCCGACTTCGAGCGGATGATGAAGGAGTACGCCGACAAACCCGATATCGGGAAGAAGATGGCCGGCTACACGGAGATGTACGTGTCCGGCAAGAGGGAGATCTTCCGCCTGGTGGAGTAACCCCACTCCCGGCCGCTGATCCCCACGGGGCGCGCGTCGAGCGCGCCCCGTGTCCGTTCGGAGCGGCACTCGAAGCGGCACAGAAACTCCGCCGCAAGCGGCCAAAACCAACCCCAGGGGTGGCGGAGAACTGTGCGCCATCGCCGGGCGAGGGGGTCCCGCATCACACCATCCGCAGGCCGGCCGCGTGCGCGCGTCGGGCGGGGATCCGGGCCGCGACACGCCATCGGCCCATGCGCTTGGGCCGCTCCGGGCCGGTTCGGCCGAAAGGCGCGACCCGCTCCGGGCCCCTTGGGCGCCTCCGCCCGCGGTCGGCCTGCATCTTGCACAGTCCGGTGTGCACATCGCTGCTCAACCCGCTGGAGCGGTCACGGCTATGCCGTCGAACGGCGCCCGGGGAGGCACGTCCTTCTAAGGAGCGAATAATGAGCCCCCTCTTCAAGAATCTGCTCGGGAACAGCTCCAAGGATCGGGAAACCGCCGAAGAGATGCGGGAGATCCTGGTCGCGATGCAGCAGGAACGTCTCCGTCACGAAGGCGTCGTCAAGCGCGTGCGCGAGTCGGCCGACCGGCTGCAGGAACTCGGCGAGCCGCTCGAGAAGGCGGGCAGCGACATCGATGCCGTGGTGGGGCGGCTGACCGAGCTGGAGGAGCGTCTCGCCGCGGTCAGCACGCTCGCGCTGCAGATCCAGGAAATCGACGAGCGCGCGACGGGCCTGGCGCAGACTCAACAGCGGGCCGAGACGGAGGTCGCCGGCGCGATCGAGAACGCGGAACGCATCCGCACTGTGTTCGAGGAGCTGAGCCAGAAGGTGGACCTGGCGACCGAACTCAAAGACAGGCTGGTGGGTTTCCTCGAGGTGGAGAAGCCGTTCCAGCTGCTGCGCAGCGACGCCGAGGTCCTGCGCGGGCAGGTCGACGGGACCGGCGACCAGATGACCCGGCTGCGCGAACAGCACGAGCGGCTCCTCGACGCGCACAAGCTCTCGGTGTCCAAGATGGAGGCCATCGACCGCCGTCGCGAGGAGCTGAGCCGCGACCTGCAGGACAAGGAACGGCGCGTGGCCACGGTCGAGCAGGCCGTCCAGGGGATGGACGGGGTCCAGCACACGGTCGCGGACGTCAAGCGCGACATGGGGACCCTGAAGGCTCTGGGCGATTTCGTCGCGCAGAAGACCGCGGCGCTCGAGTCGCAGCGCGAAGCGGTCGACGTTGCGTTGGCGCGGGCCGACCAGCTGGAACGCGCGATGAAGCAGGTCGACACCGGCGTGCGTCAGCAGCAGCAGAACGAGCAGTCGCTTGCATCGCTCGACGACCAGGTCGGCAGCCTCCGCTCGCTCCACGAGTCGGTGCTCGAGCGCTCCCACGAGATCGCCCAGGTTCAACGCGAGGCGGACGAGCAGGCGCGGGCGACCCGCCAGGACCTCGCCTCGGTCCGCGACGAGATGAAGACGACCGTGGAGCGGTTCGATTTCGAGAGCCGCGGATTGGAGTCGGTCACCCAGCGCGTCACCGACATGCGGGGCGCGCTCTCGGAGTTTGAAGGGCGCTTCAACGGCCTGAGCGAGTCGAGCCACACGGTCGACGAACTCGTGAACCGGACGCATGCCCTCGCCGGACAACTCGGGACCCTTGTGGACGACACTGCGCGCATCGATGCCGAGGCCGCGAAGCTGAACTCCATCCGCCGCGAGCTGGACGAGATGACCCAGACCGTCGGTGAGACAAGTGCCCAGGTGGTCCGCATCGCGGAGGCACGGCCCGCGGTCGAGTCGGCGGTGCGTGACTTGAATCAGCTGGGCATGGCCAGCGCGTCGGTGAGCGACGCGCTCGAGCAGACGCAGCTCGCCCAGGCCGAGATCGTCCGGGTGCGCGAGAGCCAAACCGAGACACGCTCGTGGCTGACCGGGGTCGAGCAGTTCGTGGCCGAACTGAGCGGTCAGGTCAGCGAGCTGCGCCAGTTGGCGCCGACCATCGAGGTCGTGCAGAAGCAGGCGGAGCGGATCGACGAATCCATGGCGGCCATCGAGGGGCGCCGGGAGCTTGTCGAAGAGCTGCATCGCAAGCTCGTGGACCTCGGAATCCAGAGCGGCACCCTGGATGAGCGTGGCCGGCAGCTGCAGAGCCGCATGGACTCCGCAGAGCAACACTTCGTCGGGCTCGCGGCGCAGGCCGATGAGGCCCAGCGCATGACTGATTCGGTCGGGGCGGTGAGCGCGAGCGTGGCCGAGTCCAAGCGGAACGCCGACGACGCGCGCAAGGCGGTCGGGGCGATCCAGTCGCGTTGCGAGTCGGTCGAGGGGCTCGCGGAGCGCACGCAGTCGCTCCGGGAAGAGCTCGAGCAACGACAGCACGCGCTGGAGACCGCGACCCGGGATCTCCAGAAGGCGTCCAAGCTACGCGAGGATGCGGCGGCCTCCGCGCAGCAGCTCGGCGAGCTGACCCGGCGGCTCTCCGGCGAGCTTTCGACGGCCGAGCAGCGGGTGGCGGCCATCGACACGCTCTCCGCTCAACTCGAGGACCGCGGCGTCAAACTACAGGGCGTGGACAAGCGCATCACACGATTCGAGGAGCGCCTGGCCCAATGGGAGATGGTCGAGCAGGAGGTTTCACGTTCGCTGGAGCACCTTGCGGCGCGACAGGGCACGGTCGAGAGCCTGCAAAGCGATCTCGAGCGGATGTTCGCGATGGCCGAGGAGACGGCGACCAACGTCCGGACCATCACCTCGACGCATCGCGAGGTCGAAGAGAGCCGCAAGCGCCTCGACGATGTGCGCGAGCGTCTGCGCGAGATCCAGGAGACGACCAGCACGCTGGACGAGCGCAAGCGGCAGATGACCAGGGCGGAGGAGCGCCTGGCGCGTGCGGAGGCACTGATCGTGGACGTCAATGCCAGCCTCGAGGCGCTCGAGGAGCAGCGGGCCATCGTCGACCAGGCGGTCGAGAAGGCCGGCTCGCTGCAGTACCTGCTCAAGCAGGCCGAAGCCGCGATCGAAGGGCTGCGCGAGGAACGACGAATGGGCGCCCGGATCCGCGCCGCCGTCTCGATCGTCCGCGGCGTTGACGACGTTGACGACGACTCGGAGATCGACAAGGCGGCCTGACGCCGCATGGGGTCGCCGCGCGTCGCCACGCGCGGATCCGCCAGTTAACGCAACGCCGGGCGGGCGATGAATGCCCGACCGGCGCGCGGTCTGCCACGAAGCGGCGAAGGACGCTCCGCGGAGAGATCTACTTCACTTCAAGGGTGACCTTGTCCATCGTCAGCCGCTCGCTGGTGCGGCCGCTCTGCGAGCCCAGACCCTCGAGCGTCTTGAGCACGTCCATCCCCTCGACCACCTCGCCGAAGATCGTGTGCTTGCCGTCGAGCCACGGGGTCGGCAGGAAGGTCAGGAAAAACTGGCTGCCGTCGGTACCGGGGCCGGCATTGGCCATCGAGAGCAGGCCGCCACGGTTGTGCTTGACGGTCGGGCTGTGCTCGCCGTCGAACTGGTAGCCGGGTCCGCCGGTACCGGTGCCGAGCGGGCAGCCGCCCTGCGCCATGAAGCCCGTGATGACGCGATGGAAGGTGAGCCCGTCGTAGTAGCCGAGCTTGACCAGGTACGCGAAGCTCGTCACGTGCACCGGCGCCGTCTGCGGCATGAGCTTGATGAGCACCGTGCCCTTGCTGGTCACCATCCGCGCGTAGTACGTGCGCCCGGACTCGAAGACCAGCGTGTCCGGCATGGTGAGCGTGGTGCGCCAGCTGGCCTTGGACTTGTCCGGCTTCGCCTTCGCGATCTGATCCTCGAGCTGCTGCATGACTTTGTCCTTCGGGGTCGGAGTGGTCTTGGCGGTCTTGGGCGGATCGGCGGCCACCGCGGCGGTGGCGAGCATGAGCCCGGCGATCAGGAAAGCGATTCGCTTCATGTGCACAGGACCTCGGCTTGAGTGTGGAACGTACGACGTGCCGGGCAGGGCGCCTGCAGGGAACCGGTCGTCGTGACCTAGGGAACGAAGATCGCAGAGTCTAGCACGTCCAACCGATGTTGTGAGGGCGCAGGCGGTGCCTTGTCTCCGCTCTAAGGAGCGTGGGTTCGCACGGCGGCGAGCATTCTGGCGCGTACGCCCTTTCGCCGGCCCGGGGGGCGAGCACGGGTCCGCCGGGCTATCCGGCCCGGCGCGCCTGGCGGATCGCCAGCAGGCGGC
>CAYONG010000250.1:0-1820 GCA_964405235.1 uncultured bacterium | reverse complement strand
CAACGGCGACCCTTTACATCGAAGGCTTCGTCGAGTTCGTCGCCTCCCTCGACGCTCCGATTGCTTCCGGCTGGAGCGACAGTTGCCGGGCGGGACTTTCACCCGCTGGGTACGTGCGCCTTTCCACGGCGCACCGAATTCTCTTGACGGGCTCCCGATGGCCCTTCGTCGGAAGGCGGCGCGTGCCCCTGTAGTTGCGTACTAGGGCGCGCAGGATGGGTGGCGACGCCCCGAACCCGCCCGGCAGCAGAAAGAATTCGTGACGCTCGCATCGGTGAGCCCTGCGGGCGTTCCTGAGCGTCGAAAACGGTCGTGATACAAGTGCTGAGTCAGCCCCCTCGACACGCGCCCCCGTCGAGGTATCCGATGTCCCGCTACTCGCTGTCCCACCTGTCCGATCCGGTCCTGGATCGCGATCTGGCCCGCGCCGTCGCACGGGAGTCCACCAGCACGGCCGATGTGCTCGCTCACATCGCCGAATCCGACGCCCGCAGGCGCTACCTGCCGGCGGGGTATCCCTCGACGTTCGCCTACTGCGTCGGCCAGTTGCGGCTCTCCGAAGACGCCGCCTTCAAGCGCATCAAAGCGGCCCGTGCCGCCCGGCGGTTCCCGGCCATCTTTGAGGCGCTCGCCCAGGGCCGGCTGCACCTGAGCGCGGTGGTCCTGTTGGCGCCTTATCTCACCGAGGACACGGCGGGCGAGCTGCTGGCGGCCGCCACCCACCAGACTAAGGCCGAGATCGAGCGACTCCTGGCGGAGCGGTTCCCGCGGACGGACATGCTGGCCTGGGTGGAGTCGATTCCGACTTCGTCGGGTACCCGGTCGGCCGGGCAACAGGCCCCGGGGCCTGTTGAGGACCGATTTGCGCCGGAGCGAGTTGAGCAGGCATGGGAACTTGCGCCGGCGCATGTTGGCGATCGTTCCAGGATGAAACCCCTCTCGGCTCAGTCGCTTGCGGTCCAGTTCACCCTGAGCAAGCGCGGGCACGACCAGCTGCGCTACGCCCAGGAACTGCTCGGCCACCAGATCCCTTCGGGGGACCTAGCGGCGGTCTTCGAGCGCGCGCTCGATGCGCTCATCCCTCAACTCGAGCGGCACAAGTTCGCCGCAACCACAAGGCCGCAGACCGGCGGGCGGCGTTCCACCCGAAGCACGCGTCATATCCCCGCCCACGTCAAGCGCACCGTGTGGGCAAGGGACGCGGGCCAGTGCACGTTCTTCAGTGAGACCGGCCAGCGCTGCCCGGCGCGCACGCGGCTCGAGTTCGACCACATCGAAGAGTTCGCCCGCGGGGGCGATGCCACGGTGTCGGGGATCCGCCTCCGCTGCCGGGCGCATAACCAGTACGGGGCCGAGTGCACGTTCGGCGCCGAGTTCATGCGCCACAAGCGAATCGCGGCGGCCGAGGCGCGCGCTACCGCCAAGGTGCAGGCGTCGGTGGCTCACCTGCAGGCTAGAGGAGGAGAGCAGACCGCGGCAGTAGAGCAGGCTCGGGAGCTGGACGTCGTGCCCTGGCTCAGGCGGCTAGGATTTGGCGCCAGCGAGGCGCTCGGTGCGGCGGCCCTCTGCGAAGACATGACCGACGCCTCACTCGAAGAGCGGGTGCGCATCGCATTGTCCTACTTCCATCCGAGAGGTACCCGCGTCGTTCAGGGAACGTCTCGTGACGGCGGCGGGTCTCGCCCGTTCGGGCCAGTGGGCGGGCCGGGCCTCGGTGTTTGGCATGCTCCTGAGAGCCCCGGCACCGGGTGACGGTGCGGCAGGGAGGCGCGGCCGAGCCGGGGTACCCGCCGGGAGCCGGGGCCACTGAGCGGTCGTAG
>CAYONG010000249.1:0-6870 GCA_964405235.1 uncultured bacterium | reverse complement strand
GGTCGGCCGTGGAGGTGCGTTCCCGCACGGCGTTCCTGGCCGCGCTTTCAAGCAGGGACGGATCGGACAGATGGGACCGCGCGTAGCGCTGCATCGGAAACCTCGACGGGGGCGGGTGTCGAGGGGGCTGACCCAACACTTCTACCACGGCCGTTTTCGACGCTCAGGAACACCCGCTGGGCTCACCGATGCGAGCACCACGATTTCTTTCCACCCCCGAACGGATTCAGGCCCTCGGTGCCGATCCTGCGCACGCTGGCGCGCTGCTGGAGGCAGCAAGGCCGAGGCGCCGGCGATCGCGCCCACAAGCGCGTCAAGTGATCATTGGCCGTTCGGCCAACCCCGACGCAGGGAACAGGCTGTAGACTGGGGCGAGGTGCCGGCCCGAGGTCGATATTTTCTCTTTGGTGCCGCGAGCCCGTCGTCAAGTCGGACCCCGGGAGCCGTAGAAGTACCTCGTACTGTGGCCAGGGGCGCGAGCCCCGGAGCACGCTTCGCAGACTCTCGCGTTCAGGCTCCCCTCGCCGGCACCACGGGCGTGGCGGGAGGTGCGTATGGAACTGCTTTACCCGCGGTGCGCGGGACTCGACGTCCACAAAGACGTCGTCATGGCGTGTGCTCGGATCCAGGTCCAGGAGTACGCGAAGCACCCCACGGCCGAGTTCGCGACCACCACGCGCGGGCTGCTGGCTCTGGCCGATTGGCTGGAGGAGCACCAGTGCCGGCACGTCGCGATGGAGGCCACCGGGGTGTACTGGAAGCCGGTGTGGCACGTGCTGGAAGGGCGTTTCGAGTTGTTGCTGGTCAACCCGGCGCACGCGCGCAACGTGCCGGGGCGCAAGAGCGACGTCAACGATGCTCACTGGCTCGCCGACTTGCTGGCTCACGGGCTGATGCGCGCTAGCTTCGTGCCGCCCGCGCCGATCCAGGAACTGCGTGACCTGACGCGGACCCGGAAGCAGCTGGTGCGGCAGGTCGCCCGCCACACGCTGCGCATCCAGAAGACGCTCGAGGACGCCAACCTGAAGATCACGGGCGTCATCTCCAACCTGCTGGGGACCAGCGGACGCGCCATCCTCAAGGCGCTGATCGCCGGCGAGACCGATCCCGAACGCTTGCTCGAGCACACCACCGGCAAGCTCAAGGCGCCCCGTCAGCGACTGCTCGACGGACTGCAGGGCGTGGTGACGGATCACCATCGCTTCATGCTCAAGCTCCACCTGCGCCAGATCGACTCGCTCGAGACTGGGATCAGCCAGCTCGAACGGCAGATGGAGAAGCTGCTGCGCCCCTTTCGCGAGCGAGTCGAACAGCTCTCCACCATCCCTGGAGTGAGCGATACCGTCGCCCAGGTCCTGATCGCCGAGATCGGCTTGGATATGACGCGCTTCCCCACCTCGGGTCACCTGGTGTCGTGGGCAGGCCTGTGCCCGCGCATGGACGAGAGCGCCGGGAAGCGCCGCTCCAACCGGGTGCGCCAGGGGGCTCCCTGGCTCAAGACCACGCTGGTCATGGCCGGCTGGGCCGCGACCGGAGCTCACGACACCTACCTGCGCGCCCAGTTCCAGCGCCTCAAGACTCGGCGAGGACCCAAGAAGGCCGTCGTTGCAGTCGCCGCGTCCATCCTCACCGCTGCCTATTACATCCTGCGCGACCATGTTCCCTATCAGGATCTCGGCGCCGACTACTTCGACCGACGCGATCGTTCCAAGGTCGTTCGTCGACTCACCCGGAGGATCGAAGCCCTCGGCTATCGTGTTGACCTTCACCACGTAGCCTAGAAATCGGAGGCGAAACCCCGTTCCTTCGCAGTGAATTCGTAAAAAACGCCGCCCGCTCTCGACGTTGTCCGAGAACGTCCGTGGGCACCCACCGAAGGCGGGTCCAGCCCTTCGGCCGTTCTCAGACACAGCCTCGTCGCGGCGGCTCATGGCACGCCGGAGCGGGTCGGACCCCCGAACGCGGATTTGGTAGCATGCGGCCCTGGTTTCGACCGGCTGCGTCTTCACGCTCAACGGAGAATCCCGACTCCATGGCCCGTATCGTCGAGTGCGTCCCGAACGTCTCTGAAGGCCGGCGTCCCGAGGTGCTGGAGGAGCTGATCCAGGCCATCGTCTCGGTGCCTGGCGCGATCCTGCTCGACAGCGAGATGGACGCCGACCACCACCGCTCGGTCCTCACATTCGCCGGCGAGCCCGCGCCAGTGATGGAGGCGGCGTTCCGGGTGGTCCAGCGCGCGGCCGGCTTGATCGACCTCAACAACCACTCCGGGCAGCACCCGCGCATGGGGGCCACCGACGTGGTGCCGTTCGTCCCGGTCGAGGGCGTCACGCTCGAGGATTGCGCGGAGATGGCGCGGGCGGCCGGCCGGCGGATCGGCGAGGAACTGGGCATCCCGGTTTATCTCTACGAGGCGGCCGCGTCCCGTCCCTCGCGCGTGAGCTTGGCCGACGTGCGGCGCGGAGAGTTCGAAGGCCTCCGGGAGCTGATCGGCAAGGACGAAGCCCGAGCCCCCGACTTCGGCCCCGCGCGCATCCATCCCACGGCGGGCGCCACCGCGGTGGGCGCACGCCGGTTCCTGGTCGCCTTCAACGCCAACCTCAACACCGGCGATGTGCGGGTGGCGAAGGCGATCGCCGCCGCCATCCGCGAGCAGAGCGGCGGCCTGAAGAACGTACGCGCCCTCGGCTTCTCGATCGAGGGCGGACGCCGCGCCCAGGTGAGCATGAATCTGGTCAACACCGAGGCGACGCCGATCCACCGGGTGCTGGCGCTGGTGCGCGAGGAGGCGGCGCGCCGCGGCGCCGCGATCGCCGGCTGCGAGGTCGTGGGGCTGATCCCAGAGCATGCCATGCTGGACGCGGCCGAGCACGCGCTCCAGCTCGAGGGCTTCCGTCGCGACCAGGTGCTGGAGCTGCGTCTGAAGCAGCCGCCTCTGACCGAAGCGGTCACCCTCGCCTCGTTCATGGACCAGGTGGCCGCGGCGACGCCGACCCCCGGGGGCGGGACGGTTGCCGCCATCGCCGGAGCGCTCGGGAGCGGGCTTGCGACCATGGTGGCGAATCTCTCGATCGGGAAGAAGCGATATGCTGAGCACACCGAGCGGCTTCGCGACATCAAGCGCGATACCGAGCGGTTGCGCGGCGAGCTTATGGCACTCGCGCGCCGAGACGGTGACGCGTTCGACGCGGTGATGATGGCGGGTCGGCTCCCGCAGGGGAGCGCCGGGGAAGTCGCCGAGCGCGACCATGCGCTCGCCGTCGCCGGCCTCGAGGCCGCCCGCGTGCCGCTGGCCACCGCCGCCGCCTGCCTGAGCGTTGTGGAACTGGCCACCCAGGTCGCAAGGATCGGTAACGTCAACGCCATCACCGATGTCGGGACGGCCGGCCTGCTGGCCCGGGCGGGCGGGGAAGGGGCACTTCTCAACGTGGAAATCAATCTGAAGTCCCTTCCGGACTCGGCCGATAAGCAGGGTGTGGAGACGGAGTTGCACCGCCTCCATTTGGCATTCGCGCCCGCGTCTGAAGCATGCTCCAACGCGGTGCGGGCCGTGCTCGGCGCGTCATAGGGACGTGGGGGGCCGGCGTTCCGGCCTGCGGTCCCGGGGGAGAACGACCAACTTGGACAGGGCCATCGACATCAAGCGCCGGGCACAGCGCTGCATCCAAGGTGGTGATCTGCCGGGGGCGTTGGCTGAATACGAGAAGTTGATCGCTGCCGACGCGACGGACCCTTACACCTACGTCCTGCTCGCCGACCTGCTCTACAAGATGGGTGAGCACCCGAAGGCCGGGGAACGTTACCTGACCGCGGCAACGTGTTACGAGGAGGCCGGCCTCTACAAGAACGCCATCGCGGTCGGCAAGAAGATGCTGCGGCTGGCGCTCTCGCCCGGGACGGTGCTCGAACGCCTCGCGACCCTCCACGCGCTGGACGGGCTCCCCACCGAGGCGAGCCTCAACTACACGCAATACGCCGAGCACCTGGTGCGCGAGAGCAGGCTGAAGGAGGCCGCGGCCGCCCTGCGCAAGGCGTTCGAGTGCAGTCCCGACAACGTGAAGGCGCTGGAGCGGTTGGCGGAGGTCTACTCGCTGATCGATGACGATGCCGCGTGTGCCCGGACGCTGGCCGAGGCCGCCATGTCTTACGCGCGTACCGGCCAGCACGGCGAGGCCACGCGGTGCCGCGCCCGCGCCGAACACCTCAAGCCCGGCGTGGTCGCCGCGTTCGAGGCGCAGGCGCCGCCGCCGCCCGCGCCGGGCGCGGGTTCGGATTCGTCGGGTGCCCGGGTGGGTCCGGCGGCTCAATCGGCGGGAGCCACGCCCGAGCCCGGGATGGTGTCGTCATTCGACTTCTCCGGTGCGCCCCAGGGTCCGCCGCGGCTGTCCGAGACCACCGACTTCGAGACCGGCCTGGACAACGCCCTCGAGACCGCCCTCGAAACCGATGGTCCACCGCGATTCGTCCCGCCGCCCGCGTACAGCCTGGCCGGCATGGAGATCGAGCGTCACCCGTCCACGTTCGGAGCGGGCGCTTCGAACGCTTCCGGCAGCGCGAATGACCGCGCGGCCCAGCCGCCCGCGCTCGAAGCCCCGGCGCCAGGCGCTTCGGAGGCGGCGGATCTGGAGAGCGTCGAGCGCCTGCTGGGTCTGGCGCAGACTGAGTTCCGCGCCGGACGTCACGCTGATGCGGCGGGGATCCTCGCCCGCGCGGCCGAGGCGTACGAAGCGCTGGGACGTCTCGAGGAGGCGGCGTCGATCCACCGCAGTCTGTGCAAGAGCCCGCATGCGACCGGGGAGATGATGGAGCAGTGGCTCGCCAACTGCGAGCGCCGCGGCGAGCGTGGCGAGGCGGCGGAGGTCGCCTGCGAGCTGGGCGACCACGCGATCCACCGAAACGACCTCGATCGTGCGCGCGAGTGGTTCACGCGGGCGGCGTCGTTCGATCCGGCCAACCCGGTGGCGACGAGACGCCTCGAACGGCTTGGCCCCGGTGGTCCGGCGGAAGCGGCCGAGGCCGCGCCGCAAGTCGCGGAGCCCGTCCCCGCCCCGACCGAGGTCTCCGAGGGCAAGGTCGAGGTGGCGGTGGATCGCGGTCAGGCGGTGTCGTTCGATTTCGCCTCGATGCTGGCCGAATTCCAGCGCGGCGTCGAAGCGCAGCTCTCTGGCGACTCGCAGGCGCACTACGACCTGGCCATGGCTTACCGTGAGATGGGGCTGGTCGAGCAGGCGATCGAATCATTCAGGCTTGCGGCTCAGGACATGAACTTCACCCAGCGCTGCGCCGAGATGATCGGCCGCTGCCTGCTCGAGGAGGGACGCTTCGAGGAGGCCGCGTACGAGCTCACCCAGGCGCTGGCGTTCTCCGCGCTCGAGCCTGACGTTGCGGTCGGGGTGCGCTACCAGCTCGGGATCGCGCTCGAGGCCGCCGGCCGATCCCTGGAGGCGCTCGCCGAGTTCGAGCGGGTCTTCGAGATTCAGTCCAGCTATCCCGACGTTGCCCTGAAGATCCGCGACCTGCGAAAGAATCTGGAGGCCGCCTGATGCACGGCCCGGCCCCGGTGCCGGGCGGGCGGCGCGTGGATCTTCACGCGCACACGACCTTCAGCGACGGTTTGCTCTCGCCCGAAGCGCTGGTCTCGCGCGCGGTCGACAAGCGCCTCGCGGCCCTCGCGGTCACCGACCACGACACGGTCGAGGCGATCCCGCGCGCGCGCGTGGCCGCGGGGACAGCTCTCCAATTGGTCCCGGGTATCGAGATGTCGACCGCGTTCGAGGGCGCGGACCTCCACATCCTTGGCTACTACATCGATCCGGACCACGGCCCCCTCTGCGAGCGGCTGGTGGGCTTCCAGGAGGAGCGTCGCCAGCGGGCGCTGGCGATCGTGGAGCGGCTGGGCGAGATGGGGCTGCCGGTGGACCTCGATGAGGTGCTGAAGCTGGCGGGTCCTGGCGTCATCGGCCGCCCGCATGTGGCGGAGGCGATGGTGCGCGCGGGTCTGGTGACCGACTTCGACGAGGCGTTCGAGCGCTATCTCGGCGCGCATGCGCCCGCCTACGTCCCACGTCCCGCGTTCAGCCCCGGCGAGGCGATCAAGCTGATCCACGCCGCCGACGGAGTCAGTGTATTGGCCCATCCCGGCTCGCAGATGCCCGACGGGGTGATCGAGCGCCTGCGCATCTCGGGCCTGCGCGGCATCGAGGTGTGGCATCCGCAGCACGGCGCGGCCACCGTGCGTCGCTATCAGGCGCTGGCCCAGCGTTTGGGGCTGTTGACCACCGGCGGCTCCGATTTCCACGGCGAGCATCGCAGCACGGATCTCGGTGAACTGCCGGTCCCGATCAGCGTCCTCGACCCGCTCAAGCAGGCGGCCGGCGTCAGCGGGTAGCATCGCGGCGCGTGGCCGGGCGAACGCGCCCCGGTGCGAGGCCGCGTCCCTACCGGAACCCACCGGGCCGCAATGAACGCCCCGTCGCCTCTCTCAGCGTGTCGCTGACCTGGCCGTCCCCTGCGAGTACCCGACCGCGGCCCGGGCCTCGTCGAGCAGGTGCCGGACGTCGGGATCGGGCCGGGTGAAGTCGCGCTCGAGTATCGCCATGTGCCGCTCGGCCTCCGCGAGGCGCCCCATGTGGCTGTAAAGCATGACCAGCCGTTGATGGGCGAACGAATGAACCAACGCGGTCCAGCCCATGGCGGGTTGTTCGGGCCCCAGCAGCCTCAGGTAGAACGCGGCCGCGGAATCGGGCTGGCCGAGCCGTTCGTAGGCCTGCGCCACCAGCCATCGCTCCGCCGGCACACCGATCCGGTCCGCAGTGGGCTCGGCACCGGGCCTGCCCCGCTCCGTGCCCTACCGAGCAGGCCGGGCGATCA
>CAYONG010000248.1:0-40302 GCA_964405235.1 uncultured bacterium | reverse complement strand
GCCGCCTGCTGGCGATCCGCCAGGCGCGCCGGGCCGGATAGCCCGGCGGACCCGTGCTCGCCCCCCGGGCCGGCGAAAGGGCGTACGCGCCAGAATGCTCGCCGCCGTGCGAACCCACGCTCCTTAGAGCGGAGACAAGGCCAACGACGGATCATTGCGAGCCGTACGGCCTGCGGTATCATCTGGTCCCAGTCTCGCGAGCATCGGCGCACCACACCAACGGCGCGTCCCGACGGCGTCCCCGCAGGAGATGGCAGCCATGCCGATGGAGCGCGTGTTCGTTCGTAACTCAGGAAGCGTGGTTCCTGCCACATGAGCGGCATGGCGCGGCTCGTCAGTGCAGCGATAGCGGTTCTGTTGACTGCGGTCTCGGCCGTCCGCCCGGTCGAAGCCGATGAGCTGTGGACGGTTCGGTCTGGCCAAACCTATCTTCACTTCAACGTCGACCTCCTCCACGATCTCGGGATCGATCTCGAGGTCACGGGAGCCGCGGCGGCTCGCGCCGAGGGGCTGCTCCTCGAGGAGCCCAACTGGAGCTTCCCGATCCTGCCGGGCTCAGATCTGCAGTTCCGCACCGAACACGGCATCGTCCTGGCCCAGGGAAGCACAGACGGCGTCCTTCGCCTGTCTGGCGGGCTCGTGCTGCGGGACCGGGGGACAGGCAAGGAGACCCGGTTCGACGACATCGAGATCGCGCACGTGCCCGCGAGCGGCCCCGGCCGGCCGGGCGCGCGCGGGACGGAGCCGCTCCACCTACGCTCCGCCGCCACGAAGCTGGTCTTCTGCGAGCTCCGAAACTCGATGTTCGATTTCCGACGCCGTCCCGTCCTGGAGGTCCATTACTTGAACGCGCGGCTCACCGAGTCGTGGGCGCGCGCGATCGGGCGGCCCGAACTCGCGGGCTGGGTGGTGGGGTTGGGCGAGGTGCGGGCCCGGGTCGAGCGCCTGTCGGCGACCCCTCCCGCCAAGCCTCCCTATCAATCCCGCTTCGCGGGCGGAGTCCTTGACGTGAGCCTCGGGGTCCTGGAGGACATCCAGCAGGTCGCCCATGCCGGCACGTTTCCGAATGGCGCCGTCGCAATCTCGATGGCCACCACGAGCTGCAACGTGGGCAGCGTGGACGTGCCCTGGCTGGCGGCCATGGAGGAGAGGCACCCGGTCATCCACATGGCCCTCTACCGGCTGCTCGACGGGCGGTTCGAGCAGATCGGAGTCTCGTGGCTGAAACACGGCTTCTATGCCCTGTCGAACAGCGACTGCACGCCGTGCCAGAATCCTTCCGACGGTAGTTTTCTCGGCATCGGATGTTCCGACACGTATGACATCTTCAACAACGCCAGCCGGAATGATCTGGGGCCCCGCAGCGAGGTAAACGCCTTCACCGGCACCTGGGAGTGTACGGGCTCGCACTTCGCGGGAGGCCAGCCCGACTGCATCCGGCGACACGGATCAACCGGGCACGGCCCGCTCGATCACCGGTTGGCCGTCGCCGATGCCGACCTCGCCAATCCCGGCGCCACCTACTTTTACGAGGCCTACTACGTCGTGCAAGGGGACCAGAAGCCCGCCAACAACTGGGGCTATCGTCGCTGCACCATGAGCTGGAACGGCTCTGCGTGGAGTTTCTCCACGCCGGGCAGCAATCCCCTGGTCGAGGGTCCGGCCCTCGCCGCCTGGGGTGGCGCCTCCACCGCGGTCGATGGCGCCGCAGGCGACGGCCAGGTGCTGCTCGCGGTGCAGACCACGGACCTCGGAGGTGGGACCTGGCGCTATGAATACGCGTTGCTCAATATGAGTTCCGACCGCCAGATCCGCTCCTTCAGCCTGCCGGTCCTGGGCGTGCCGAACATCTCCAACATCGGTTTCCACGACAACGACAGCGACCCCGCTAACGACTGGCAGGTCTCGGCCGACAGCGACTCGATCACCTGGCAGACCGAGACCTTCGCGCAGAACCCGAACGCGCACGCGCTCGTCTTCGGCTACCAGTACAACTTCCGTCTCGATGCCGATGCCGCGCCCGGTTCCCTGAACGCAGCCTTGGGCCTCTTCAAGCCCGGTGCCGGCTCCGATGTCATCGCCGTGTCGACGGGACCGACCAATGCCGTCACCGCCGTCGGGGAAGGGGCGAGGCCGACGGCTCAAGTGATCGATGTCCGGCCCAATCCCTTCAATCGTAGCGCCACGATCTGGTACCGGGCGACGGCCGGCAGTGTGGATCTGAGCATCTACGATGCGGCGGGCCGCATGGTCCGCAAGCTGGTCGACCGGGCCGACGGCACGGGGGTGCGGTCGGTGATCTGGAGCGGCGATGGCGACGGGGGCGCTCGGGTGCGCGCCGGGGTCTACTACGCACGGCTGCGCTCCGGCCCCGTCACGGCCGCCCGGCCCCTGGTGATCGTGGACTGAGATCTGTGCGACGACGGCTAAATGGCTTCGCCTGATTCGGCAATGTTCGGCTGCGGTTCGGGGGTCACCCTCCGTCGCGGGGACCCCGCTTCGCGGCCCCGCTCGTCGGGTGCCCCCGAAGCTCAGCCTTCGGGTCCATGGCCGAATCAGGCGAAGCCATTTGGAGGTGTCAGCTGCCGGCCGGCCGCAGGCGGACGACATCACGCTGGTGGTCGTGCGGCGGGTCTGAAGCGACTCGGGCCCGCCTGGGTCCGTTGGTCGCGAAGGGAGTGTCCGGGCCGGCCCCGCGCCGAGGGGTGTATAGTCCCGAGCGGCTTTCCGCCATCGTCACGCAATCCCGCGAGGAGACCCCCATGCCGCCCCTCCTGAGACACGCAGTCCGCTTCGTCGCCTGTGTGGCCCTGTCGCTTGCGGCCCCGTTCAGCTTCGCGGCGACCCAGACGGTCACGAAGTCGCCGGTCACGCGCATCGAAGTCGTGCGAGAGACCTTGCATGGCCAGGTGGTCGAAGACCCCTATCGGTGGCTCGAGAACAAGGACGCGCCCGAGACCCGGGCCTGGATCGACGCCGAGAACGCCTATAGCGATGCCCTGCTCGGCCCGCTGCCCGGCCGCGACCGCGTGCACGCGCGGCTCGAGCAGCTCATGAAGGTTGACGCGCAGGGCGTACCGTTCGAGCGCGGCGGCCGCTACTTCTTCTCGCGGCGGCTCGCTTCCCAGAGCATCTCAGTCCTCTACATGCGTCAGGGACTGGACGGCAAGGACCAGGTGCTCATCGACCCACACCCGCTGAGCGCCGACTACACGACCACCGTCTCGTTTCTCGATGTCTCGAACGACGGCAAACGGATGGCCTATGCCACACGGCTCGGAGGAGAGGACGAGATCGCGATCGCCTTCAAGGAGATCGACGGCGGGAAAGACCTTGCGGATCGGCTGCCCCGTGGACGCTACTTCGGCGTTTCAATGACTGCGGACAATCGGGGTGTCTATTACTCGCGCCACACGCCGGAAGGCTCTCGGGTCTACTTCCACGAGATGGGAACGGATCCGGCGGGGGACAAGCTCCTGTTCGGGACCGGCTACGGGCCCGAGAAGATCGTCTCCGCGGGGCTCTCCGAGGACCGGCGCTGGCTCCAGATCACCGTCCACCATGGATCCGCGACCGACCGCTCCGAGGTCTATGTCATGGATGTGGCGGCCGGCGGCCCGGTGGTCCCGATCGTGAACGACGTCGTGGCGTACTTCACCGGCGATATCGCCGGTGACACGATGTATCTGCAGACCAACTGGGAGGCCTCGAACAACCGGATCTTCGCCGTGAACCTCCGCAACCCGGCCCGGGACCAGTGGAAGGAGATCATCCCCGCCGGGGACGCGGTGATCCAGGGAGTCTCGCTCGCGGGCGGCCGTCTGTTCGTGAACTACCTCAAGAACGTGGTCTCGAGCGTGCGGAGCTTCGATACGGCCGGGAAACCGCTGGGCACGATCGAGTTCCCGACGCTTGGCTCGGTCGGCGGTATGAGCGGACAGTGGGGGAAGAGCGAGGCGTTTTTCACCTTCACGTCCTACCACGTGCCGACCACGATCTACCACTACGACACCGTCACCGGGAAGCAGGTCAGCTGGTGGCGGTCGTCGGCTCCGGTCAGGAGCGACCAGTTCGAGGTCAAGCAGGTCTGGTACGCATCGAAGGATGGGACGAAGATTCCGATGTTCGTCGTATACAAGAAGGGCATCAAGCTCGACGGGTCGCGCCCCACGCTGCTGACCGGGTACGGCGGCTTCTCGGTCGCGAGCACCCCGAACTTCTCGGCGCGTGCGGCCCTGTGGGTGGAGAGCGGCGGCGTGTTTGCGCTACCAAACCTGCGCGGCGGCGGCGAGTTCGGCGAGGCGTGGCACCGGGCCGGGATGCTGGAGAAGAAGCAGAACGTGTTCGACGATTTCATCGCCGCGGCCGAGTGGCTGATCGCCAACAAGTACACGCGCCCCGGGAAGCTCTGCATCTCGGGGGGCAGCAACGGAGGCCTGCTGGTGGGGGCGGCCCTCACGCAGCGGCCGGAGCTGTTCGGCGCCGTGGTCTGCTCGGTGCCGCTGCTCGACATGCTGCGCTACCAGAACTTCCTGGTCGCCCGCTTCTGGGTGCCCGAGTACGGTTCGGCCGAGAACGCCGACCAGTTCAAGTTCATCCGCGCTTACTCCCCGTACCATCGCGTCACGCAGGGCGGGAAGTATCCGTCCGTGCTGTTCATCACCGGCGATTCGGACACCCGGGTCGATCCGCTCCACGCGCGCAAGATGTGCGCGTTGCTCCAGGCCTCGACTGGTTCGGACCGTCCGGTGCTGCTCCACTACGACACCAAGGCCGGTCATTCGGGCGGCAAGCCGCTCGGCAAACAGATCGATGATCTCACCAAGGAGTTGATGTTCCTCTCCTGGCAGCTGGGGGTGACGCTGGCGCCGGGCAACGGCGCCACGGTGGCGGAGGAGTCGCGGCCGCGGGAGTAGCGGGCGGCGACGACCGCACGGAGGTCGGAGCGGGGCGGTGGCGGGTGGCCGCGCTCGGCGCGCGGGAGCATGTGCTCCCCGACTGGCGCTCGGAGGCCCCATGAATAGGCGCGCAAAGCTGTTCCTCGGATTCCTGGTGGTCACACTTGTGACCGCGACGAGCGCCGTCGCGCAGCCGCTCCGTCCCACTGCGGCGGTAACGATCCGCAACATGCCCGAGATGGGTATCTTCGAGCTCATCGGGCAGGATCAGCGGGGTGATGGCGTCCAGTCGTCGTACTTTCGAACCACCACCCAGAACCGTGAGTTCAGACGCGGGATCGCGGAGTTCAGCATCCCATCCGTCACGATCCTGAGCGCGACACTCGTGCTGGCGGAGACGCGCGGAGGGGTCGCGGAGCCCGTGCCGTCCGACGTCCACCAGTTGATCTCCTACACGCCGGCCGATCTCGTCGTGACGACGGACGACTACGACCGCGCCGGCGCCGCCGTCGGGACGCTCTCGACGGATGTGAACGACGAGAAACAGACGTTCAAGTTCGACGTGACGGCGCTCGCCGTCTCCGCCGCGGGCGGCACGCTCGGCTTCCGGGTGCAGCTCGCAGGCGACCCGGCGTACTCCGACTTCCGCCCGCTCGGATCGGAGTTCAGGGTCACGCTCGGCATCGTGACGCCGCCGCCGCTCGGGATCGGGTTCGTCTTCAGGCCCAACCCGCTCCGGTTGGCGTCTCGCGGCCGCCGGGTGACGGGCTACCTTGAACCGCCCCTGCCCTTCGCCGCCGGCGACATTGACATCGCTTCGATCCGGCTGAACGGCACGGTGTCGGTGGATCCGGCAGCTCCGACCGTGCTCGAGGACCACGACGGGAACGGCGTCGCCAGCCTGATCGTAAAGTTCGACCGGGAGGCGGTGGAGCTGGCCTTGTCCGAAGGCGACAACGTTCCGGTCACAGTTACCGGCACGGTGGATGGCCAGGCCTTCTCGGGCACCGATCATGTCGGCGTGCGCCGCGGGAGGCTCTCGACCCCGGTCGTCAGCGTCCTCCTCGCGGGCCACGCCGTGGAGCAGGTGCGCTGGGAGGCGCCGAGCGACATCCCGGTCGGGTCGGTGGCGTTGTTCTTCTCGGCCGACGGAGGCGGTACCTGGAGCGCGATCACCAGGGGGCAGCCCAACACCGGGAGCTGCGACTGGACGGTGCCGAACGTCCAGACCGAGCAGGCGAAGGTGGCGGTGCTGAGCGAGTCCACCGACGGGGATGGCACGTTCGTGGACGGCATGGTGGGCGTGAGCGAGAACTTCTCCATCGGGGCGGCAGCGGGAGTGGATCCCAAGGGGCCGGGACAGCTCAGCCTGGCGATTCGCACGCCGAGCCAGGTCCCCGATGGCCGGATTCGGGTCGAGTTCACGCTGCCCGATGGCAGCCCGGCCCGGCTGGAGCTGATGGACGTGGCGGGACGGGCGCTGGTCTCGCAGCAGGTCGGTAGCCTGGGGCCGGGACGCCACGCGCTCGACCTCTCGAGCGGCCGACCGTTCGCGCCGGGGATCTACTTCCTGCGCCTCACGCAGAACGAGCGCGAGGTCCGGGCGCGGGCGGCGGTGCTGCGGCGGTCCGTCCGCCACCGTCGTGCCTCTCGTTCGCGAGGGCACGACCCTACGACCGCAGGCCGGTCGTTCCATACTGTCTAGGGCGGGACTTCGTCCACGGCGCGAACGCCGCGCCTGGTCCGGTCTATCTCGGCCGGCCGCGCAGGAACCCGAGCGGATCCGGCTCGTCGCCGGCGCGCGCGATCGTCGGCGATGCCTCGCTCTCCACCACCGAGTCCCCCTCGCCGGGGGCGAGGAACAGGTTCGACTCGAGCCCGTGCTGCTTCGAGTAGAGATCGAAGTAGCGCCCGCTCAGTGCATAGAGTTGCTCGTGAGTGCCGTGCTCGATGATGCGCCCGCCCTCGACCACCAGGATCTGATCGGCGCGGCGGATGGTCGAGAGCCGGTGGGCGATGACGAACGTCGTGCGTGCCTTCATCAGGTGGGCGAGCCCCTCCTGGATGAACGCTTCCGATTCGGAATCGAGGCTCGAGGTGGCCTCGTCGAGGATCAGGATGCGCGGATCGGCGAGGATCGCGCGGGCGATCGAGAGTCGCTGCCGCTGCCCGCCCGAGAGCCGCACGCCGCGCTCCCCGACGATGGTATCGAACCCCTGCGCGAAGCGGTCGGCGAACTCGTCCACGTGGGCGATGTGACAGGCCTCGCGGATCTGGGCCTCGCTGGCGTCGGGGCGCGAGAAGGCCACGTTCTCCCGGATGGTGCCGTCGAACAGAAACGTCTCCTGCAACACGACACCGAGGCGCGTGCGGTAGGAGTCGAGGCGCACGGTCGACAGATCGATGCCGTCGACGAGGATGCGGCCCTCGATCGGGGTGTAAAACGCCGCGACCAGGCCGATCACGGTGGATTTCCCGCCGCCGGAGGGACCCACGAGGGCCGTGACGGTGCCGGGGCCGGCCCGGAAGTTCACGTCGTGCAGCACCGGCCGGTCCTTTTCGTACGCGAAGCTGACGTGGTCGAACGATACGTCGCCATCCAGGCGCTCGAGGGCGACCGTGCGGCGGGGGTCGGCGTCCTCGGGCCGCTCACGTAGGATCTCGCGGGTACGCTCGAGGCCCGCCAGCGCCTCGGTGATCTGGGTGCCGATGGCGACGATCTGGAAGATCGGGGCCACCATGAAACCGAGGAACGCGGTGTACGTGAAGAAGCCGCCCAGGGTCATGCTGCCGGCGAGGATCTGCCGGCTGCCGACGAACATGACCACGGCACCCACCACCCCGAGCAGCACCGCCGACGAGAGCCCCATCATCGAGGTGGCAGTGAGCGTCGTGAGCACGTTGTCGAGCAGGCGTCGCACCCCGGCCGCGAACACGCCCGCTTCCCGGTCCTCGGCGTGGTAGCCCTTGATCACCCGCACGGCGCCCAGCGACTCGGTGAGCCGTCCGGTGACCTCGGCGTTGATGCGGCCGCGCTCGCGGAAGATCGGCCGCATGGTGGTGAACGCCTTGCTGAGGGCGACCACGAACACCGCAAGAACGCCGAAGGTGACCAGGGTCATGACCTGGCTGATGCGCAGCAGCACCACCAGCGCGATGGTGGCGGTGAGCAACCCGCCGGCGAACTCGACCAGCCCGGTGCCGATCAGGTTCCGGATCCCCTCGACGTCGTTCATGATGCGGGAGACCAGGGTGCCGGTCTTGTTGGTGTCGTAGTAGGCGACCGGGAGGCGCCCGACGTGCGACTGCACCTTGCAGCGCAGCTCGGCGATCAAGCGCTGGGCGGCCTTGGAAAGCAGCTGGGTGAGGCCGTACGAGGTGGCGCCCTGAAGGAGCGTGGCCGTCACCACGCCCAACACGATGGGAATCAGCAGATCCGTCTGACGCCTGCCGATGACGTCGTCGATCACGAACTTGGTCGAGGCCGGCAGCACCATCCCCGAGATCCGGTTGATCACCATCAGGATGAACCCGGCGAGGAACAGCCCGCGGCGCGGCTTGATCAGTGCCCAGATGTCGGGCCACAGGACTCGCAGGCGCTCGGGCGTGAGCGGGACCTTCGGCGCCGGGGTTCCCGGTGCGGATCGCGTGCGCGATCCGCCGCCCAGTTCACGTGGTGTAGTGTGCATTGATCGCAACATACTCGGCGCTGAGGTCGCAGGTCCAGACCGTCGCCTCGCCCGTCCCCCGTCCCAGATCGAGCCGCAAGATCGCCGGGTCACGCCTGAGGAGGGCCGCCGCGGCCGCTTCGTCGTAAGCGGCTGGGAGCCCGCCGCGCACCACGGTGATCGCCTCGCCCGGAGATCCGAAGTCGAGTGACAGTCGGTCGGGGTCGAGCGCGGCGCCGCTGTAGCCGGCCGCCGCCAGCACCCGGCCCCAGTTGGGATCGCCGCCGTGGATGGCGGTCTTGACCAGTGGCGAGCGGGCGATGCTGTCGGCGACCGTATGCGCCTCGGCCTCGTCGCGCCCGCCCGTGACCGTGATCTCGACCAGCCGGGTCGCCCCTTCGCCGTCGCGCGCGATCTGCCGGGCGAGCGAAATGCACACGCCGGTGAGCGCATCGGTGAACGCGCGCACTCCCGCATCGTCGAGGGTGACGCGCGCGGTCCGCGAGGCGAGCAGGAGCACCGTGTCGTTGGTGCTCATGTCGCCGTCCACGCTCACCCGGTTGAAGCTCCGGGCGACTGCGCTCTTGAGTGCGCCCCGCAGCGCCTCGGGGGCGAGGTCAGCATCGGTCGTCACCACCGCCAGCATGGTCGCGAGCCCCGGGTGGATCATCCCCGCGCCCTTGGCGAGCCCCCGGATTGTGCTGCGACTGCCGGCGACGTCGAGGTCGGCGCCCGCCGTCTTGGGTCGGGTATCGGTGGTGAGGATCGCCCGAGCGGCCGCGTCGGCCCCCTGCTCGGCCGTAGGCGAGGCGACGGCCACGATGCCGCGGGCGACCTTCTCCATGTCGAGATGGCGGCCAATCACGCCGGTCGAGAGCACCAGCACCTGGTCGGGTTCGCAATCCAAAGACCGCGCCATGAGGGACGCCATGTGACGCGCATCCGCCATCCCGCGTTCTCCAGTACACGCGTTCGCACACCCAGCGTTGGCGATCACCGCCCGGATGCCGGTTGCGTTGCGGCCCAGGAGCTCGCGGTCGTAGAGGACCGGCGCCGCCTGCACCCGGTTGGTGGTGAAGACACCGGCGGCCGCGCACGGGCCATCCGCCGAGATCAATGCCAGGTCGAGGCCGCCGCTGGGCTTGAGCCCGCAGGCGACCGCGGCCGCGCGGAAACCGGGGGCGAGGTCGAATCGTCCGTGGTCAGGAGGCATGTCGGGGGGGGGAAGCGCTTCTCCGGGAACGGGTTCCGGACTTGGGGGTAGAACGCTGGCGCAGTGTAGCAGAGAGTTCACGCTTGACGGGCGGGGGAGCCGGGTCGATCCTCCTCCCGTTGACTCCGACCGGGGGGCGTATCATCCAAGGTGGCCATGTCCCTCGGATCCCGCCTCGGGGCCTCAGGGCCGGGCACTATGCCCGCCGCTTCCGTTGGAAGCTGGGCACGGAGTTGATGCCCTATGCGATCCATCCGCACGTCATTCGTCGCCCTCCTCCTCGGCGCCGCCGCGATCGGCGGGTCCTCCTTCGTCAACGCCGCTCCTGCCGGTCCCGTGCCCGACAGCTCGGGCCTCCTGACCCCGTGGCGGCTCGAGCCCGCCGCCCCGTGCGTTCACGATTCCGCTTTCATGCTCGTGCGGGGATTCGTGGCAACACCGTGTGATTCGTTCATCGGTGCCGAAGCGATCACGCCGCTGTTCGTGAGGATCCGGACGCAGGTGAATGTCGAGCGGTTGTGCTTTGCCGCGCCGACGATCTTCTACGGGGTCCCGGTCCCGCTGGGCCGCTTCGCTGCAGGCCCGCACATGGGCATCGTCGAGGTGGAGACGATCCAGATGCAGAGCAACGGGTCCAGCACGCGCCTGGCGCAGCAGTACCGGTTCGATTTCGTGGTGGCCGCCGAGTGCTCGATCCCGCCGCCGCCGTCCCCCTTACCGCTGCCGTACGTGCACACCATCGGCACCGAGCCGCCGCGGCCTTGCGCCGGGCGGCCGACGTCGCTGGTGATGAAGGGCGTGTTCAACGACGGCTGCGGGCGGGTGATCGATGCCGCGGTGCTCGATCCGGAGAACGTCGAGCTGACGCTCAAGCCCCACGCGCTCCGCGACACGGCCTGCACGCTCGCGCTCAAGCCGTGGCGGCAGGACTTCGACCTGGGGTCGCTCCCCTCCGGCCCGCATCGGACGAACATCACGCTGAACGTCGTGTCAGTGGACTCCGCCGGGTCCGTCTTCAGGCGCGAGACCTTCTACGGCAGCCACGAGTTCTTCGTCTACGGCGACTGCGATTCCATCCCGCCGCCGGTCCCGGGGCCCTTGCCGTACGTGCACCAGATCCTCGTCGGGCGGCCCGGGATCTGCGGCCCAGAGCCGGCCTGCCCCGAGGACAGCATCCTGGTCCATGTGAGCGGCGCGTTCCCGAGCAACTGCTACCGATTCCGCAGGATCGAGCTCATCCCTTCGCCGCTCACCGTCTTTCCGCCGCCGCCACCAACTGTTCGGATTATCGTGGACAACGGCTGCTGCCTCGGGATGCCTTGCTCCAACGTGCCGGTGCCGTGGTCCGCGGCGGCCCTGCTGCCCCCGTGGCTGCCGGGGGACCATCGCCTCGATGTCGAGCTGGCGGAGGTCTGCTGTTCCGACACCTATCCGCCCGGCCAGCTCTACCGGACCGTGGTGCCGTTCGCGGTCGCCGACAGTTGCCCCGGGCCCTCGTGTCTTACCGTAGACTTCGCCCCGGGCCCCGGGAACAACACCGCGTGCAACGCGACGGTCGCCGCCGGCCGCCCCGCCGAGCTGACGTTCCTCGTCCGTCCGACCGTCGCCCTCGCCGGGTTGCAGGGCGAGTTCAAGCTGCTCCCGTCCGCGCTCAAGGTCACGCGCATCGAGCCGATCGGGCCAGCCCAGGAGATGCTGATCGATTGGACGCCGACCAGCGAGGGCGCACGCTTCGTGCTGTTCGCCCGGAGCGGGGCGCCGATCCCGCCGTTCCCGAAGAGCACGCGGATGGTGGAGATCGGCGGCTGGCCGGTGCTGCGGGTGACCGTGGAGCACCTGGCGCGTGGAGCGGCCCCCCCGGCACAGACCGTCGTCACCACCGAGAACGTGCTGGGCTCGGACATCGCAGGACAGGCCGTGCTCCTCTGCCCGCCGCCGCCGTGCGCGGACAGCGACCCGCGGTTCTCGTTGGGCCGCGCGATCATCTGCGCCGACCGGCCCTGCGACTTCAACGCCGACGGACTACTCGACGTCCGTGACCTCGTGCTCATGGTCAACTGCGTGAACGCAAGGAGCACCTGTGCGCTGGATGCCGGCATCCGATTCGACTGTGACGGTGACAGCACGTTCTCGATCGCCGATGTCATCTGCTGCGCCCGTCACCTGCTACAGCGGACGCCGTGTCCCGATTGCCCGCCCGACACCGGGCAGGTGCGGCCCGAGCCCGGCGTGGCGGTGGGCTTTGGCACGCCCGAGCAGGACGGAGGCGGGATCGCGTTGCCGGTGCGCATCGCCGGCACGGACCTTTTGGGTGGCGCGTTGCTCACGCTGGAAGCGCCGCTCGACCGGTACGACGTGATCGGGTTCGATGTGAACCCGCCCGGGAGCTGGCTCACCCTTCACGAGGTGCGGGATGGACGCCTCGTCCTGGGCCTGATCGACATCCGGGGAGGGAATGAACGCGCCGGGCTGGGGAACCACCAGTTCACGCTCACGCTGGCGCTCCGTCCCGGGCAGCCGGCCGGTGGTCAGGTGACCGCGGTGGGGGGCGAGTTCAGCGGTCCCGATGGGGTCACGCTCGCGGTGGAACTCGGCCGTCCGACCCAGACACTGCCGGGCGGGGCTCAGGTGGCGCTGGGCCAAAACCAGCCCAACCCGTTCTCGACCGAGACCGTGTTCACGCTGCAAGTGGCCGAGGCAGCGGACGTGGTGGTGGGGATTTACGACCTGCGCGGTCGCGCGGTCGCGAACCTGCACCGCGCCCCTCTGACGCCCGGCCCGCGCGTGTTCCGCTGGGACGGCCGCCGATCAGACGGATCCGCGGCGCCGAACGGGGTGTACTTCTATCAGGCCACGGTGGGCGGCAAGTCGCTCGCCCGCAAGCTCATCCTGATGCGCGGGGACTGACGCCGGCCCCAGTGTCGCGGGTTCACCCGGATCGCGTACCCCCATCGTGTGCGCGGTCCGGGCGTCGTTGTAGAATGCGCCCCCATGTCCCGGCGCGCGAGTCGGAGCACCCGGCAGAAGGCAAAGCCCGCTGATCCCGAGGTGCGCGGTCCCGCGGTAGGGCCGCTCGCCGTTCTCGCGGCCCTCGCGGCGATCCTCGCCTGGACCTACGCGCACCTGTTCGCCGGCGAGCCGCACGGCCTCGACAACACCGCGCATCTCGCCGAGGTGACCTTCCTCTCCCAGGCGATGAGGGCCGGGGACTGGAACTGGTGGGACTCGGCCGGCAACTCCGGCTTTGCCTCCGGCTACTTCTATCAGGTTCTGCCGCAGGCGCTGACCGCCGCGCTATCCGCGCTCACCGGACTCACGCCGCTCGTGTGCTTCCAGCTCGCGCTCTTCCTGCCGCTCGTTCTGGCGCCGGTCGCGGCTTATCGCGCCATGCGGGTGCTGGGCGCGGATCCGTGGGTTGCGGTGGGTGCGGCGGTGGCCGTTCCGTTCACGATCGCGGGCGGCCTCATGGCGGGGCCCGGCATCGACGCCGCGCGATGGGGCCACGGCGCCGACGGCGCGCTCTCGGGCGGTCTCTTCACTCAGCTCTGGGCATTCGCGGCGCTACCGCTCGCGCTGGCCCACGCCGCGCGATGGCTCGAGACCGGACAGGGGCTGGCTTCCGCCCTGGCCTGGGGCCTGTTCGTCGGGCTCTGCCATCCCTTCGCGGGCGTGGCGCTGGGTGTCGCCGCCGCCGCGGGGTCGGCATTGCGGGCTGGCGAGCGGCTCCTGCGGCGCGGGGAAACGAGCGTCGGGACACCCTCGCTGCTTGCGCGACTCGGCATCCTGGGCGTGCTGCTGCTCGCAGGCTCGGCGAGCGCCTGGTTGCCGGTGCTGGTGGACTATCAGGGCTTTGGCGGCTTCCCGGCGCGTGTAATGGACGAGGCCGGACCCGGGTTCATGCGGCTCGTGCGCTGGATCGCGCAGGGTCAGCTGCTCGATCACGGCCGTCCGCCGGCGCTGACGCTGCTGCTGCCATTCGTGCTGGTCGTCGCGCGGGGACGGTGGTCCCCCTGGCTGTGGGCCGCGGCGGCAGCGTACGGGTTGCTGCTTGGAATCGGTCCCCATCTCGGGAAGACCGAGGACGATCTGTTCCCGGCGGTGCGATTCCTGGGGCCGCTCCAGGTGGTGCTGGCACTCGCGATCGGCGCAGGGGCGGTGTCCATCGTGCGCTGGCTCCGCGATGGGCGAGAAGGTCCGCGCTGGCGCGCTCCGCGAGCGATGGCGGCGATCGCATCGCTGATGGTGGCGCCGCTCGCACTCGTGGTGGTGGGCGGTGCGCTCACCCAGCGCCAGCGGGTGAAGGTGCTCGCCGACTTCGGATTCATCGATCGCGTGGATTTTATGCACTCGCTTGAGGCGCTGAGGGCCGCCACACCGGGGCGGCTTCAGGTGGCGTTCGGGGCCGAGTGTCATTGGACCCTTCAGCTCCCGTACGCCTATGTCGGCCGGCCTTCGGTAGCGGTGGCCGGTGGGGCGGCGCTGCAGTCGAGCCCCAACTTCGCCTATGCATGGGCGCTGCGCGATGCGGATCCGGCGCTGATCGCACGGGTGTTCGATGCGCCCCTGCTCTTGCTGCGCCGCAACCACGTCCACCAGGTCTCGGGCGGCACGGTGGTGTGGGAAGGCGAGACCTATCAGCTGCGGCACTTTTCCGCACCCGGACTGGTGGGTCCGGTGCAGGTGGTGGGTGAGCTTCCCGCTTCACGCCTCGAGCGTCGTGAGGCCGCGCTGCGCTGGCTGCGCTCGGGGATGCCGCTGCGCGATCAGGTGCTGGCCGACCCTGGCTCGCGGGGGAGTGAGGCGCTGCCGGCCGGGCGAACCCGTGACATCGCCCGTGGCCCATCGAGCATCCGCGCACGGGTGCACGTGGACGACGATGGCGGCGGGCCCACCACCTTCGCCGTCCGGGAGAGCTGGCACCCGCGCTGGCGCGCGACGCTCGACGGCGCACCGGTCGCTCTGCGTCGCATCACCCCCGACTACATGGCCGTGGACGTGCCGCGCGGCGAGCACACGCTGGAGCTGCGCTTCCGCCGCCCGGCGTGGGTGTGGCTGCTGTGGCTGCTGGGACCCGTCCTGGTGCTCGCGGCGCGCCTAGGGAACGCCCGTCAGACCCGGTTGCTTCCCGTCCGTCCCGGTGAGGGACCCGGCTGAACGACCGAGCATCAGCCACACGGTCGCCAGCCTGAGCGCCAGCGTTTCGAGGTCGCCGGCGCACAGCGTGATGTGCGCGATCTTCCGTCCCGGGCGGGGATCCCTGGCGTGCAGGTGGTTGTGCGTTCCCGGGATCGCGGCCAGGCCCGCGAGGTCGGGGACCGAGGCGCCTCGCGTGCATGTTTAGTATTACTTTCCGGCGAGAACTCACTCGGAAATTGTTTCCACGCGGCCGTGCCTCTCGTGTATCGTGAAGTGCAGCGGACTGGACGCTGCAAGATCATCGCTGCGGTACACCGGAACGCGTCGCGCCGCGATTTCTCGAATGATCGTTCTCGTCGGCCTCAGCCGCACTTCACGGCAAGGGCCGGCGTGGAGAGCAGGCCGCGCAACATGACCCCGCTGTTGTAGGTTGTTCACTTAAGAGAGGATGGTCCTGCATGCGCTCGTTCGTGACTCGGTTGTTCCTGACGCTGGTTTTCGCGATCGCCGTGGGAAACGTCTCCACCGCGCACGCTGCCGTGACCTCGTATTGGGCGGTGCTCAATGGGGCCAATGAGTCTCCAGTCAACGCGTCTCTGGGAGCGGGGACCGGGTACGCCGATATCGATCCCGTGGCGCACACGATGCGTGTGATCGTGGACTTCGCCGGGCTGACGGGAACCACCACCGCCTGCCACATCCACTCCGCCACCGCTGTGGCCGGCGTCGGGACGGTCGGTGTGGCCACGACGACCCCGACATTCACCGGCTTTCCCGGCGGCGTGACGGTCGGGACCTATGACCACCTTTTCGACATGACCCTGGCCTCGAGCTATAACCCCTCCTTCGTTACTGCCAACGGCGGGACGCCGGCCACCGCGGAGGCGGCGCTCTTCGCTGGCATTGCAGCCGGGAAGGCGTACGTGAACATCCACAGCACCTTCGCCGCCGGCGGAGAAATTCGCGGGTTCCTGATTCCCTTCGACCCCACGCCCACGAACACGTCGACCTGGGGGCGGATCAAGACGCTCTACCGGTAATCGAAACCGAAGCTTCAACAACGACCACCTTCGACCGCGGGGGTGGTCGTTGCGTTGGGTCGAGGAGGCATCGAAGCGGCCACGTGCGGACATCCGGCCCCGAGGATCGGCCATACCAGTGCGAGGCTGATCGACAGCCGCTCGGGGTCCTCGGCGCACACGGTGATGTGTCCGAGCTTCCGTCCCGGGCGGGGGTGTTTGCCGTAGAGGTGGACGTGGGTTCCAGGGATCGCGACCAGCCCCTCGATGTCGGGCACCTCGCCGATCAGGTTCACCATCGCGCACGGGCAGGGCACGTCGGTATCGCCCAGGGGGAGCCCCGCAATCGCGCGCAGGTGGTTCTCGAACTGGCTGGTCGCCGCACCCTCAATGGTCCAATGGGCGGAGTTGTGCACCCGTGGAGCCATCTCGTTGGCGAGCAGCTCCCCGCCCACCTGGAACAGCTCCAGCGCCAGCACGCCGACGTGGCCCAGGGCCTCCATGAGCCGCCGCGCGTAGTCCTCGGCCAGCGCCTGGAGCGCGGGGGCGAGGCCCGGTGCGGGCGCGCGCGAGAGCCGCAGGATTCCGCCCTGGTGGTGGTTTTCGATCGGTGGATAGAACGCCAGCTCGCCCGAGCGGCCGCGCACGGCGACGATCGAGAGCTCGCGCTCGAACGGAATGTGCTGTTCGAGCAGGAGCGGTCGTTCGCCGAGCGCGGCCAGCGCGGGCGCCAGATCGTCGGTTCCGCTCAGCATCCTCTGCCCGCGGCCGTCATAGCCCATGCGTCGGGTCTTGAGCACCGCGGGCAGTCCCAGCCGCTCCACCGCCCGCGCAAGTTCGACGCTGCCCTCGACCGCCTCGAAGCGTGGCGTCGGGATGTCGAGCCGGCGGAAGAGCGCCTTCTCGTTCAGCCGGTCCTGGGCGGCCTCGAGCGAGACCGCCGACGGATGGACCGGCCGGTGCTCCGAGAGCGTCCGTACCGCATCGACCGGGACGTTTTCGAACTCGTATGTGATGAGGTCGGAGCGCGACGCCAGCTTGCGCAGTGCTCCCGGGTCGTCGAATCCCGCCCGGATCCAGGAACCGGTGGCTGCGGCCGGACATTCATCGGCCGGCTCGAGGAACGCGAACGAGAACCCCAGCGATTCGCCCGCCGAGCCGAGCATGCGGCCGAGCTGGCCGCCGCCCAGGACGCCGATCCTCACGATGCTCGGCGGGGATCTGGCAGTGCGGTCACCGCCGCCGTCTGTTCCTGCCGGTAGCGTTTGAGCGCCTCGCGCACCACGGGATGCCGGTTACCGACGATCGCGGCGGCGAGCAGCGCGGCATTGGTGGCACCCGCAGGTCCGATCGCGAGCGTGCCGACCGGGACGCCCGCCGGCATCTGCACGATCGACAGGAGGGAGTCCATGCCGTGCAGCGCCTTCGATTCGACCGGCACGCCGAGCACCGGAAGCACGGTCTTGGCCGCGGTCATGCCGGGCAGATGCGCGGCGCCCCCGGCGCCGGCGATGATGACCTCGAGCCCGCGCCCCTCGGCGCCCGCGGCGTACTCGAACAGCAGGTCGGGGGTGCGATGGGCGGAGACCACCTTGACCTCGAAGGGGATGCCGAGGCGCTCGAGCATCTCGGCGGCGGGGGCGAGCGTCTCCCAGTCCGATCGCGAGCCCATGATCACGCCAACCAGCGGCTCGGACATGGCGGGTTCTCCTTCGAGTGGGCACGGCGCGCCCCGGCTGGGCGCCCCGGCCGCGCGCTCGCCACCCGGTTCGCGGGCGCGATGCGCGGAAGCGGGCTGGCCGCGGCGGCATTCTGCCAATAGACTCCGCTCCGCACAAGCGTGCACGCCCTGCCAGGACCAGGCGCGCGAGGCAAGGGGGACCACGATCCATGCGAACGACCGATCCACAGCGTGACCACGGCAGCCCCGCCACCTTCTGGGGTGTGGCGGGTGCGCTCTCGGCGTGCGTGGCGGTCATCGCCGGCGCGTTCGGAGCCCATGCGCTGAGGGCCTCGCTCACACCCGCCGCGCTCGCGACCTTCGAGACCGCGGCTCGCTACCACTTGTTCCACGCGCTGGCGCTGCTGGTCGTGGCGGGAATGCTCGAGCGGCCGGCTCACCCGGCGGTGGCGCGTGCTGCCTGGGGCTTCCTCGCGGGAACGGTCCTGTTCTCGGGCAGCCTCTACGCACTCGCCTTGACCGGGCATCGCTGGCTCGGCGCCGTGACGCCGCTGGGTGGCGTCGCCTTCATCGCGGGCTGGCTCTCGCTCGCGTGGGGATTGGGGCGGTGGCCCTTGGGGTCGGGCGCTCGCGTGAAGCCATGACCGAACCCCGTCCCGATCTCGTCATCCGCTCGCGCCGGGTCGTCCTCCCCGGCGGGGTGCGTGACGCCGCCGTGGTGGTGCGCGAGGGCCGCATCAGCGCGGTCGTGCCGTGGGCCGACGCCCCCGATGCGGCTGATGCCATCGACTGCGGCGACGCCTGCCTCATGCCGGGCCTCGTAGACACGCACGTCCACGTGAACGAGCCGGGGCGGACCGAGTGGGAGGGATTCGCGAGCGCGACCCTCGCGGCGGCGTCAGGCGGCATCACGACGCTGGTGGACATGCCGCTCAACAGCACTCCGGCCACCACCACCGTCGCGGCCCTCGCGGCCAAGCGCGCGGCCGCGGGAGGCGCCTGCCGGGTGGACGTGGGTTTTTGGGGTGGTGTGGTGCCGGGGAACGGCCCGGAACTGGTGGGCCTCTCCGCCGCCGGCGTGCTCGGCTTCAAGTGCTTCCTCGTCCCTTCGGGCGTGGACGACTTCCCGCATGTGGGCGAGCGCGACCTGCGCGATGCGATGCCGGTGCTGGCGAGGCTCGGGCGGCCGCTGCTGGTGCACGCCGAGCTGCCCGGCCCGCTCGCGGCCGCCGCGGAGGCGGGCCGGGGAGGCGACCCGCGTTGCTACGACACCTGGCTGGCCTCGCGCCCGCCCGCCGCCGAGGTCGAGGCCATCCGCATGGTGCTCGGGATCTGCGCGGAGACCGCCTGCCCCGTCCACATCGTCCATCTCTCGGCCGCCGAGGCGCTGCCCGATCTCCGGTCGGCGCGCCTGCGCGGACTTCCCGTCACGGTCGAGACCTGCCCGCACTATCTCGCCTTCACCGCCGAGGAGATCGCGGACGGCGCGACCCAGTTCAAGTGCGCACCCCCCATCCGAGATCGCGCGAACCGCGAGCGCCTGTGGGAGGCGCTGCGCGAGGGCACCATCGACTTCGTCGCCTCGGACCATTCGCCGTGCCCGCCCCCGCTCAAGCAGCGCGAGGAAGGCGACTTCATGGCCGCCTGGGGCGGGATCGCCTCGCTCCAAGTGGTGCTGAGCGCCGTCTGGAGCGAGGCGCGCGAACGCGGATTCACCCCGGCCGACCTCGCGCGTTGGATGGGCGAGCGACCCGCGCGGCTCGCCGGCCTCGCCGGCCGTAAGGGCGTGGTCGCTCCCGGCGCAGACGCCGACCTGGTGGTCTGGGAGCCCGAGGCCGAATGGACGGTCGAAGGCGCGCGCCTGTGCCATCGCCATCCGCTCACGCCCTACGAAGGGCGAAGGCTGCATGGCGTCGTGCGCTCCACGTTCCTGCGCGGGATGTGCGTGTTTGAACGCGGGGTGGGCGGGCAGGACGGGGACCGTTTCCCCACCGCGCCGACCGGCCGCCTGCTCGAGCGCTCCCCAGGTGGCAGGGGTGGCGGGCTGGACGATCGCGGCGACCGGATCGCGGGCGCCAGCGCGGTGGACCGCGCCGGCAGGAGCCGCTAGGGTTCCCGCCCATGTCCTCGACCACGAACGAGATCACCGCGCTCGAAGTCGTCGGGCGGCTGGAAGGGCTCGCGCGCTTCAGCGCCGCAGGGCCGGGGGTGACGCGGCTCGCCTACGACGACGCCTGGTGCGACGCCCAGCGCTGGCTGGCGCGCGAGGCAGGCTCGCTCGGACTCGCGGCGACCGCCGACTGGGCGGGCAATCTCTTCCTTCACGACCCGGCAGTGGTGCCCGGGCGCACCGATCAACCGGTCATCCTGATCGGCTCGCACCTCGATTCGGTCGTGCGCGCGGGCCACTACGATGGTGCCTACGGCACCATCGCGGGGTTACTAATCGCGGCGGCGAATCGTGGCAGGGCCGGCCTTCCGGTGGTGGGATTCGTCACCTGCGAGGAAGAGGACAGCCGCTTCCACGGCGGCATGATGGGAGGCCGCAGCCTGCTCGGCCGGGTCGAGGATGCCGAGCTGGACGCGGTCGCGGATCGCGACGGTGTCACCTGGCGGCAGGCCCTTGCCACCGCGCGCGCGCGCGGCTGTGCGGCGGCCCCCGGCCCGGGCGGGACCGCGGCCCCGCCGCTCTTCCGTCCCGCGCTCCAGCTCGAGCTGCACATCGAACAGGGCCCGGTGCTCGAGGCGCTGCATCTCGGGATCGGGATCGTCGAGCGGATCGCCGGCTATCGGCGCTGGATTGCCCGCATCGAGGGGGAGTCGCGCCATTCCGGCACCACGCCGATGGCGATGCGCCGCGACGCCCTGGCCGCGGCGGCCGAGATGATCCTGGCCGCCGAGCGGGTGGGACGCGAGGCCGGAGAGCCCGCCGTCGCGACCGCGGGGTTCGTCCACCCCGAGCCCGGCCTGTTCAACGTGGTCCCGGGCGCCTGCGAGCTGTGGCTCGAGGCGCGCCACGATCGCCCGGAGGCTCTGGAGCGCCTCGCCGCCGACATCGCGCAGTGCTGCCGAGACGTTACGCGACGCCGCGGACTTCAGATCGCGCTCGAGGAGGGGGCGGCCCAGGCGCCAACGCCGCTCTCGCCCGAGCTGACCGAGGTCGGCATCCGGCTCGCGCAGGAGATGGAGATCCCGAATCGGCGCATGCCGAGCGGGGCCGCGCACGACACGATGATCTTCGCCCAGGCGGGCATTCCGGCGCTGCTCGTGTTCGTGCCGAGTCGTGCCGGGGTGAGTCACTCGCCGGACGAGTTCACCACCGAGCCGGAGCTGCTCGCGGGCGTGCGGTTCATGGATGCGTTGTGCCGGCGGCTGGCCGAGCATCCGCCCGCATGACGCTTGACGATTTGAACGCGCTGCCCGCCGGGGAGTCGAGGGAAGCACTCGCGCGCTGCTGCGGGGCGTCGGCGTGGATCGAACGCATGGTCGCCCGGCGGCCGTTCTTGAATCTCAATCACCTGCTGGGGATCGCCCAAGCGTTCTGGATGGGGCTCGGCCCCGACGATTGGCGCGAGGCGTTCTCGCACCATCCGCGCATCGGGGATCTGGAATCGCTCCGTCGCCACTTTGGGTCCACTGCCGATCTCGCCTCGCGCGAGCAGGCCGGGGTCGCCGCGGCGTCGCGTGTGGTCCTGGAAGCCCTCGCGGAGGGGAACCGTGCGTACGAGGAGCGCTTCGGATATATTTTCATCGTTTTCGCATCAGGCTGGACGGCCGACGAGATGCTCGCGCTGCTCAAGAGCAGACTGGGGAACGATCCCGACTCCGAGTTGGGGATCGCGGCGAAGGAGCAATGGAAGATCATGCGGCTGAGGCTCGACAAGATGCTCGGAGGCCCGCGATGACGGGCGTGCGAGCGACGGGAGGGAGCGTCCGATGAGCGGCATCACCACCCACGTCCTCGACACTTCCGCAGGCCGGCCTGCGGCGGGCGTGGCGGTCAAGCTCGAGGTGCGGAGCCCCGAGCGCGGTTGGGTGACGCTCGCCGAGCGCACCACCGACGCCGACGGTCGCGTGCGCGACCTGGTCGCCGGGGGCAGCAAGCTCGACGCTGGCACCTACCGGCTCACCTTCGGCACCGGCGCCTACTTCGCGGCGCAGGGCCAGAGCACGTTCTTCCCCGAGGCGAGCGTGGTGTTCGAGCTGCGCGACCCCGCGCAGCACCATCACGTGCCGCTGTTGCTCAGTCCGTTCGGATACTCGACGTATCGCGGGAGCTGACGGAGGAGGGTGGGTCATGAGACGACATGCATGGCTCGCCGCGGCCCTCATCGTCGCGGCGTCGGTGTCTTTCTCCTCCGCCGGCCAGCTGGATGCGACGATGCTTGAGGACCCGCTGATCGCAGGCCGCCACCTGGAGAAGGCCGATTCGACCTGCCTAGTCACCATCACGCGTCCGACCGTAAGTGTGCGCTGAGCCCCACGTCGAGCGTCACCCGGCCGGGGGATGCCCGACACGCGCGCCTCGGCCGCCGCGCGACCGTGAGGAGATGGGGGAGGAACCGGCTATTTCGGGCGCAGATCCAGGACCCTCTCCGGCGGGATCGCATCCAGGTGGGCCGCTTCGTAGAAGAGGAAGCTGGTCGAGGTCAGGTCGCCCCCGGTCGGAAACCTCAACGAGGTCGGCGGCCACGCCTGAAGGCTGTTCTCGAATCGTCCCACCTGGCTGTCGGTGGCGAGGCGCTGATCGTAGGGAGCGGTGTAATCGCGCTTCGACGCCTGGTTCCAGCAAAGCTTTGCCCGATCGAGATAGGATCGGTCGCCGGTCAGGCGGTATCCGATCACCATGGCATTGACGAAGCACTCCGAGGAACTGGCCACGGTGTAAGGCACGATGGGAGCCACGTCGCGCCACTGGCTTTGTGTCAGGTGCAGCACGTCTCCGGGTCGGGGTGAATCGACGACGATCTCGTCGCCTCCGTAGCCGGTTGCCGGATCCAGCCCATGGTCTCTTCCAAAGGCCGCGATCTGCAGCAGCTGCGCGCGGACCGCCGCATCATCGGTGACCAGATAGTACCGGTAGAGTGCCTGGACCACGGCCGTCATCATGAATGGCGTCACTTGCTTCGCATCGGAGGAGAACCGGCTCGTGAAGCTCGGACCCATATCGCCGATCCTGTTGAAGAAGAACCCGCGCGGGTCGTAGTTCGCGGATCCCAGGAACAGGCCGGCGACGTGGTCCGCCGCTTCCTTCCACCGGTGATCGTTGGTGGCTTCCCATGTTCGCGTCTGGACCAGCAGGCAGCGAGCTTGGAAGCGACTGTTTCCTCCCACCCATAGGTTTCGCCAGCCGAGGTAGCGTTCACACTGCTCCGCCACGTCGATCGCCGCCTCGAGCGCATCACGGTTGCCGGTCAGGTAGTAGTCGTCGAGCAACCCCCCGTTCCACATGTGGCTGACGCCAGCCTTCCCATACTTGATGTTGTGCGCGATATAGGCCGTGTCCAGGGCGGTCAGCGGTGGACGGAGGATCGGGGTCCTGGAGACCGTTCCCGGTCCGTCCGTGAAGTATCCCCAGGCGCCGGCGTAGTCGAATCCGTCGGTTCGGAAGGCCCATTCCCACTTCGCGTATCGCGCCCAGGCGCGCTGGCGATCGAGGTAGAACGGGATCTGGACACGGGCGAACATGACGATGTTCTCCCACAGATCATCGGATTCCGGGTCATTGGTCGCGTCCAGCACCGACCAGCTCGGAAAGATCTCCTGCACGCGCGGTCGATTGTGCTCCTCGCTCCACGCATTACCCAAGGTCGGCCACGTCCACCCCCACCTGCGGTATGCATTCTTCTCGTCGGCGTAGGTGCCGAAGTGGAGCTGGCCGAAGGCGCCGAGTTCGGCATAGCGCCCCGGTTCGGCGAGGGCCACCAGCGGATCGACGGCGACCGTGGCGAGCCGGGTCCTTTCGGATGGCGACAGGGAGGCGAAGTCGACCTGCCAGATCGCGCCGTGATGCGAGAGATCGCCGATGACCATGCCTCCGTTGACATCCACATCGACCGTGGCATTGAGGCGTCCCAGGGCGGGGGTCGCATAGGGGGCGTACTCGGTCGAGACGCTCAGCGTCGGCGGGATCAGTTCCAGGGCCGCGCCGGCGGGCGTGACATTGGACCAGACGATCGAGCCCGAGCGCTGAACGCGGCTGGTCGCCGTGGCCGCACCTATCGCCAGCCGGGCCGAGGACAACTTCACGTAGCGCTCACGGGCGGCCAGGGAGTTCCGGAGCACGTGCTCGATCCTTAGCGAGGTCTGCCCTGCCCACCACGTCAGCCGGGTCGTGTAGTCCAGCAGCGTGTCCGCTCCCCGGGCGTATGCGCCATCCACACGAAGCGTCGCACGGAGCGGGCCCCGGTATTCCCACTCAATCCTGTGTGGTTGGCCCCGTCCCGGGTAGTCGAGGTCGCCGCCGGCGTCGTGAGCCGCCACATTGCTCCCGGAGGTCGGGTAGACGATCTGCTCGGTGGCACGGAACTGGCCATCGCCGTCACGATCGAACCAGACCTGGTCGAGCAGGTTGAACTCGGTCCTGCTGATCTCGGTCCGCAGCGACCCGGTCGTCACCGTGATCCTCTGCGCATCCTCGGTGATCGTGACGGGGCTGGACGGCGAGGCCGTCGGGCCTTGCTCTTTGAGCGTCAACGTTCGCGTCACGCCCGCACCGAGCGAGGTTTGAAAGTCGAGCAGGAGCCACGGCACAGTGCGGTTGGGCAGGATCGTGGTCTGGACCGGGATCTCCTGCGCGCCGTCGAAGAGGGCCCATGCCGCGCCCGTCCGATCCGGGGCGATGGGGATGCCGGTCGTGACGGGCTCGTTGGTGCGGTCAACCCCGCTGTAGTCCCTGACCGTCAGCGAAACGATCTCCGCCACACCTGGTGGGGCCTGGCTGAGCGCCCGCGAGCCGGGGATCAGGGCAACGCCCGCGAGTCCAAGGGAGAGGAGGAGGTGCTGGCCGATTCGCGGACGCATGGCATAGAACATACTTGATTGGCGCCCGGCCAGTGCACTCTTGCACGCGCTCGATCGCCGCTCCGGCCGCCCCGGGTCATGGGCGGCGGCATGTGACGCCCGGGTGGTCGCCTACCCTCCGGCGCGGGGGGTTCTCGCCTCGAGGATCCTCACAAACGACCGCCCCCGCAGCTCGTCCAGCGTCAGCCCGGTCGCGCGCGCCTCTTCCTGGGAGAGTGCCCCGCAGCCCAGACCTCGCAGGAAGAAGCCCAGCAGTCCTTGTCCGGTAGCGGCGTCGTCGAAGACGCTGCCCACCAGTGTGGCCTGCGCTGCCTTCTCGAGGAAATTCCGGAGCCGCTCCGAGGCCTCCTCGCGCGCCTCGAGGAAGAACGCGTACACCGCGGCGTAACGGGAGGGCAGTTGCGCGGGGTGGAGGTCCCAGCCCTGGTAGTACCCCTGGCGCAGGGATGCCCGCACGTCGTCGTAGTGAGTCTTCCACGCGTGATGGACCGCCTGCCGGTTCTCTTCGAGCTGTCGCGCGGTGAGCCCGGGGCCGCCTGGCGCCTCGCGGTGCGGGCCCACCGGCATGATGTTGGTCGCCCCGTCCGAGAGCGTGACGCCGGTGCCGGCGAGGGCGACCTGCATCGCGTGCCGGGCGAAGTCGCACGCCGGGTGTGAAGGCGCCTGGTGCATGGCCGTGATGTCGAGGCTGGCGGTGAAGTCGTAGACGCCGAAGTGGGCGCCCCGACATCGTCCGCCCGCCGCCGCCACGAGCGCAGGGAGAGCCAGCTCGCCGCGCGGGCCGAAGATGCTCTGCGGCGTCTCGACCATCAGCTCGATCGGGATCGCCCCGGCCGGGAGCAAGAGCCTGCGCTCGAGCGCCTCGAGGGTCGCGACCAGGGCCGAAACCTGCTCGGGAACCGTCACCTTGGTGAGGGTGACGACGAAGTTCGCGGGCAGCGTGCCGCCAGAGCGGGTGACAAGCGTGGTGAGGAAGCGGTCGAGCGTGCGCAGGCTGCGCGCCCGCAGCTCCTCGGTGAGCGGTTTGATGCGGATGCCGATGAAGGGCGGCAGGCAGCCCTGCTTCATCCCGGCCGCGACCTCATCGGCGGCCGAGACCGCGTGCCCGTCCTCCTCGGCGTCCGGGCGGTTGCCGTAGCCGTCCTCGAAGTCGAGGCGATGGTCTTCCACCGGCTCGCGCCGGAGCTTCTCGATCACCCGGGCGTAGACACCGGGGGCGAGCGCCAGGGGCAGGCCCACCGCGCCCGCGAAGGACGCGGGGTCGGGCGCGTACTCCGCCAGGCTGGCGAGGGCCGCATCTCCGAGCTTCCTCGCCACGCCAGCGGTGAACAGGTGAGCGCCGCCGTAGACGGTGTGGACTGGCTGGCGGTCGGCGCGCTCTCCGGGGTAGGCTTGCGCAAACGCTTGGTTCGCTTGCGCCAGTCGCGCGAGCGCCTCGCCGGTTTCGTCGCCGGTGAGCGGAATCGCCATCAGGGCTTCCTCCAATCGGACGAGCGCAACACTGTAGTCGGATGGCCGCACGCGTGCGAGCGGAAAGCGGATGGATCCAGCGGGGGGTAGATGTCACAGAGCGGACTGGTGGTGAGTCGGGCGGTGGTGCGACGGAACTACGCGATCCTGCCGCCGGAGGGCATGGCGACCAGCGTCCTGCCCGAGTGGCACGACACCGTCGCGCGCGTGCTCACCGCCCCGGCGATGGGCGCCCGTTTCGCCGAGTACCTGCTCGAGGTCGCTCCCGGCGGCGGCACCGAACAGACGCTGCGCGAGGACGTGCAGATGTTCCTCTACGTGCTCGACGGGCAGGCGGAGCTGGGATTGAACGGCAAGACCCACCGGCTGGGCGCGGGCGGCTTCGCTTACGGCAAGCCCGGCACGCGGCTCACGGTGCGCGCTTCCTCGGCGCTCCGGCTGCTGTGGCTCAAGAAGGTGTACGTCCCGTTCGGTCACGTCCGCCCCGTCGACCTAGTCGGCGACGAGGCGGCCGTGCGCGGCGAGACCTACATGGGCATCGAGGGGCTGCTGCTCAAGACCCTGCTCCCGGCCGATCTCGCATTCGACATGGCCATGAACATCTTCACCTTCCCGCCCGGCTACTCGCTGCCCATGATCGAGACCCACGTCATGGAGCACGGCCTCTATTTCCTGCAGGGCCAGGGCCTCTACTATCTCGGTGACACCTGGTCCGAGGTGAAGAGCGGCGACTTCATCTGGATGGGGCCCTATGTGCCGCAGTCGTTCTACGCCACGAGCGGCACTCCCTCTCGCTATCTCTACTACAAGGACGTGCATCGGGACGTGGAGCTGTAGCTGGACGGTGACAGCGGTGAGACTTCGGGTGAGACTTCGGGTTGTCCCGGACGTCGACCGGCGTTAGAATTCAGTGGATCGGGCCCCTCGGGCGCCCCGCTCGCCCGGCCACCCGTCGAATCAAGCGCCGCCGTCTCGGGGCGCCAGGAGAATCCACCATTAACTGCGCGCATCGCCTCGCCCTCGTGTGTGGTCTCGCCGCCCTGCCGTTCTCGGCCGCCGCGGACGATGTGCGACACGTGCCGTTCCAGCCGCCGCCGTTCGAAGGGGCGTTCGTTCCGGACGAGTTCATCGTGGTCTTCAAGCCCGAGGTCCGCGCGGGCCTCGTCGCCCGTCGCGATGCTCGCGGCCGCCTGGTCGTCAACCTGGGGGATGTCGCTCGCGTCCTGGAGCGGGTGGGCGCGGTCGACTTCCAGCGCCAGTTCGCGCACGCGCCGTCCCGGCCGACGGGCTCACGGTTCCCCGACCTCAGCGGGCACTACATGGCGAAGCTGGCACCCGGCCGCGATCTGGAGGCGGCGCTGACGGCCTTCGCGGCGGACCCGGGCGTGGAACGGGTCGAACGCATCGGTCTCCACCCGGTCTTCCTCACGCCGAACGACACCTACTACATGAACCCCCCCGCCAGCTTCCCCTACCCTCAGTGGCACTACTGGGACACGTTTGGCATCGACGCGGATCTCGCCTGGGACATCGAGACCGGCGACCCCTCGGTCGTGGTTGGGATCCTCGACACCGGCATCAAGTACCGCCATTCCGACCTGGGCGGCAACGACCCACCCGGGCCGGCGGACGACGTCACACAGGGGAACGTCTGGGTGAACGCCGGAGAGATCCCGGGCAATGCCGTGGACGATGACGGCAACGGGTTCGTGGACGACGTCATCGGTTGGGACTTCGTCTCGACTGCCGGCGGCGCCGGCGTCACATGCCTGGATGCCGACTGTGGTGGGACGGATCACGACCCCAACGACGGTGAGGGCCACGGCACCCACGTGGCCGGCACGGTGGCGGCGATCACGAACAACGCTCGGGCCGGCGCTGGGGTCGCGGGCGGGTTCAGCAACGGGACCACTGCCGGGGCGGGGAACGGTGTCAAGGTCATGCCGCTCCGCATCGGCTACCGGGCGCGCTATCAGGGTGTCACGACCGGCATCGTCCGGATGGACTGGGCGGCCCAGGCGATGAACTACGTGGCGGGCATGGTCGACCGCGGCGTCAACGTGGCGGCGATCAACTGCTCCTGGGGCTCCTCGAACACCGGTGGCCTCGACGCGGCGGTGGACGACCTGCTGGCGCACGACGTCATGATCGTCGCAGCGGCCGGCAACGAGGCCTCCAGCATCGCGAACTACCTCGGTGGCAAGGCGGGGGTGACGACCGTGGCGGCGACGACGGCGACGGGGGCGGGCGCGAGCTTCACCAATTTCGGCTCGTGGGTGGAGATCGCCGCGCCCGGCGTGGACATCCTCAGCACCTACCACGATCCGACCGATCCCGACACCACACACATGTACGTGGCCGTGCTCGGCGGCACCTCGATGTCGGCGCCGCATGTGTGCGGCGTGGCGGGCCTCCTCGAGTCGTACAACCCGGCGCTGACCCGCGCTCAGAAGTTCACGCTCATGGAAGCCAACACCACGCCTTACTCGGGCGGGCTGGACCTGGGCTCGGGGATCGTGAACGCCCGTCTGGCGCTGGCCGCGGCGCCACCGCCCTGCGCGCTGGTCGCGGACTTCGACGGGAGCCCGGCCTCCGGTTGCGAGGGGATGACGGTGGACTTCACCGACCAGACGACGGGGGCCGTCACGTCGCGCAGCTGGGACTTCGGCGACGGGGGGAGTTCGACGCTCCAGAATCCGTCTCACGCCTACGCCTCAGCGGGTACCTACGCGGTCATCCTGGCCGTGGCCGGGCCCGGGTGTGCGGATACCGTGACCAAGGCCTCGTTCGTGACGGTGGGTAGCGCGCCGACCGCCGAGTTCTCGGCCTCCACCGTCAGCGGGCCCGAGCCGTTACCGGTGGATCTCACCGACCTGTCCGCGGGGGCTCCCACCGGCTGGCTGTGGGACTTCGGTGACGGGAACACCGCGGCCACGCAGGATGCCAGCCACACCTACACGACGGCAGGTACCTACACCGTCACGCTTACGGCGACGAACGGCTGTGGCTCAGATCCCGAAGTGAAGGTCGGCTACATCACCGTCCTGGGCCCGGTCGGCGTGCCCGCCGGGGCCGGGAGCGGGGAACGGCTCGTGGTCGAGGCGCTGCGGAACCCGCAGCGCGGCGGAGCGTCCCTGCGGATCAACGGTCCCGACTCCGAACCTGTCACGCTGCAGATCGTGGATGCGGGCGGGCGCGTGGTTCGCGAACTCACGGTGGCGGGAGGCGCCGGAGAGCAGCGGCTCGACTGGGACGGCCGCGACCAGGCGGGGCAGCCGGTCGGCGCGGGGCTCTACATGGTGCTGGCGCGCGGGGGCCGGGCGACTGCCGCGGCGAAGGTGGTCGTGCTGCGGTAGTACGTTCACGCAACTGGACGATCATGGTCCTCGGTGGCCCGATTGAGGAGCATGATCCCGGTCGGCCTCGGGCTCGACGAAAGGCGCGGCGGCCGGTACCGGTTCCCGCCCGCCTCAGCGCGACTCGTACAGGTACGACCCGCTGATCACCCGGAAGCCGGTAGCGCTTTGCAGCGCCGCTTGTGGCGGTCCCGTGCGACGCCCTTTCATCCCGACGCAGGCGGCCTCCCCGTCGCGCCGCAGGGCGACGTACTTGACGTCGAAGTCGGGATCCTCGCGCGTCCAGCGCACGATGCTACGCAACGCCTCGCGGCAGGCCTCTTCGGGAGGGGATCCCAGCCGCATCGCCTCGACCACGGCGAAGCTGCCACAGGTCTTGATGACCTCCTCGCCTCGCCCGGTCGCGCCCGCCGCGCCCACCTCGTTGTCCACATAGAGCCCGGCGCCAACGATCGGCGAGTCCCCGAGCCGGCCGGGGATCTTGTACGCGAGCCCGCTGGTGGTCGTGCAGCCCGCCACGTCGCCGGCGGCGTCCACTGCCAGCACATTGATGGTGCCCGAGGGGCGCCCGGCCCTGTCGCGGTAGACCCCATCCGCCGGCGGGAACCAGTCGTCCTTGGGGCTCAGGTTCTCCTTCCACTTGAGCCACAGCAGGCGTGACCTCTCGGTGAGCAGGTTCGCTTCCTCGAATCCGTGCGCCCGCGCGAAGCGGAGCGCCCCCTCGCCGACCAGCATGACGTGGTCGGTGCGCTCCATCACCACGCGCGCGACCGAACTCGGCGTCTTGATGCGCTCGAGCGCGCCGACCGCGCCCGATTTGCGCAGCTTGCCCGACATCACCGAAGCGTCGAGTTGGACGACGCCGTCCTCGTTGGGCAGGCCGCCGTAACCGACCGACGTGTCCTCGGGATCCAGCTCCACCACGTTTGCGCCCGCGACCACCGCGTCGAGCGAGGCCCCGCCCGCGGCGAGTACCCGCCACGCAGGGCCGTTGACCCTGCGACCCCAGCGCTCACCGCGGCTGCAGAGCACGACCGCCCCACGGCCGGCCGCAAGGGTGGGGGGTGACTGCGCGTCGGCGGCGCGCGGCGCAGCGACGGCGGCCAGCAGTCCGGCCAGCCCTCGACCGATGAAGGTGCGGCGGGTCCAGTTCATGTTCGTGGCCCTCGAGAAGCAGGTGGGGTCGCTGCGGAGCGATCGCAGGCTAGATGGCTTCTCCTGATTCGGCAACGGGTTCGTTCGGCTGCGCTCGGGGGGCACCCTCCGTCGCGGGGACCCCGCTTCGCGGCCCCGCTCGTCGGGTGCCCCCCGAGCGCAGCCGAACGAACCGCCCGCGTGCTTCGCCGGCGGCCGCCGCCTGTGTCAGAGTGCCCGCATGTCACTTCCGGCCGGCCATCCGACTAAGGAGCGCGCGCGGGTTCTCGCGATCAGGGCGCTCGAGCGTCCCGCAGCGCCGTTCCGGGATCTGCCGCCGCGCCTGCTCGTGGTGGACGTCGAGCGGCAACGGTTGAGCCTGCTCGAGGCGGGGCTCGAGACCGCCGGCTATTCGGTCTCGACCGCAGCGGCCGGAGTCGGTGCGGAGGATGGTTCGTACCGCACGCCACCGGGGTGGCATCGCATCCACGCACGGATCGGGGCCGGGGCGCCGAGCGGCGCCGTGTTCGCGAGCCGGATCGAGACGGGAGAGGTGTGGAGCGGCGAGCCTCGTGCCGATGATCTCATCCTGACCCGGATCCTCACGCTCGAGGGGCTCGAGGAAGGGGTCAACCGGGGTCCGGGACATGATTCGCTCGAGCGTTACATTTACATCCACGGCACCAACCACGAGGATGCGCTGGGCCGGCCCGCGTCGCACGGCTGTGTGCGCCTGGCCAACGCCGGCATGATCGAGCTGTTCGAGTGCGTGACCGCAGGCGATCCCGTTGTCATCGTGGACCGCGAGATGGCCTCGCATGCCTAAGGCGCCGGTCACGGGGGCCGCCGCATCGCTCACGGGGACCCCCGCTCCGCGGCCGGCGCCGGGTGGAACGATCCCGGACCCGCGCGGACCGGGGCGATTCCACTATGCCGGCCTCGCTGGCAGCGGGATGAGCGCGCTGGCCCAGTTTCAGGTCATGAGCGGTGGCAGGGCGAGCGGCAGCGACCGGGCGTTCGACCGGGGCGAGCGGGTGGCCGGGCGAGCCCAACTCGAGCGCCTGGGCATCGCCATCCACCCGCAGGATGGCCGCGGCGTCACTGACGACTGCGCCGCCCTCGTGGTCTCGACCGCGGTCGAGGAGCAGGTGCCCGATGTCGCCACCGCGCGAGCGCGTGGCATTCCCATCGTCCACCGCTCAAGGTTGCTCGCCCATTTCGTATCGCGCCATCGCACCGTCGCGGTCGCCGGGACGAGCGGCAAGTCCACGGTGGTGGCGATGCTATTCGAGATCCTCCGTGGCGTCGGGCGCCGCCCCTCGGTGATCACCGGCGGCGACCTGGTCATGCTGCAGCGCGAGGGGCTGTGGGGGAACGCCTGGTACGGGGGGTCCGACCTGCTGGTGGTCGAAGCCGACGAGAGCGACGGCTCGCTGGTGCATTACGCGCCGGCGGTCGGTGTGGTGCTCAACCTACAGCGCGACCACCGGGAGATGGACGAGGTGGCGGTCATGTTCGCCACCCTGCGTGCCCGCACCCGCGAGGCGCTCGTGGTGGGCGAGGGGGAGAACCTCGGGTCGCTCGCGACGGGCGCCACCGTGTTCGGGTTCGGCCCCGGCGCGCATGTGCGCGCGGAGGATGTCGTGCTCGAACCGGACTCGAGCCGGTTCACGGTCGAGAGCGTGAGGTTCACGCTGCCGGTGCCCGGTCGGCACAACGTCGAGAACGGGCTCGCGGCGATCGCCGCAGGCCTTCGCCTCGGGGTGCCGCTCGCCGCGATGGTCACCCCGCTCGCCGGCTTCCAGGGGGTGGGCCGGCGCTTCCAGTCACTTGGCGTGGCGAGTGGCATCGAGGTGGTGGACGACTTCGCGCACAATCCCGCGAAGCTCGCGGCCGCGATCGCGACCGCGAGCGCCAGGGTGGGGGGCGGGCGGGTGCTCGCCGTCTATCAGCCGCACGGCTACGGCCCGACCCGATTCCTGCGAAACGATTTCGTCGCCGCCTTCTCGCAGGCCCTGCGCCCCGATGACCACCTGTGGATGCTCGAGATCTACTACGCGTGCGGCACCGCGACGCGGGACCTCTCTTCCGCCGAGATCGTGGCCGAGATCGTGGCCCGCGGGACCCAAGCCGAGTTCGCCCCCTCGCGCGAGTGGCTGATCGAGCGCGTGGCCGGGCAAGCGCGGGCCGGGGATCTGGTGCTGGTCATGGGGGCGCGTGACCCTTCCTTGACAGATCTGGGTCGTGGGATCCTGGACGCGGTCGGGCGTTCGTCTGGGTAGGGCTCGTTTCCGGGGCCTGTCCGGACGCCCCGCATCCGGAGCCTCCTCGGGAGCCCCCCCGGGGGGGTATTATTAGGAGTGGCGCGACCCAGGGGTCTCTGCCAGAATTCGGCCTCGGAGGCCGCAGGAAGCCCCGTCAACCAGCCGGCCCGTGCTTGAGGCTGCGCAACGCATGGACGATCCGCAGATGAGAAGCGTTCCACAAACGATCTCGCCCGGTATCGGAACCGTCGCCATGATCATGGCGATGGTCCTGCTCTTGGGCGTCCCGTCGGTCTCCGCGCGACCCCTTCGTCCGTCCCCCGAGTTCCTGCGCTTGTCCGTGCCCCCGGGAGAGCCGGTCACCATCACGGCGCGACCCTCGGCCGCCGGCTTGAACCGTACCCGGGCATGCGGTACTGCGGCGGTGAGCCCCGCCGAGGCCCAAGGCGTACGTGCCACCCTTGGCCGCTGGGCGGATGAGAACGCGGCCGGCCCTGCGGGCGGCGTCATCCGGGTTGCCTTCCACGTCATCACCGCGAAGGGCGAAGGCGAGGTCACCGACGCGCGGCTCGCCGAGCAGATCCGCGAGCTGAACCGCGGCTTCGATGGGAGCGGCTACCGTTTCGAGCTCGCCCGCGTGGATCGGACCGACGAGCCGGGGTGGTTCAAGATGACGCCCGGCAGTGGCCCCGAGAGGAAGGCCAAGCAGAGGCTGGCGGTCGAGCCGGCCCGCCACCTCAACATCTACGTTTGCAGTCCCGCCCAGGGCTGGTCCGGCTGGGCCTCACATCCGTGGGCGTCGCCGGAGAGCCATTTCATTCAGGGCGTGGTGCTCGACCATGCCGCGCTGCCGGGCGGGTCGGCCCCGCGTGACCCGTCACGCACCGCCACCCACCAGGTCGGGCACTACCTCGGGCTCCTCGATTCGGAAGACACCGGAGTCGCGAGCTTCGGATTCAACGCTGGCCAGATCGAGCGCATGGGGGCGGCCGTCCCGATCTATCGCCCCAGCCTGTTCAGCGCGCCGGCGTCACGCGACGTGGCCAAACCGGAAATCTCGCCCACCGCGGGCGCCGAGCCCGAGGACGGGCGGGTGCTCTCGTACCGGGGCGCGTTCCCCAATCCGTTCCGCGCCGAGACCACGCTCCGCTTTACCCTGCCGTCCAGCCAGCCGGTCTCGCTCAGGATCTACAGCGTGGCCGGGCAGCTCGTGCGCACGCTGGTGGATGCGCCGCTGCCCCCCGGGGACCACAGCGCGATGTTCCGAGCCGATGAGCTCCCGTCCGGCGCATACTTCGCGGTGCTGCGGGTCGGGAGCGTGCAGATGAGCCGCACGCTCATGCTGGTGCGCTAGCCGGCCACCCCGTAGCGCCCCTCGACGTACTCGTCGAGCAGGCGCGCGAAGTCCTGGGCGATGGTCTCGCCCTGTAGCGTGGTGCTCAGCTTTCCGTCCACGAACACCGGCGCGCGTGGCACCTCGCCCGTGCCGGGCAGCGAGATGCCGATGTCGGCATGCTTGCTCTCGCCCGGGCCATTCACGACACAACCCATCACCGCCACGCGAAGTTCGGCCACGCCCGGGTAGCGCTCGCGCCAGTGCGCCATCCGCGCCTGGATGTGCGCGGTCACGTCGGCGGCCAGCGCCTGAAAGAAGGTGCTGGTTGTGCGCCCACAGCCCGGGCACGAGGTGACCTGCGGCGTGAAGTGGCGGATCCCGAGCGACTGGAGAATCTGCTGGCAGATCCGCACCTCCTCGGCGCGGTCGCCGCCCGGCGCAGGAGTGAGGCTCACGCGGATAGTGTCGCCGATCCCCTCGTAGAGCAGGATCGCTAGCGCTGCGGTACTAGCGACGATGCCCTTGGCCCCGAGACCGGCCTCGGTAAGCCCGAGATGAAGCGGGAAGTCGCACGACGAGGCGAGCGCGCGGTAGACCGTGACCAGGTCGCGCACGTCGCTCACCTTGGCCGAGAGGATGATGCGGTCGTGGGGCTGGCCGAAGCGCTCCGCCGACTCGGCCGAGCGGAGCGCGCTCTCGCGCATCGCTTCGAGCACCACCTCGCGGTCCTCGAGCGGCTCGGCCCGGCGCGCGTTCTCGTCCATCAGCCGGGTTAGCAGCGCACGGTCGAGCGAGCCCCAATTGACTCCGATGCGTACCGGCTTCCCATGGGCAACAGCCACCTCGATCATGCGGCGAAAGTTATCGTCGTGTCGCTCGCCCACCCCGACGTTGCCCGGGTTGATGCGGTACTTGTCGAGCGCCTCCGCGCAGGCCGGGTACTCGGTGAGAAGCGTGTGGCCGTTGTAGTGGAAGTCGCCGACGATGGGCGCGGAGACGCCGGCGTCGCGCACGCGCGCGATCATCTCGGGCACCGCCGCCGCGGCCTGGCGTGTGTTGACCGTGATGCGCACCAACTCGGAGCCGGCTTCGGCGAGCAGCCGCACCTGGTGCGCGGTGCCCGCCGGATCCTGTGTGTCGGTGTTGGTCATGGATTGCACCACGACCGGATGCCCGCCACCGACGGCGACGCGCCCAACCATACAGACCACACTCCGGTGGCGGTTCCCGGGGCGGCGTTCGGCGATCTGGACCAGAGGCACGGCGCGAGGATAGCCGTGTGATTCGAAGAGCGTCAAATCTTCTCGTGGGTCAGCGGTCCCGGCTACATCTGGGGGATCGGGGCGAAGACAAAGCGCACCGCCCAGATGACGATGATGAAGGCGACGAACATCACGGCGTAACGCCGCACGCGCGCCGACCGGAACAAGGACACGGAAGCAGGCTCCAGCGAACCGCGGCCGTCGACGGCGGGCCATCGTCGAGCGGCTTTGGTGGTGATGTTCGCACGCGGCCGGAGATCGCCTCCGGGGCCGCGTACGTCCGGAAATCGAAGCAATTGTCCCATCAGTGCGGTCCCAGGGGCAAGAATAACTTGCCGTTCAGCGGAATCGGCCGGTTCGCGCAAGGGTGAGCCTCCCCTGGGGAGGAGGCGCGAGCGAATCGCGCCGCCACGGCAAGCACGAGAATGACGAGGAACGCGACGGCGAGGCGCCAGAGGCGTGTCGAGCGATGCATGGGCACGGATGCGGACTCCAGCGAGGCTCGATCGCTGCCCGTTGAGGGCGGCGGCCGACGCCTCGGATGACTCGATCCGACGTGCCCGCGAGGCCTGCCCCCGCCGCGCACGTTGCGGAACGCACCAATTCTCGCATCGTGCACGACCGGCAGGCAAGGAATATCAATCGATCGAGCGCGTCGTCAGGCCTTTTTCGCCTTCACGAACGCCCCGATGATCGCCGAGACGACGATTCCCGTCACCAGGGTGCCCAGAAACCCCAGGCAGGCCTGCACCATGGGGGTCGAAGTCTTGGCCGTCATGTCCATCACCTGTTTGATCTCGGCGTCGCTGCGGCCGGCCGTGCGCAGCGCCTGTTCCTGGATCGCCGCCAGCTCGGTGAAGTAGTTGGGGAACACGAACATCGTGAAGATGAGCGAGCCGACGATCACGAAGACGCCGCCGATCAGCGAGATAAGCGTCCCCGCTCCGACCTGGCCGCCGTATCCCCGACCTTCCGCCGCGGTCCGCTTCAGCGCCCACATCAGCACGGCGATCTGGAGCGCGATGACGACCCAGAACAGGTTCATGAGCTGCGGATCCCTGTACCAGCCGGTGAAGCCCATGAGGTAGGTCCAGATCTCGACCAGCACGCCCAGCACCAGCCCTGCTTTCACGATCGTGTTCATGGTCCGGCCTCCGGAATGGGGATGGTGAAACGAGGCGGCAGCGTAGCGGAAGCCGGCGGTCTGCTCCACCCCCCCCGGTCGCGCCTCCTGCGGGGGCTGTGGCCGCCGCTTGCGCTCCGGGGAGTCCGGCTGGTATCACCTCGCCTGGGCGGCGCCGATCGCCGGCAGCGCCAGCATGTCCAGCCGGATGGGTCCCAACCCGGTCGTCCCCTCAGAGGAGCGAACCCCCGATGCGCCTGCGCCTCATCGCTTTCGTGATCTTGCTCCTGGTCGGTGTGCTGGCCTTCGTCGCGTGGAACCGGAGCACCGCGCCGCAGGCGCCCCCGGCCGAGGGGCCCGGCGGATCTGCCGGGATGCCCGGGGGCGGGGGTGACCCGATGGGAGGCATGCCCGCGGCCCCCCCGCAGGATCCCAAGGTGGCGTGGCAGACGCCGAAGCGGTGGGTGGAGGAGTTGGCGAGCGGGATGCGGCTCGCGACTTACGTGGTGCCCTCCTCGAGCGCCGTGGGCGAGGGAGCCAAGTGCGCCGTCTACTACTTCGGCCCCGGACAGGGCGGCGGCACCGAGGCCAACATCGAGCGTTGGATCGGCGAGTTCGAGAACCCGGGCAAGCCCGGCCGCCGCAGCTTCGAGGTCAAGGGCCTGAAGGTGGCGCGGGTCGAGGTGGCCGGGACCTATCTGGCCCACGCGGGAATGGCCGAGGGAGCGCCGGAGAAGGCGGCCGGCTGGACGCTACTGGGCGCGATCGTCGAGGGCCCCAATGGGGCGGTGTTCTTCAAGCTGACCGGGCCGACCGCGACGGTCGCCCCCGCGGCGAAGGAGTTCGACGGGCTGCTGGCGTCGCTGCGCAAGAAGTAAGGGCCAGCGCTCCCGGGCGGGGCCCGCCCGGCGGACGCCCCCGCCGAATGGCCCCCTCCGGGGCCCCCCCGTGCCCCGGGGGCGCGGCCCCTAGGCCCGCACCAGCCTCCGGTACTTGATCCGGTGCGGCTGATCGGCCTCGGCCCCGAGGCGCTCGCGTCGGTTCTTCTCGTAGTCCTGGTAGTTGCCCTCGAACCACACCACCTGGCTGTCGCTCTCGAATGCCAGCATGTGGGTGGCGACACGGTCCAGGAACCAGCGGTCGTGGCTGATAATGACCGCGCAGCCCGCGAAGCCGAGCAGCGCCTCCTCAAGCGCCCGCAGCGTGTCCACGTCGAGATCATTGGTGGGTTCGTCGAGCAGCAGCACGTTGGCGCCGCTCTTTAGGATTCGCGCCAGGTGGAGGCGGTTTCGCTCGCCGCCCGAGAGGTCCTTGACCCGCTTCTGCTGGTCCGATCCCTTGAAGTTGAACGACGCGACGTAGGAGCGCGAGTTCATCGACCGTTTGCCCAGCTCCAAAGTCTCGAGCCCGTCGGTGATCGCCTCCCACACGTTGGCGTCCGGCGGCAGTGCCTCGCGGCTCTGGTCCACGTAGGCCAGCTTCGCGGTGTCGCCGATGCGCAGTGCGCCGCCATCCGGCTTCTCCTGAGCGGTGATCATGCGGAATAGCGTGGTCTTGCCGGCGCCGTTGGGGCCGACCACGCCGACGATGCCGGCGGGCGGGAGCTTGAACGAGAGGTCTTCGATCAGGAGGTTGTCACCGAACCCCTTGCGCAGGTGGTCGGCTTCGATGACCACGGTCCCCAGGCGCGGACCGGGCGGGATGTAGATCTCGATCTGCTCGATCTTCTGAGCCCCCTCCTCGGCCAGCATCTTCTCGTAGGCCGCCAGACGCGCCTTGCCCTTGGCCTGCCGGGCGCGCGGCGCCATGCGCACCCACTCCAGCTCGCGCTCGAGCGTACGCTGGCGGGCGGATTCGGTCTTCTCCTCCTGGGCGAGCCGCTGGCGCTTCTGGTCCAGCCACGAGGTGTAGTTGCCCTCCCACGGGATGCCGGCGCCGCGGTCGAGCTCGAGGATCCAGCCCGCCACGTTGTCGAGGAAGTAGCGGTCGTGTGTGACCGCCACCACGGTGCCCGCGTACTCCTTGAGGAAGCGCTCGAGCCACGCCACCGACTCGGCGTCGAGGTGGTTGGTGGGCTCGTCGAGCAGCAGGAGGTCCGGGTGCTGGAGCAGCAGCCGACACAACGCCACGCGGCGGCGCTCGCCCCCGGAGAGCGTCTTCACGGGCGTCTCGGGCGGAGCGCAGCGCAGCGCGTCCATGGCGATCTCGAGCGTGCGGTCCAGCTCCCAGAGGTTCTGGGCGTCGATCTTGTCCTGGAGCTTCCCCTGCTCGTCGAGCAGCTTCTGCATCGCGTCGTCGTCCATGGGTTCGGCGAACCTGGCACTCACCTCGTTAAAGCGGTCGAGAATGGCCTTCTTCTCTGCCACGCCCTCCTCGACCACCTGGATCACGGTCTTAGCCGCATCGAGCTTGGGCTCCTGCGGCAGGAACCCGACCGTGTAGCCCTTGCCGATGAACGCCTCGCCGATGAACTCATGGTCCTCGCCCGCCATGATGCGCAGCAGGGAGCTCTTGCCGGCGCCGTTCAGGCCCAGCACGCCGATCTTGGCGCCGTCGAAGAACGAGAGCCAGATCCCCTTGAGGATCTCGCGCTTGGGGGGGACGACCTTGCGGAGGTCCTTCATGGTGTAGATGAAATCGGGTGACATGGTCCTCGCTTCGCGTGGGGGGTGGGGGAGTCGCCCATGACGGGCGGCGACAAAGATGCGCGAAGCGGCCATGCAGGCGCAAGCGCGGGTATGAGCCCGCGCCGCGGCGGTGCTGGTCGCCGGTCGCTCCCCGGCACCGTTGCCTCCCGCCGCTGCGCCCTGCTGCGCGATGCGCTACGCGCCCCGGTTCCCGCAAGCCTCGCCGCTCTCGCGGCCCGGCGGCCTCGGCCCCGCCTTCAAGCCGCAGATCGGCTGTTCTGGATGGTGCTCCGCCGGATGTGGCCGCGCTGGAGAAATGCCCTGGTGCTCGTCCAGCCCGACACGGTGGTCCGCTGACATCGCCAGGGCTTTCGAGGGTTCTGGAGGTGGAAGTCCCGCGTCGGTCGCGTCGGACGCCCGCCGACCCGGGTGGAGATCCGCTCGTTGGTCCGCCGCATGGCCGCCGAGAACCCGTCCTGGGGAGCCCCTCGCATTCACGGAGAGTTGCTCATGCTCGGCTACAAAGTCTCCGAGCGGACGGTCTCCCGACTCATGCCCAGACGTCCGGGCGACCCAGACGCAGGCCAGCGGTGGTGCAGCTTCCTCCGGAATCACCGCGAAGTCCTCGCAGCCATGGACTTCTTCACCGTCCCGACCGCGACCTTCCGCGTGCTCCACGTGTTCTTCGTGATCCACCACGCTCGCCGCACGGTGCTCCATGTCCGGGTGACCGCGCATCCCACCGCGGCATGGGTCACGCGGCAGCTCCGGGAAGCCTTCCCGTTCGACGACCTGCCCCGCGCCGTGATCTTCGACCGCGACCCCAAGTACACCGGCGAGGTCCTCGTGACGCTCGAGCGCATGGGGATCGGGCGCTAGCAGACCGCCGCACACAGCCCATGGCAGAACGGCGTGGCGGCGAAATCCGCCGGTGCCTCGGAGGTCGCGGCGTTCCCGCGGGTCGGTGGCCTGCATCACCGCTACGAGTGGCGCACCGCGGCCTGACGACACGCACTCGACCCCGATCCAGCCGGAATCTGCAAGGGCGGTGGTGTGCGTCGGCACAGACAAGCCTGTCGCCCAGCGGCACCC
>CAYONG010000247.1:0-10774 GCA_964405235.1 uncultured bacterium | reverse complement strand
GCGCACGCGGCGGAACATCTCGGCGTTGGCGACATTGAGGACGCGCTTCAGGAACGGGTCGGGCAGCTGTACCGCCCCGCGCTGGTCACCGCCCAGCTCGCCCGAGGCGAACGACGCGCCGCCGAAGCCGCTCTCGTCGGTGGGCTTGCCGACCAGCACGAACACCCACGGGACTTTGGAGCCCTTGGGGGAGCCCTCGGGGGAACCCTCGGGGAAGCCTTCGGGGGAGCCTTCGGGGGAGCCTTCGGGGACCCGGCTGCGCAGGATGCCGTCGCGCGGCGCGAGCCCGAGCGCCATCACGTTGACCAGGCAGTTGGCGTCGAAGCCGGCGTCAAAGTAGACGTCCCCGCCCAGGTTGGGCACGCCGAGAGCGTTGCCGTAGTCCGCGATGCCGCGTACCACGCCGCGTACGATATCGCGCACCGCGACACCGCCGGCGCGCGGATCGCCGAAGCGCAGAGCATCGAGCACCCCGATCACCTCGGCGCCCATGCAGACGACGTCGCGCACGATGCCGCCCACCCCGGTCGCGGCGCCCTCCACCGGCAGCACCTGGCTCGGATGGTTGTGGCTTTCATGCGCCATCACCAGCGCCAGATCCTCGCACGGCGGCGGCAGGGCCAGCACGCCGGCATCTTCCCCCGGCCCGATGATCACCTGGGGAGCGACGGTCGGCAGGCGCTTGAGCAGGTGACGCGTGGATTTGTAGGAGCAGTGCTCGCTCCACAGGATGCCGAACAACACCGCCTCGGCCCACAGCGGCGGTCGCCCCAGCAACTCGATCAGCAGCTTCACCTCATCCGGCTCCAGCGTCACACCGCGCGCGGCGAGACGTGCCACCACCGCCGCCGGGTCGCGCGCCTCCTCGGCGGTGTAGGCGGGGGCGCTGCTGGTCCCGGTGGTCATCGCGTGGCCTCCTGCGGCACAACGGTCCGGGGCGGCGTGGCGCGGGCGAACAGCGCATCCACGTTACGCAGCGCCGCGGTCAGATCGAAGCAGGCGGCGAGCGCGGCCGGCGTCATCATCTCCGTCACGATGGGGTCGGCCTCCAGCCGGGCGCGGAACGAGCCCTCGCTATCCAGCGCCGCCAGCGCGTGTCCCTGCACGATCCGATACGCCTCGTCGCGGGCAAGCCCAGCGCTGGTGAGCGCCAGCAACACCCGCTGAGAGAAGACCAGCCCTCCACCCGCGTTCAGGTTCCGCAACATGCGCTCGGGGTGGACGCGCAGTCCATCCAGCACGGTGGTCAGTTCGGCGATCATGAAGTCGGCGGTGAGGAACGCGTCGGGCAGGATGACCCGCTCGGCCGAGGAGTGACTGATGTCGCGCTCGTGCCAGAGCGGCTGGTTCTCAAACGCAACAACCGCGTACCCGCGCAGCAGACGCGCGAGGCCGCACACGCGCTCGCAGCGGACCGGGTTCCGCTTGTGCGGCATGGCCGAGGAGCCCTTCTGCCGCTCGCTGAACGGCTCCTCCGCCTCGCGCACCTCGCTGCGCTGAAGATGACGGATCTCGAGCGCGATCTTCTCGAGTGTGCCGCCCAGCACCGCCAGCACCGCGAGCAGCGCCGCGTGCCGGTCGCGCTGCACCACCTGGTTCGCGACCGGCTCGGGGACGAGACCGAGGGCGCCGAGGGATTCCGCCTCGACGGCGGCGTCGAGGTGCGCCAAGGTCCCCACCGCTCCGGAGCATTTCCCCACCGCGCACCCAGCCAACGCCTGCGCGAGCCGGACGTCGCCGCGCGCCAGCTCTTCGCTCCATACCAGGCACTTGAGGCCGAACGTGATGGGCTCGGCGTGAACCCCGTGCGTGCGACCCGTCATCGGCGTGTGGCGGTGGCGCTCGGCCAGCGTCCAGATGGCGGCACGCAGTCCGTCGAGCCCCGCGCTCAGTTCCCGCCCGGCCGCGACGATCTGCAGCGCCAGCGCGCTATCCACCACGTCCGAGGAGGTGAGGCCGACGTGCACATGCCGGGCGTCCTCTCCGATCGATTCCGCCAGCATCGAGAGGAAGGCGACGACGTCGTGACCGACCTCGGCCTCGATCGCCGCCATCCGCCCCTCGTCGATCCGCGTCCGCCCGCGCAGCCGCGCGACGGTCCCCACCGGCGCCTCGCCGCGCCGCTCGCGCGCAGCCGTCACCGCCAGCTCGACCTCGAGCCAATGTTCGAGACGCCGGGCGTCGCTCCATATGAGGCTCATGGCGGGCCGGGCGTAGCGCGCGATCACTCGTTCCCCCGCGGCGCCTCGGGCAGGATGAACGAGTGCGTCAGCGTCTTGCCCTCGCGCTCGACCACCAAAGTGATCCGATCGCCGACGCCGGCCCCATAGATGCTGCGCTGCACGTCGTCAAGCGTGTTGATGACCCGGCCGTTCACCTTGCGAACGCGGTCGCCGACCTTGACCCCACCGCGCGCGGCAGGTCCGGTGGCGATGACGTCGGAGACCACCCAGCCGGCGGCCTCGGCGAAGCCAAGCCGGCGCGCGAGCGCCGGGGTCACGGGCTGGAGCGACATGCCCGGCCATGCGGCCCGCACCCGACCATACCGGGTGACCTCGTCCACCACCCGCTTCGCCAGATTGATGGGGATGGCGAAACCGAGTCCGATCGAACCGCCGCTCTGGGTGAAGATGAAGGTGTTGATGCCGATCACCTCGCCGTCACCATTGACCAGCGGCCCGCCGCTGTTGCCGGGGTTGATCGCGGCGTCAGTCTGCAGCATGTCCTTGTAGACGCCGCTCTCGGTCGCCGTCGACTTCACGTCGCGATGGGTGGCGCTGATAACGCCCGCGCTCACCGACGGTTGGGGGTCGTTGAGCAGGTAGCCGAACGGGTTGCCGATCGCGATTGCCCACTCGCCGACCATCAAGTCGTCACTGTCGCCGAGCGGCGCCACCGGCAGCCGCTCCCCCTTGATGCGCAGCACCGAAAGGTCGTAAATCGCCGAGGCGCCCAGCAACGTGGCGGGGAACTGACGCCCGTCGGGCAGCGTCACCGCGATCTCCTCGGCGTTGCGCACCACGTGCTCGTTGCTGAGCACCAGGCCCGAGCGGTCCACGATCACCCCCGAGCCGAGCCCCGAGACCCGCTCGCGGTATTCGGTAGGCGGGAAGAAGCGCTCGAAGAACTCGTCGCGGAACATGCCCTGAAAGGGATCGGCCCGGACCACGCGGGTCGCGACCACGCTGACCGAGACCACCGAGGGGCTCACGCGCTGGGCCGCGGTGACGATGGCGCTGCGGCGCAAGGACGTGATGCCCTGCGCCTCCGCCAAACGCGCCCCAGACGGCCCCAGCCAGCCCGCGCTCCTGCCAACCCCGTCGCCACCTGGCGCGTTCGTCAGGCTGAGGGCGAGTGCCAGGACCAGCGTGCCGCCGAGCATCGCCATCACGCGCCGGGTCATCCACTGACCTCCTCGGGGTAGAACACCTCTTCGAGGCAGAGTCCATGCGCGGGCGATGTGGGGCCGGCGTGCCCACGGTCGCACGAGGCGAGACATTCTCTCATCGCTGCCCCCGGGTCGGCTTCGGACTGAAAGACCAGCACCGTGCCGACGATGCTGCGCACCATGTGATAGAGGAAGTGGTCGGCGATGATGTCAAGCTGGACCCCGCCCTCCCACGGTCGCCACGAGGCGCGCGTCACGTTGCAGACGCTCACCGCCGGCGAGCTGCCCGTGCTTTGGAACGCCGCGCAATCGTGCGCGCCCTCGAGCGGCGCGGTGGCGCGCGCCAGTCCCTCGGCGTCGAACCGGCGCTTCGGATGCCAGGCGATGCGCGAGAGCAGGAGATCGTCCGCCCGCAGCAGCCGGTAGGCGTAACGGCGGGCGATCGCCGAGCGGCGCGCGTCGAACCTTGGGACCGCTTCGGACGCCTCGCGCACCCGCACGTCGGCGGGAAGGCGTCGGTTGAGCACCGGCGCCAGCGCCTCTGCCGGCAGGCTCGAAGCGGTGGTGAGGCTCGCGACTTGCCCACGCGCATGACAGCCCGCGTCGGTCCGTCCCGCCCCGGTCAGCTTGACCGGTTCCCTCAGCACCGCGCTCAGATGAGCCTCCATCACGCCCTGCACCGTGCGCCGTCCCGGCTGGCGCTGCCAACCGTCGAAGTTGGCCCCGTCGTAAGCCACCACCAGCTTGAGCCCGCGCACCTCACGCCCGCCACAGCAGGGCCACCGCCGCCAGCGATCCCCCGAGCAGCGGCCACGCGCGTCCGCCGGTCCCCAGACCGCCGAGCCGCCCCGGAAGCGCCGCGTCGCCCCCTCCCACCACCGCACCTGGCGGACGCAGACGGTAGTGCCTCGCCTCGAGCGCCAGCGCCACGCGCTCGGCGCGCTCGAGCGCGCCGACCATGAAGGGCACCGTGGCGGCGCGCCGGCGCTGCAGCCATTCACGAGGGCCGCGCGGCGGGCGCCCCGCCCGAAGCTCCTGCACCCTGGCGATGCGTCGCGACTCGGCCTCCAGGAGCGGCGCGAACCGGAGCGCCAGGCCCAGCATTGCCCGCGCCTCGCGCACCGGCACCCTGATCCGCTCGAGCGGGGCGAGCCAGCGCGCGGCGGCGTCGGCGGCGCGCTCGCCCGGCCATGCGGCACGCAGCCCCTGGAGCGCGGCGCAGGCTCCCGCCACCCGCAGGGTGAGCAACAGGCCAAGGACGAGACCCTCCTGGGTCGCGTGCCGGCCTCCCAGCACCGGCCACCCGCCGGCGAGCGACGAACCCGGCGTGAGATAGAGGTTGAGCCCCCATCCGATCGCGGCGCCAACCGCCAGCGTCACGAACCAGCGCCGCGGCGGCCTCTGGGCGCCGGCGGCCACCGCGACCCCCAGCGCTACCGCGAGGCACAGAAGCGACGTCTCGAGCCGGCCGGCGACCAGCGATCCCAGCAGCGCGCCGACCAGCACCGGGCCCAGGTGCGGGCGAAAGGCTCGCACCCTGGCGCTCATCGCGCCCCCGTGGCCCGCGCGCCGGGCAGAGACACGCCCGCCGGTCGGACGCCGCCCTGGGTCGCGAAGAGGCGCTCAGCGATCTGGACCGCGTTGGTCGCCGCGCCCTTGCGGAGGTTGTCGGAGGCGATGAAGAACTCGAGTCCGTGCGACTGCGACAGATCGCGTCGCGCTCGGCCGACCAGCACGTCGTCGCGGCCCGCGGCCATGAGCGGCGTCGGATAGGTCCCGGCTTGCGGATCATCCACCACCGTGAGCCCCGGCGAGCCCGCCCATAGCGCCCGCGCCTCGTCGGGTGAGAGCGGCCGGGCCAGGGTGACGTTTACCGCCGCCGCGTGGCCGACCCGCACCGGCACTCGCACCGCAGTCGCGGTGATGGCGAGCGCGGGAAGGTCGAGGAGCTTTCTCGTCTCCCACACCACCTTCATCTCCTCGCGGCTGTAACCGTTCTCCTCGAAACGATCGATGTGCGGCACGACGTTGAAAGCGAACGGCGCGCCTCCGTCATCGCGCGCCGGAGGCGGACCCTCCAGCCCGAGACGCACCCCGCGCTCCAGTTCGTCGAGCGCCTCGCTCCCGGCGCCCGACACCGCCTGGTAGGTCGAGACCACCACCCGCTCGATCCCCACCGCGCGGGCGAGTGGTGCGAGCGCGACGACCAGGGCGATGGTTGAGCAGTTGGGATTGGCGACCAGCGGCGGATGGGCATCGAGGAGCGCACCGTTGACCTCGGGCACCACCAGAGGGACGCCATCGTCATAACGGAACGCGCTACTGTTATCGACGACGGTGACCCCGGCTACGCGCGCCACCGGCGCCCACTCCCGGCTGACCGCGTTAGCGCAGGCGAACAAAGCGAGATCGACACCGGCAAACGCCTCGGGGCTGACCGGCTCCACCGGAATGCTCGCTCCGCCGAAGTCGATCGAACGCGACGTGATGCGGTCGCTGCCGAGCGGGCGCAGCTCGCGGATCGGAAAGTCGCGCTCGGCCAGGATCCGCAGCACGGTGCTCCCCACGAGGCCGGTGGCGCCGAGGACGATCACGCTTAAGCTCATGGGATCCGCCGGGCGGGGCACAGCGCGGGACTCCTCCAGGCGATGCAGGTGGGGCGCTGGGTCGCAAGCCGCATGCTACGCGGCGGGTCTTCGGCGTGTCAACGTATCGCGCGGGGCATCGCGCGGGGCATCGCGCGACGAGCGGCGCGCCGCGTCGAGCGCCAGCGCCACCACCGCGAGGCCCGCAAGGCTGCCGGGCCAGTCGCCCCACCGCGTGTACGGCGTCGGCAGACCGGGCGCAGAAAGCGGGCCGGTCAGCACCGCCGGCGTCCACACCGGCAGACGATGCGTGACGCGCCCGTTCGCGTCGGCGATCATCGTCAGCCCGGTATTGGCGCAGCGCGCGAGCGGCACGTGGTTCTCGACCGCGCGCAACGGCGCCATCGCCGCGTGCTGGTAGAGCGCGGCGCTGTTCCCGAACCATTCGTCGTTGGTGATGTTGACCAGCCAGCGCGCCCCGCGCCGCACGTCCTCGCGCGCCAGATCCGGGAAGATGGACTCGAAACACACCAGGCACGCGAACGGACCGGCCGCGCTCGGGAACAACACCGGGCCCTCGCCCGCCGTCCACTCCGCCTGCCCCAGCGCGATCCGTCCCAGTGCCGGGAACAACGATTGAAAAGGAATCCGCTCGCCGAAGGGGACCAGGTGGCGCTTGGCGTAGACCGGGCCCTCCACGCCGGCCGGGCCGATCAGGGCTGCCCCGTTCACCTGCTGCACCGAGTCGTCGGCGCCGAAGTGCCAGTCCGGCATCCCGCTGAAGACCGGGACACCGTGGCCGCCCACGAATGCCGTCACCACCGCCAGTTGGTCGGCCTGCCGCCTCAGGTAGCTGCCGGTCGCCGTCTCGGGCCAGATGATGATCGAGGGGCCTCGCTCCGAGGCGAACGAGCGCCGCGAGAGATCGACAAACGTGTCGAGGATCTCCCGCTGATGCCTGCCCGACCATTTCATCTCGCCCGGGATGTTCCCCTGCACCAGCGCCACGATGGGCGGCGAGCCCTTCGGCTTGGGCGCGGCGTCGATCACCCGCAGCCCCCACGCCCACGGCAGGAGCAGCAGGAGCCCTGCGCCCACGCCCGCGCGCATCCGCGCGCCGCCCCCCGCGCGCGGATGCGCGCCCTCCATGAGCGCGCGCCATACGAGCACGTTCAGGAACAGCACCCACAGCGTCACGAGGCTCACGCTGCCGAGGCTCGCCATCTGGATGAGCGGCACGTACGCGTGCTGGGTGTACCCGGCCTGGAACCACGGGAAGCCCATCTCGCCCGAGGCGCGCAGCTCTTCGACGGCGAGCATCGCCAAGGGGAAGATCAGCGCGAGCGGTGCGCGCGAGCGGCGGGCGAGCCAGCCCGCGAGCAGGGCCGCGAGGCCGGGGAATAGCGCGAGGTAGGCGGCCGCCAGTACCCAGGCGGGATACTTGAGCCAGGGGACGGTGATGGCGACGTCGGACAGCAGCGCGATCCAGTGGATGCCGATCAGGAAGAAGGCGAACCCGAATGCGTAGCCAAGCCCGAAGAGGTCTCGCTTGCGCGCTCCCCCGCGCACTTGGGCGTCGAGGGCGATTAGCAGCGGGACGTAGGCGACCCAGGCCAGGAACCCGAGCGGGGCGGGCATGAAGGCCAGGCCGAGCAGCGCACCGGAGGCGAGCGCGAGCCCGGTGTCGCGTCGGCTAGCCGAGCTTCACCTCTTTGCCCTGTTCTGCTGAACGGTAGATCGCGTCCATCAACTCCATCACCGGAAGGATCTCCTCGGCATCGCCCATCGGCCGGGTGCCCTTGCGCAACGCCTCGACGAAGTTGGCGACCTGAGCTTCCTGTGAATGCTTGTACTGATTGCGCTGGGTGTCCCCGGTGGGCGTTACGTTGACCAGCGCGCCGTGCATGCCCTTGTGGATGCGGAACGGATTGAGCAGCGCCGCGCCCCCCGAGCCGAACAGGTTGAGGAACGAGAAGTCCTTCTCCATCAGGAGTCCCCAGGTGAGCTCGAGCCCGAGCGTGACGCCGGATTCGAGCCGCAGGAGCGCGGCGGCGCTGTCCTCGACCTCGCCCTTTTTCGACCGGTGGACGCTGGCGCTCACCGACTCGACCTTGGGACCGCCCAGGATCCAGAGCGCCAGGTCGAGCATGGGGAAGCCAAGATCGAGCACCACCCCGCCGCCCGATTCGCGCTTCTGGCGCCGCCACTCGTCGGAATCCCACTCGGTGCGCTGCCTGAGCCACCCGGCCTTGGCGTAGTAGATATCGCCCAGTTCCCCCTTCGAGACGAAGGTGCGCAGCAGCTGCCCGTCGGGACGGAAGCGGTGTTGCACCGCGCAGGCCAGCACGCGGTCGGCCTTGCGCGCGGTCTTGACCATCTCGGCGGCCTCGGTCGCGCTGCGCGCGAGCGGCCGCTCGCACAGCACGTGCTTGCCGGCCTCGAGCGCCGCCATCGCCATCGGGGCGTGAAGGAAATTGGGAGTGCAGATGTCGATCGCATCGATCGAGTCGTCCGACAGCAGCCCGTCGATCCGGGAGACATGGCGCGGGATCGAGAACTTCTGGGCGACGCGCGCGGCCTTCTCGGGGTCACGGTCGCAGAGCGCGACCAGCTCGACCCCCTCGCTCTTGAGCAGGGCCGGGATGTGACTGATCTGGGCGGCGGCACCCACGCCCACGAGACCCACGCGAAGCATCTTGCGCGCCACGTTGTGTCCTCCCTGCCCACTGCGCTCGTCCTGAGATGTCGGGCGCGCATTTTAAGATGGGCGTCGGGGAGCGTCAAGCATCGTGCGACGTGATGCAAGATGACGCCGAGGCGCGGCGATGATCGTGGCCGGTGCGCTCGTCAGGGAAGGAGGACGATGCGCCGCGAGATCATCCTGCCCCCCGCCTCGAGCAGGGCGAAATAGACTCCCGGCGCGACGGGAGCGGGATCCCAGCGCAGCCGGTGGTTGCCCGCCGCGAATGATTCGTCCGCCAGCGTGGCGACACGACGCCCGGTCACATCGAGGATGGTCACGCGCGCGTGTTCGTCGGCGGGGAGCGCAAGCTGGATGTCCACGCCGCCCCGGGATGGGTTCTGGCGCACGGCCATCGCCCGGTCGACCGCAGCCGGCGCGGGCTCCGCGGCCAGCACCGGGGTCGCGGACACGATGTTGCTGATCACCACCTCGACGTCCTGCTGATCCGTGGGGGCGTTCCCTGCGAACGCCCACAGGTTGACGTGCAAGCGCATGCCGCCCGCCGCCGGGACCAGTGGCGAGATGAAGCTTCGTTCGCCGATGAGATATTCCGGCAGCTCGGCGCTCAAGCGGTGGCCGTGCAGCAAGCGGAACGAGACCGCGCCGGGCGCCCAGTCGATCTGATGGGTGGTGTAGGTGCCGGTGAGGGCGTAGCTGAAGTCGTCCAGGTCCGCGGGACCGCACACGCCCGATGCGTACGAGACGAAGTGTCCGTTGGGAGCACTGGCGTCGCCGAACCGGCTCGATTCGAGGTCGAGTTCGTCCGGGCACTGAGCCCCGGCCTCGCCCGCCGCGTCGTCATAGAGGAACACGCCAAGCACGACGTTGGGATCGAGGAGATCGGTGCGGCCGATCAGGTGGAACGAATACGCGCCGCAGGGGACCGGCGCGGCGGTGCGGATCTCTGCCGAGTACCACTTGCCCGAACGTCGGGCGAGGCGCAGGCGGACGCCCTCACCCGTCACCGGCTCGGCGTTCTCCGGCGCCCAGCAGTTGGGCCCGGGACCCCCGCAGCCACTCTTGCGCTCCCAGGTGAGACCCGCGAACGAGAACGGCTGGGTCCAGGAGGCAGGGGACGGACACTGGGCGGGGCAGCTCGCGGACGCCAGGCCCACGTCCGTGATGAGCAACGCCACGCCAGCCACCACTGCCGGAAGCGGTCGGATGCGAACGCGTGGTGCGGCTCCGGTCATGGCACGGCTCCAGTCTTCACCTCAAACTATCACCTGCCGCGCACGCGTTCAATGATCGATCGCACTGTGAAGTACCACTGAACCCTTCCCCCGAACTCTCACTCGGGCGATCCGGTGTCCGACGCACTGCCGCTTTCCACCCCCGCCCCCGCCAGATCCACCAGCCCATACCGCCGCAGTTTCTTCAGCAGCCCCTGCCGCGAGAGCCCCAGCGCCCGTGCCGCGCGTGACTTGTTCCAGCGCGTGCGATCGAGGGTCTCTCTCAGCCGCCGCTCCTCGAGAGCGCGCGTCTCGGCATGGAGCCCGGTGGGCCGCGCCGACTCCGGCACCCACTCCTGCTCGGGCCAATGCGAACCGTCTACCGTGCCGCGGGCGCCCGACACCCTGACCGCGTAGGCGCACCCGTTCGCCAGCTCGCGTACGTTGCCAGGCCACGGATAGGCGAGAAGCGCGCTCGCCAGCGAAGGGGCCATCGCCGGCGGCTCCACCCCGCACGCCGAGGCTGCGCGGGCGATGAAATGCCGCGCCAGCAGCACCACGTCGTGCCCGCGCTCGCGCAGCGGCGGCAGCCTGATGCGCACGGCGTTCAGTCGGTAGTAGAGGTCGGCGCGGAACCCACCTGCTGTCACCGCCTCTTCGAGCCCGCGGTGGGTCGCCGACACCATGCGCACGTCGAGCCGGCGCACGCGCGTGTCCCCCACCCGGCGCGCCTCCCCTTCCTGGAGCACGCGCAGCAGCTTCATCTGGAGCAGCGCGCTCGCGTCCCCGATCTCGTCCAGGAACAGGGTCCCCTGGTCGGCCGCCTCGAACAGCCCGGCGCGGTCGGCCACCGCCCCGGTGAAGGCGCCGCGGGCGTGGCCGAACA
>CAYONG010000246.1:0-14093 GCA_964405235.1 uncultured bacterium | reverse complement strand
GGGGGGGGTGCGTCGGGGCGGGGGGTGAGAGGAGATGCGGCCGTCGAGTTTTCCCGTCGAGCGGAAGTTTCCCTTGCCCCCCCCCCCCCCTAAGCAAGCACAATCTTCGTGTGCGTGCGGAACCCGTGCCCGGCCTGATCTTGCGGACCGGCACCGCCGGATCATCGCACCCGCCAGAGGCCGCCGAAGGTCATGCAGACGCCAATGCCGGAACCCAGAGCTGCCCCGGTTCGCCTTGCGATCGCCATCGCGCTGGTGTGCTGGACGAGCGCCGCGAGCGCACTGCCGCCGGGCCGTACTTGGACGCCGATCACGAGGCTGAGCGTGACCGGTTTCCTCTATGCCACGGCGCCCCGCTTGGAACTCGGTTCAACCGGAGCACCCCAGTTGATGGCTGTCACGGTTGATCCGAGTGACATCTTCGCTTTCGACTGGGCCGATACCACTTGGGTCCAGAGGTGGCAGTTCGGCCGCCCGAGCCTCACTCTCTGGCCGGTTCAGTCGCCGCCGGGGACTCGTCATCTGGCCCTGCGTGGACTCGACCAGGCCGCCGAGGAGCAGCTGCTGTTCATGGCGCAGGTCCTGGCGGACGGCATCCAGGAGCCCGACACTGTTGCGAGCGTCAGCTACGTGGTCACTGAGTACTCGGGCGCAGTGAGTGCGAAACGGCGGTGGGTGGTGTACGGCGATCACAGCAGCACGCTGCGGGACGTGCGGGTCTTCTATTCCGACACGATCGCCACCTGGCACGAGGTGCCGATCGAGCGCTCATTCGGTTCGGTATTCGGCGTCGCGGCCACGACCATCGGTGACTCGGTCGCGCTGTTCGCCTGGTCGGAGAACTTCCGGCTACGCTGGGCAACGCTCGATGGCACGCGATGGACAGAGGGCCCGCCATTCCCCGACCTCGATGCGTTTCGCCTCCAGTTCCGGCGGCGGCCCAGCGGTGGCCAGTGGCTGGCATCGGCCAGTAGCCGATACATCTTCCTCAGGAGCCACCGTGATGGAGCTTGGAGCCCCCCCGAGACGCTCCGTTGCGCTTACCGCGACGGCCTGCCCAACCATTTCTCGGACACCCCGGACCTAAGCCGCGACGACGGCGAGTATCCGGTGATCGTCTGGGACGCTCAGAATATCCGCGCCAACAACACCATCTGTGTGTGCATGCCCTCTGACTCCGGATACGGAGTCGCCGAGGAATTGGCGGGCGTCGAAGGGGACCTTGGCGGACCCACGGCGGCGCGCGACCGCAACGGCGATGTCTGGGTCGCTTGGGCCGTACGCGGAGACGATGTCCGCTGGATCCACAGCTACACCCGCGCCACCGCGACGCCCCGCATCGAAGGCCACGGTCGCCATCGCCGCGTCGCCTGGACCCTCTCCGAGCCCGCCCCCGAGACCTGGTGGGCGGTGCTGCGCGCTCGTGGTGCCGGCGACTTCGAGGAAGTGGCCCGCGTGCGTGCGGGGCCTGGACTGGAGATGTCCTGGAGCGACACCTCTCCGCCCGCGGGATCGCTGCGCTACAAGATTCGCCGCGAGAGCGTGGACACGCGCTACCTCTGGGAGAGCGCCCCGGTGTGGGTGCCGGAGAAGAGCCGCGGCCTCATCGTGCGCCTCTTGGGCCGGCTGCCCATCGCACAGCGGGCGGCGCTGGAGCTGGAGAACGCCGAATCGGGTCCGTTCGAGTTGCGGTTGTACGACGTGCAGGGGCGGATGATTCACCAGCACCATGGTTCCGCGAGTGGCACCGGGCAGGACACGATCGCCTTCGACCTGTCGGACGCGGGAACGCAAGTGCCCAACGGCATGTACTTCGCTTCGGTCCGAGACGCGAGCGGGCAGCTGAGCCAGACGGTGCGGCTGGTCGTCCTGCGCTAACCCGGACGGCGTTCCGGGCGCATGTTTGGCTCATCCTCGACGCTACGATTCGTAGACCGTATGCCGCAGGGTCTCCGCCGGACGGGCGGGATCCAGCCAGACTCCGCACAACCGCTGAGTGCCGAACTGTCCGGGGTTGACCGTCACGGTCCGGCCGATCGTGTCCCGGTATGACGACGAGACGCGCGGCGACTCGTGGATGTGGCCGGCCAGCACCAGCGGGGGCTGGTGGTGCTCCACGAACGCGCGGATGGCCCGCGACCCCACGTGGGCCCCGGCGCCGATCATGTCGCAGCGCGTGTCGCGGGGCGGCGAATGCAGCACGAACACGGTCTCGGCCGTCGGGGTGCGCGCGACCAGCCCCGCGAGGGCGCCGGCGATCGTGGGGTCGCGTCGCTCCGGGTCGAAACGGTGCGCGACGATGCCGCCCATGCCGCTCACCCAGCCGTCGAGGCGCGCCGGGGTCTCGGGCTCCCCGTCGTCCCAGCGCTCCCAGTCCTTGATCGCGAACGGCGTGATCGGCACCCACGAGAGCCCGGCGACCGGCACCCCGTCCACGTGGGCCACGCGGTCGTGGAGCAGGCGCCAGAGCGCGCCGTCGTGTCGCTCGAGACAGTCGTGATTCGCGGCCCAGTCGTCGTTCCCCATCATGAGCAGCAGGTCGCTGCCCGGGGACGCCTCCTGGAATCGGCGCGCGAACTCCACCAGGAATCCTTCCAGGAAGACACGCTGGTGGGCCACACCTTCGGCGCCGCCCGCGTGTGGCGCCAGATCGCCGCCGATCAGCACGGCGCGTGGCCGGTGCGCCGCGACGATGGCGATCAGTTGCTCGTAGAGCGCGCCCTGTCCGTGCAGATCGGAGGTGTAGAACCAGTGGGACAAGGGGACGCTCCCGCGGACGGAACAAAGCCGGGACATGTGGGGTAGGCGCGCCGCAATCTAGCCGAGGGCTTCGCGAGGCCGCAACCGGGGGAGAATCCTCTTGACCCTCATCCGTCCCGCTGCGGATACTTTTCGCTCGCTTCGCCCACCGCACACCCGCCGCGCGCAGAGCGGCTCCTGAAAGGACCGTGCTCCATGTCTCGACGTCTGTTCCCGTGCATCGTGCTGGCACTCGGCGCGCTCGTCGCCGGCTTCGCCAAACCGACCCTCGCCGCGCCGACCGGGAACCTGCTCGTGGATCCCGGCTTCGAAACGACGCAGTCGGGGCATCCGTGGATGCCGGCCGGGTGGGACACGTCGTGGAGCACGCTGCCCACGGTGTTCTTCGGCCGGGACACCATGGTCTCGCGCGGGGGACGCTACGCGGTCAGCGTCGCGAACGTCAGCACGCTCCTCCCGCTCTGGCACAACTGGAGCCAGACCTTGGTCGTCGGTCCCGAGCTGTGGAACAAGGATGTCGTGTTCACGGCGTGGACCCGTAGCAACGGCGTGCAGGGCCGCGGCTACATCCTGGTGCAGGCCTACCGCGACACCATCGGCAAGATGGCCCGCCTCTGGAGCGTCCCGCGGGACACCGCGCGACGGCGGATCGGCATCTTCATGACCAACGACCCGTACGTCTACCTGGGGGCAAAGCGCGCCTACTTCTCCGAAGGGGAGACCGACTGGGTCCAGCGCCAGGTGCGCGTGTACGTACCGCCGTCGACCAATCTCATCATCGTGCGCTGCGGCCTGTTCGGCACCGGGCAGGTGCTCTTCGACGAGGCATCTCTCACCGCCGAGCCGGCGCTACCGGCCGCCGAGTTGCCGGTGGGCGTGAACCTGCTCAAGGACCCAGGCTTCGAGGGCGACGGTAACGATTGGGATTACTCGTTGCCACCCTACGACGAGATGCGCTGCGACCGGGAGACCACCGTCGTCCACTCGGGGCGCGCCGCGGTCCGCTTCACCGGCGGCACCATGGGGATGGTCAAGACGCGCGCCGGCGTCGTGCAGTTGCTCGGCAATCGCTCCCTGGCCGGCAAGCGCCTGCGCCTCAGCGGCTGGGTCAAGTGCGACAGCCTGATGAGCCAGGCGTACATCAAGATCTACTGCACGACGCTGCTGCGGGACGAGGACACCGGCACCCCGCGCCAGCTTGGGAACACGACACCCTGGACGAAACTCGAGATGGAGATGGACGTGCCGAACGACGCCTATCAGGTGTGGGCGTGGCTGCTCTACAACGCCCCCTCCGATGGGCGGGTCTACTTCGACGACGCCTCGCTCGAGATCCTCGGTCCGGCCGGGAGCAACCCCGCCCGGCCGGTGAAGCCGGCCCCGGCCCGGAAACCGGGACGCAAGCCCACCACAAGCCACTAGGGGCGGTGTCGCGGGATCCCACGCCGCGCGTGGCATCGCGGCGCGGCGTGACTCGGGTCTTGACAGACGGCCGACAGGGGACACAGAATCCTTTTGCAGCTGGGCAGAAAGAACTCCTTGGCAGGGAGCTTTCGTACCCGAGCCGGGGTCCCGTTCGCTGCACGGGACCTGTCTGAATGCGGTCGTTGGACTTCACGAGCGAGGTGAGTCACACGATCCGCGCGAAGGCCTTGCGGCAACGGAGCTGTACAGCGTTCGAATCACTGGCCCGAAGTGGTTCCCTCTCGAACGCCGATTCGCAGGGAGGCCCCCCCTCCTAAGTTAGAACCGGTCCCCACCCCCGGGTCCCCGCTTCCCGATGACCCTATCGATCGTCCGCGCGCCGACATCCGGCCCGTGCTCCGGCGCGGCGTCGTCCGGGATGCGGGGACCGAGTCTCAGCGTGGGCCCTTCCAGCCCGCGCCAGGCTGCATGTGCCGCGGGATTCGGCCCCGTCTTCCCTCACGGGCGGCGACGGATCCCAAGAATGCATCAGTACCAGTGGCGCCTGCGGAGATACCACCAGGTTCCGAGCGCGGTCGCCGCGAGCAGCCCCAGCGCGTAGAGCCAGCCCCACGACCAGGCGAACTCCGGCAGGTGGAAGTTCATGCCGTAGTAGCTCGTGATGACCGTGAGCGGCAGCATGATGGTGGCAATCACCGTGAGCACCTTGATCACCTTGTTGAGCCGGTTCGAGGTGACGGCGACATGCAGCTCGAGCAGCGTCGCGATCTCGTCACGGAACGAATCCAGCAGGTCGTTCACCCGCGCCAGCCGGTCGTACACGTCTCGCAGGTAGGGACGCGCCTCGGCCGGCACCGCCCGAAACTCGTCGCGCGTGAGCGCCAGCACCGTGTCGCGCTGGGGCCCGATGATGCGCCGCAGGGCAGACAGGCCCCGCTTGAGCCGCAGGATGCCCTCGGTCATGGAGGATTCGGGCGCGCCGAACAGGACCTCCTCGAGCGCGTCGATCTCGGTGGCGATCTCCTCGGTGATGGGCAGATAGTGATCCACCAGCACGTCGAGCATGAAGTGCAGCAGGGTCGCGGGGCCCCGCGAGAGCAACTCGGGCCGGCGCGCAAGCACATCGTGCGCGGCGCTGATCGAGCGGGTCGGGCTCTCATGGAAGGTGATCAGGAACCGCTCGCCCACCAGGAAGTCGATCTCGCGCAGTGTCGGGCGGCCCCCTTTCTCCCAGCGTGCGGAGTGGACCGCGAGGTACAGGTAGGCGCCGTAGTCGTCGACCTTGGGCCGGTTGATATGGGCAACCATGTCGTCGAGCGCGACCGGATGGATCCCGAGCGGCGCGAGCAGCGCCTGGAAAGCGGCCTCTTCGGTCGCCTCGAGGTCCATCCACGTGACCCCAACACCTGCGACCGCCAGTCGGATCGCCTCGGCGGGGGGCACCTCGCGCCCCCCGGTCGCATCGGCATGCCAGGAGCGAATCATCACGTTCCTTCAGCGCCATCGGCCGGGCCCACGGCCGGGTCCACGGACGGCCCCCCGGACGGCCCCCCGGCCAGGCCGATAACCGGTCCCGGGTCGGCCCCGGCGCCGCGCGCGCGGTCCCCGGCCTCGGCCGCCAGCCGCAACGCCAGCTCGCAGGTGTTCTGGTGGATGCGGACGGTGTCGCCCACCCGCCGCGCGTAGCCGCCGCCCAACGTGACGACCGCCGGGATGCCTCGTTCGGCGCAACCTTCGAGCACTAGCCGGTCGCGCTCGAGCAGACCCTGGATCGAGAGCCGCAGCCCCCCGAGCTGGTCGTCCTCGTACGGATCGGCGCCGGCCTGGTAGAGCACCAGCTCGGGTCGATGCTCCCAGACACGCGGGAGGGCCGCTGCCAGCCGGCCCATGTACACCTCGTCGCCCGCGCCGTTCTCGAGACCGATGTCGAGATCGCCCCGTTCCTTCACCGGATACAGGTGCTCCTGGTGGATCGAGAACGTGAACACGCTCTCGTCGTTGCGGAACACGTGGGCGGTGCCGTTGCCCTGGTGAAGGTCGCAGTCCACCACCGCCGCGCGCCGGATGCGGCCATCGCGCTGCAGCACGCGCAGGGCGACAGCGAGGTCGTTGACATAGCAGAAGCCGGAGGCCAGATCAGCGAACGCGTGGTGGAACCCACCGCCCAGGTGGACCGCGAAGCGGCTCTCGAGCGCGGCGAGCGCCGCGAGCGTGGTCCCCCCCGCTCCGAGCACGTAGGCGCGCACGATGCCCGCGGTGAGCGGCAGCTCGGACATGCGGGTGCGCGGCGTCCAGCGCAGCCGCTCGAGATCGTCCAGGTACTCCGCCGCGTGCACCAGCAGGAGGTCCTCGCGCGGCGAGGCGGTGGGGCAGATGACGTCACGCGCATCGAGAAGACCGGCGGCGATCAGCCCATCACGCACCAGCCGGTACTTCTGGGTCGGGAACACGTGCAGGCCGATGTCGCACTCGTACTCGGGGGAGAAGAACACCGGCGCGGAGCGGCTCATGGTCGGCGCATGGTGACACCGGACCCGCGCGGGTGCAAAAAGCCGGCGGGGCCGCGGCGCGCGGTGCCACCTGTCGGTCCGGTGCTCCGGCGGGCCGGCGGCCCGGCCCGGCACGCCTATCCCACACGCGCGCGCCTCGGCTACAATCGTGCCCTCGCATGCACGACCCCATCCCTTCCCGGACCCCCGCGTTCCGCGGGCTCGAACGCGCCCTGACCCGTCGCCGGCTGATGCAGCTCGATCCGCGCCTGCGGCTCGAGTTGGCGCTGCTCGGGCTCCTGATCGCGGGGTTCCTGTTCTGGCAGGTACGTGTGCCGCTGGATGGCCTGGTGCGGTCGCGTGGTCCGTCCGCAGCGCTCGGCGTGGTGGCGGTCGCCTGGCTGATCCTCGCCGCGCTCGGCGGCCTGCTCGCCGGCAGTGATCACGCGCGGCAACTGCGCAACGGGCCTCGCGGTCCTGCGTGGCTGGCGCTGCCGCTGGCGCCCGCCGCGCTCGAGCGACATCTCGCGTGGGAATCCCGCAGCCGCATGGGCTGGCTCGCCGTTCCAGCGCTCGGCGTGCTGGTGGCGGGCTTCGGACTCGTTCCAGCGTGGTGGCTGGCACTGCTCGCCGCCGCCTTCGTCGGGCTCCTGCGCGTGGCGGGCGCCCTCGGATGCGCGGTCGGCTACCGTGCGGTCGTCGGCGTGACCGAAGCGCGGCCGGGGCTGCACGCGATCGAACGCGTCCTCGCCGTGGCAGCGCCGCGCGCCGTGCGCCGACAGGTCGCGCAGGCCCCGTGGCGCAGGGCGCCGGCGTGGGTGGCGATCGCCGCCAAGGATCTCCTGCTCACGCTGCGTATCGGCGCCATGCGGAGGACGGCGGCGCTCCCGGTCGCATTCGGTGTCGCCTCGTTGCTGGCCTGGCAGCTTCCGGGCGAGCCGGCGCTCCACCATTTCACCGCGTTCGCGCTCGCCCTGCTCGCGGCCGCGGCGCTCGCCGAATGGCTGGTCGTGCTGGCCGGCTCCGACCCGTTCGCCGCCCTGCGCGTGCTCCCGGTGGGCGTGATGACGGTCTGGGGCGCACGGGCGGTCTGGGGCCTGGTGGGCGCCCTCGGCCTGGTGGCCACGCAGGCGGTCGCCGCGCGGGAGCTTTCGCCGCACGCCCTGCAGCTATTCCTCGGCTGGTCGGGCGCCGCCACGGTCGCGATCGCCGCCCTGGGCCTCAACTACGGCGTCACCCTCTTTCCGCGCGCCGATGTCGCGCGCCGGATGCTGGGCCTCTCGCTCGGGCTCGCCATGGCCGCGAGCATCATGATTCCGTTGTCCGGCTGGATCATCCTGCTGACCGCCGTGCTCCACTCGGCGCGCCGTCTGCCGCGCTGGGCGCGGCTCGAGGAGGCCTGATGCTGCGCATTGCGCATCTGACCCGACGCTACGGGGCGATCGCCGCGCTCGAGGACGCCTCGCTGGAGGTGGCCCCGGGCGAGATCGTCGGCCTGCTCGGCGCCAACGGCGCCGGCAAGAGCACGCTGCTGCGCACCGCCGCCGGGCTGCAGCCCCCGGATGCGGGCACCGTGACGGTCGACGGTGTGGACGTCTGGGCGACCCCGATCGAGGCCAAGCGTCGGTTCGGCTACGCCGCCGAAGAACCGAGCTTCTACGAGGAACTGTCCGCCGACGAGTACCTGGCGTTCATCTCGACGGTGCGCGGCCTCGATCCATCGGCCGCGCGCGCACGCGCCATCGCCCTGCTCGACCTCCTGGGACTGACCGGGCGCACGGCCGAGCCGGTGCATCAATTCTCGCACGGCATGCGCAAGAAGCTGTCGTTCGTCGCCGCGGTGCTCCACCGGCCGCCGGTGCTGCTGTGCGATGAGGCCCTCGAAGGCTTCGATGCCGGCGGCGGGCTGGCCGCCAAGGCGGAGTTGCGCGCCCTGGCCACGGCGGGCACCGCCGTATTGTTCTCGAGCCACGTCACGGAGACGATCGAGCGACTGTGCGATCGCGCGGTGATGCTCCACCGCGGGCGCGTCGTGCGGGTGCTCGAGCGCGCCGCCTGGGGGGCCCCGCCGGCCGGGCCCTCGCCGCTCGAGCGCGAGTTCCTGGCCGTCGTCGGCCCCACCCCACGCTGAGGAGCATCCCATGCGGCTTCGCGCAATCTTGATTTTGATGTCATCGTGTCTGGTCGTCGCCGCGCCGTCCCTTGCCCAGCGCGGTCCACTGGACGATGTGCTGGAGGCGGCGGCCGACGGTGGCGAGTTGCGTCCGCGACTGCTGGCCTTCGCCGATTCCGTCGCAACCGCCGACGGGGCCTTGGCGTCCCAGGCGATGGCCTGGGCGGGGCTGAGCTTCGCCCGCGAGGGCGAGGCAGACAGCGCGATCGCCTGCTACGAACGCGCTGTCGCCCTCGACCCGAGCGAGCCGCGCCGCGTCGAACTGGCCTCGGCGCTCCTGATGCGCCTCGCCGCGGGGGATGCCGCCCGCGCCCGCGACGTGATCCGGCCGGTGCAGCCGATCACGCCGGAATTGCCCGACCCCACCGAGGCCACCACGCAGGGACTGTTCGCGTGGTCGCACTTCCTCGCCGGCCGGCCGGACAGCGCCGCACGACTGTTCGCCCCGATCGAGACCTGGCTCACCGACCACCAGGAGTGGCGCTATCGGATGGCGTGTGTCGCCTTCGACCGCGAGGACTGGATCCGCGTCCAGGTTCTGCTCACGCCGCTCGCGGTGATCTCGCGAACCTACGACCGCGACGTGATGGACATGCTCGAGCGGTCGGCAGAGAAGCTCGGCGCAGCCCGCCGCCTCCAGCCGATGCTGCTGCACGAGGTCGTCAAGCGCGACAAGGTCGAGCAGGAGCTCCTGGCCGAGATGGGGGCGCGCCGGGTGGGCTTTCGTGGCACGGACGGGTTCCCGCTCGGCGGCACGGTACTCGCCCCGAAGCGTGTGGCCCGGCCCCGCGCCGCGGTCGTGCTGCTCGCACCCGGCGACACCATCGCCCTCTATGATTCGCTCGCGGTCGGCCTGCGCCGCATTGGGCTCGCGGTGATGCTGCTGGATCTGCGCGGATCGGGGCGCTCGGTGGCGCCCAGTTGTCCGCTCCCCGACTCCTGGCGGGGACGCGAGGCGCGGATGCAGGCGGTGGTGGCGGGCGACGTGGTCGCGGCGGTGGCGGCGCTCGCGCGCGAGGTCGGCGCAGATTCCACTCAGTACCTGGTCGTCGGCGTCGGCACGACCGGAGCCATTGCGGTCCAGGCGGCGCGCCGCGATCGTCGCGCCCGGGCCCTCATGCTGGTCAGCCCGACCGTCTCGGCGTCGGATCGCGGCGCCACGCGCGCGGCGGTCGCCGCGCTCAAGTGCCCGATCTACTTCCAGACCGCACCCAGCGATTTCACCACCTGGGACCTGATCGACGTCCTCTACAGGGCCACCGACCCGCGGGCCTCGCGCGTCGCGGATTCCGACCTGCGCGGCACCCGGGCCACGCTCTTCCGCCGCGACCCCAGGATCCTCGAACGGTTCAAGCAGTGGTTGTCGGAGGCCTGGCCACGTCGCGCCGCGCCTCGCGCCACTCGACCATCACGACCGCGCCAAGGATGAGAGCGGCGCCGGCCCACCAGCGCGGATCGAAACGCTCGCCGCCGACGCCGAGCGCGAAGACGAGCGCGAACACCGGCTCGAGCGCGAACAGCAACCCGACGCGGCCCGGCGACAAGGTCTGCTGCGCCAGCACCTGGAGCAACGGGGCAACGACGCTCCCGCACGCCACCAGGTAGGCGATGCGGGCCCACCCCGCGGCATCCAGGGCCCCCAACTGACCGGCGAGGTCGCCGGCGAACGGGAGGGTGCACAGCGCCGCGACCGCCGCCTGGATGCCGGTGATCGCCAGCGCGTCGCCGCGCGGCGCCCAGTGCGCGACCCCTACGATCTGGAGCGCGTAGAGCGCGGCGCCGAGCAGCGTCCAGGCCTCCCCGACGCCGAGCGCCCAGCCAGCGCGCAGGGTGAGCAGCGCCGAGCCCAGCAGCGCCACCAGCAACCCGAACGCGAGCCACGGGGTGGGGCGCTGGCGCAGGATCGGCCAGGCGAAGAGCCCCGCCAGCAGTGTGCCCGCCGAGGTCAGGAACGCCGATGAGCCGGCGCTGGTGGACGTGAGGCCAACGGCCTGGAAGAGATAGCCGCCGGCGGTCGCCACACCCGTCACCAGACCGCCGATCAACGTCGCCCGCCCGAGTGGTCGCCGCCGCGCCAGCATTACGAGCGCGAACAGCGCCGCCGCGGCGCCGAAGCGGGTGGTCACCACAGCCGCCGGCGCGAGCACGGTGAGGCTGTCGCGGACCACCACGAAGGTGGCGCCCCACAGCAGGGTCGCCACGACCATGCCGAGAACCGGGCGCGGCATCCCAAGGCGGGCCCCGCTCACGACGTCAGGCGCGCGGGCGGCGCCGCCGCGCCGGTGGGGAGACGTTGGTGAGCGCGAACGAGAGGCTCTCGAACTCGACCGTCATGTCGACTGTGCGCAGCGCCACGTGCGCCGGGACGAACAGCTTTCGCGGCGCCAGGTTGAGGATCCCGCGCACCCCGGCCGCCACCAGCGCATCCGCCACCTCCTGTGCGACCTTGAGCGGCGTCGCGATCACGCCCAGGTCGAGGCCGCCGTCCCTCGCGACCGTCGGCAGTTCGGCGATGTCGCGCACGATCAGCCTGCCGAGCGGCTTGCCGATGCGCGCGGGGTCGCGGTCGAACGCCGCCACCACATCGAAACCCTGCTGCTCGAATCCGCGGTAGAGCATCAGCGCCGTGCCGAGATTCCCGACCCCCACGACCCCAACACGCCAGCGCCGGTCGAGCCCCAGGATGGCGCGGATCTCCTGGCGCAGGTGCGCGACGTTGTAGCCAAGCCCGCGACGGCCGAAGGAGCCGAAACAGGAGAGGTCCTTGCGGACCTGGGCCGAGGTCACGCCCTCGCGCTCGGCGAGTCGGTGGGAGGAGATGAGCCGCCCGCCCTCGGCGTCGACCTCTTCGAGCACGCGGAAGTAGTGCGAGAGTCGGCGGACGGTGGACTCGGAGATGCGCGTCATGCCGGCGCGCCCCGCTAAGGGTCACGGACGGCGGCAGGCACTCACGATCTCTGCCCGCCGCCGCGCCGAACCGACCCTACGCCGAGCCCTCTGGGGTGCCCTCTGGGGCGCCATCGGGCGCAGCGCCGGCGGACCCGGCGTCACCTGCGTCCCCACCGGCGCCGCCGTTCACCACCCCGGCGTCCTCCTCCCCCACCACCCGCGTGACCGCGGCGACGGCGTCAGGCAGCAGGTCGCCCTCACCAGCGGCTGCCAGGTGGACGAGTCGCACGCCTTGCGTATTGCGGCCGATCACCGAGATCCCCTTCACCGGCATGCGGATCATCTGGCCCGAGCGCGTGATGATCATCAACTCGTCGCCATCCACGACCTCCTTGACCGCAACCACCGGACCGTTCCGGTCGGTGGTCTTGATCGTGATGATCCCCTTGCCGCCGCGGTGCGAGACCCGATATTCGGCGATCTCGCTGCGCTTGCCGTAGCCGTTCTCGGTCACGGTGAGGATCGAGGCCTGCCGCTGGACACCCATCATGCTGACCACTTCGTCCGTGACGTCATCGAGCTTCACCGCCTTCACACCATACGAGGTGCGGCCCGTCGCCCGCACTTCGTTCTCGTGGAAGCGGACCGCCAGGCCCTTCTTCTTGGCGATGATGAAGTCCTGCGTGCCGTCGCTGATGATGGTCTCGATCAGCGCGTCACCCTCCTCGAGCAGAATCGCGTTGATGCCGCCGCGGCGGGGGTTCCCGTAGGCCGAGAGCACGGTCTTCTTGATCAGGCCCTTCTTGGTCGCGCAGACCAGGTAGTGCTGGTCGTCGAACTCTTTGACCGCGACCACCGCCTGCATGCGCTCGTCCCGCGCCAGCCCCTCGAGGTGGTTGACCAGCGGCCGGCCGCGCGCCATGCGCCCGGCCTGCTCGATCTCGTGCACCTTGAGCCAGTAGCAGCGCCCGAGGTCGGTCAGGAACAGCAGGTAGCTGTGGGTGCCGGCCACGAACAGGTGCTCGATGTAGTCCTCTTCCTTGGTGCGCGCGCCGATGACACCCTTGCCGCCCCGGCGCTGGGAGCGGTACGAGCTGATCTCCTGCCGCTTGATGTAGCCGGCGTGCGAGATCGTGATCACCATGTCCTTCTGCTCGATCGTGTCCTCGTAGTTGATGTCGCCCTCCTCGGCGACGATCTCGGTGCGGCGCGCGTCGCCGTGCCGTTCCCGAAGCCGGGCGACCTCGTCTTTGATGATGCCGAGGATCTTCTTCGGACTGGCGAGGATGCTCCTCAGCTTCTCGATCAGCTTGATGATCTCGAGGTACTCCTCCTCGACCTTCTTGCGCTCGAGCCCGGTCAGCCGCGCCAGGCGCATCTCGAGGATGGCGCTGGCCTGGATCTCGCTGAGCTTGAACTCGGCCATGAGTCCGGACCGCGCCGTCTCGACGTCGCGGGAGTTGCGGATCAGCGTGATGACCGCGTCGAGGTGGTCGAGCGCGATCTTGAGACCCTCGAGGATGTGTGCGCGTTTCTCGGCCTCGGCAAGATCGAATTCGGTCCGGCGCCGGACCACGATCTGGCGGTGCAGGACGTACTGGTCGAGCAGCCCGCGCAGGGTCAAGATCTGAGGTCGCAGATCGACCAGCGCCAGCATGATGGCGCCAAACGTGGTCTGGAGCGGCGAGTGAACGAACAACTGGTTGAGGACGACCTTTGGATTGGCGTCCTTCTTGAGCTCGATGACGATGCGCATCCCGTCGCGGTCCGACTCGTCGCGCAGATCGCTGATCCCGGCCACACGGCCGTCCTTGACGAGGTCCGCGATCTTTTCGAGCAGCGAGCCCTTGTTGACCTGGAAGGGGATCTCGGTCGCCACCAGGCTCATGCGCCCCTGACGTCCCTCCTCGACCTGCACGCGGGCTCGCATCTTGATGAGCCCGCGCCCGTTGGTGTAGCAGTCCCGGATGCCCTGCGTGCCGTTGATGATGCCGCCGGTCGGGAAGTCCGGGCCCTTGACGATCTTCATCAGCTCGGCGGGCGTGGCCTCCGGATGATCGATGATGTGGGTGATCGCGTCGCAGATCTCGCTCAGGTTGTGCGGCGGGACCTCGGTCGCCATTCCCACCGCAATCCCCGAGCAGCCGTTAATCAGAAGGTTTGGGACCACGCCCGGCAGGACGACCGGCTCCTCGCGCGTGTCGTCGTAGTTGGGACGGAAGTCGACGGTGTTCTTCTCGAGGTCGGCGAGGATCTCGGCCGCCAGCGCCGTCAGCCGCGCTTCGGTATATCTCATCGCCGCCGGTGCGTCGCCATCAATGCTGCCGTAATTCCCTTGCCCGTCCACCAGCGGGTAG
>CAYONG010000245.1:0-18441 GCA_964405235.1 uncultured bacterium | reverse complement strand
CGCGCCGTTGAGCGCGCCGCGCTCGTGGGTGACCACGACCACCGTCTTGCCCGCGGCCGAGAGCTCGGCGAGCAGCTTGAAGATGTCGGCGCCAGTCGCGGAGTCGAGGTTGCCGGTGGGCTCGTCGGCCAGGATGAGCGGGGGATCGTTCGCCAGCGCGCGAGCGATCGCCACCCGCTGCTGCTGACCGCCCGAGAGCGTCGCCGGCAGCTTGTCGGCCTGCTCGGGGACGTCCACGCGCGCGAGCAGCTCGAGGGCGCGCCGGCGCCGCTCGGCAGCCGGGAGCGTTCCCGCGAAATCCATCGGCAGCATCACGTTCTCGGCCGCCGTCAGCGTGGGCAGCAGCTGGAAGAACTGGAACACGATGCCAACCGCGCGCCCGCGCCAGGACGCGAGCCGGTCGTTGCTGAGACCGTTGAGCGCCTCGCCGCCGACCTGGACGGTCCCGATGCTCGGGCGGTCGATGCCGGACATCAGGTTCAAGAGCGTGGACTTCCCGCTCCCGGACCGCCCGACGATCGCCAGGAACTCGCCGGATGCGATGTCGAGATCGACGCCGCGCAGCGCCGGGAACGCGCCAGCGGGAGTTTCGAACGTCTTCTGGATCGATCGCAGTTGGATCACCTGAGGCCCCCATGTGATGTGCGTCGCATCGCTGTGGCCGAGCGCTGCTGCAACGGTGTGACGGGCAATCTGTCGGATGGTTGCGCCCGCGGCGACCGTCTCGGGACGAACGGGTCCCGGGGCGGGATGAGCGGGACGCCTCGACGCCGCGCGAGCGGGATGCGGTCGAAGCGCGGTGTTACGATGTCATCCCATGCGCAAGCCGTTCCGTACCACGATCGTCGCGATCTCCGCCGCCTCGGTGCTCGCGCTGCTCGAGATCTTCCGCACCTCGGTCACCCAGGTGCTCGAGGGCGACCGGATCACCGTGACCGTCCTGCTGCACCGCGTGATCCCGATGTGGATCACGGTGGTCATCGCCTCCCCGTGGTGCGCGTTCATGGCGCGGCGGTTCCCGTTCCGCAGCGGACGCACACTCCGCACGCTGTTCGCCCACCTGGGCGGTGCGGCCGTGTTCGTCGCCGTCCACATGACGCTGCTGCTCATCCTCCACTCGATACGCCCCGACCGGCACGCGTTCCCGAGCGCGCCAGCGCTGCTCCACACCTATGTCTTCTACATCGCGATGGAGATGAGCGTGTATGCGGCCATCGTGCTGGTGCTGCTGCTGCTCGAGGCGCGGCGGGAAGCCGCGGAGCGCGAGGTCGCCGCCGCGCGGCTGGAGCAGAACGCCACCGAGGCAAGGCTCGAGAGCCTGCAGGCGCAGATCCGGCCGCATTTCCTGTTCAACACGCTGAATGCGCTCGCGGTACTCGCGCGTCGGGGCGACGGAGCGGCGGTGGACCGGGCGATCGGCGACCTCGGCGAGCTGCTGCGCGCCTCGTTCGAGGCCCCGGCCGGGCACGAGATCCCGCTCGCCGAGGAACTGGCGTTCGTCGAGCGCTATGTGGCTCTGCAACGCCTGCGCTTTGCCGACCGGCTGGAGGTCGAGTGGCACGTCGAGGACGAGGCGCGGCGCGCGCGGGTGCCCGCGCTGCTGCTGCAGCCGCTGGTCGAGAACGCGATCGAGCACGGGCTCGCCACCGCGCAGGGCGGTCGCGTGTCCGTGAGCGCGCGGCGCGCGGGCGATGCGCTGGAGGTCGAGGTCACCGACGAGGGCGGCGGCTTCGCTGGCGCCGGCGGGACTGGGCGCGGCGTCGGTCTCGCCAACACGCGCGAGCGGCTCGCCCTGCTCTACGGCGCAGCCGGCGTGCTCGAGACCGGCGATCGCCCGGGGGGCGGTGGCCGGGCGATGATCCGCATCCCCTGGCGAGCGGCATCACCCCCGGCCGGTGACGGCACGTGATCCGGGTCGCGATCGTGGACGACGAGCCGCTCGCGCGCGAGGGCCTGCGCCTGTGGCTCGCCGGTGAAACCGACGTGACCGTGGTGGGGGAGGCCGGCTCGCCCGCCGCGGCTGCGGCGATGATCCTGCGCGAGCGCCCCGACCTCCTGTTCCTCGACGTGCAGATGCCCGAGGGCGACGGTTTCGACGTGATCGAGGCGATCTCCCGCGAGCACCTGCCCGAGGTCGTCTTCGTGACCGCCCACGAACGCCACGCGCTGCGCGCATTCGACGTCTCCGCGCTCGACTTCCTGCTCAAGCCGGTGCCCGAGAACCGCTTCCGCGCGGCACTCGCCAAGGCCAGGAGGGAGCTGGCGCGCGGCGAGGATCGCGAGGGTCCCGCGCGGCTCTCGGCGCTGCTCGACCACCTGCGATCGCCGTCGCCGGAGGGCGGTCCGCGGCGGATCGAGCGATTCGCGGTGCGGACGCGCGACCGCTTCGTGATCGTCCCGGCCGCCGACGTGCGCTGGATTGGGGCGGCCGGCAACTACGCCGAGCTCCACGTGACCGGGACCTCGCACCTGGTGCGCGCCACGCTTGCCGAGATCGAAGCCGGTCTCGATCCCGCGCGGTTCGTACGCATCCACCGCGGCGCGTTGGTGCGAGTGGACTGCGTGCGCGAGGTGATCCCGGCGACGCACGGCGACTGCGACGTGGTGCTGGATGACGGCGTCACGCTCAAGCTGAGCCGGCGCTTCCGCACTCGACTACTGCCGCCCTAGCGCGAGGTCCTCAGGTGTAGCAATAGAAGGAACTTGCTTGCTACGGAGGAGGAGACTACGGGGTATTTGACGCTCGGGTGCACGGCGAATGCCCCCGCCTGATCTCCGCGCGGACGGCCGCCACAGGCGCGACGGGCTCGTGGCCTTGACGATCGCAATGCTCTTGGACCCGACGGGGTGAGGGGGTCAGGTCGATCAGGGCAGCCGGCCCCGGTTGACGACAGTGGAGCGGGTCCGCCGGGATCGGCAGCGCGCCGGGTTTAGGTGCCGCGGACGACGACCAGCGTGACGTCGTCGGCGCGCATCCCCTCGCCCGCCACGGCACGCAGGTCGGCGAGGATGTGATCCACGAACGCGACCGCCGTCAAGTTCGATTGTGCCACATTGAGCGCGCATTCGTGCAGCCGCTCATCGCCGTAGAACTGCTTGGCGACCGGGGCCTCGGGAATCCCGTCCGAGTAGATCACCAGAGTGTCGCCGGCATCGAACGCCTCCTCCCCGCCCGTGTACTCCCCGTCCTCCATGATGGCGAGGGGGATCCCGGTGGCGGGCAGCAGATGCAGCACCCCGCCGCGAATGAGCAGCGGCGGGTTGTGGCCGGCGTTGCAGTAGCGCAGTCGCCGCTCGCGCACCGAGATCACGGCCAGGAAGAACGTCGCGAACCTGCCCAGCGTCGTGGCGCGCGCAAGCGAGCGGTTTATGGCCGTGACGATGTCCTCGGGGGAGCGGCCGGCCTCTGCCGCGGCGTGGAACGAGGCGCGCAGGTGCGCCATGAGCAGCGCCGCGGGAATGCCGTGTCCGCTGATGTCGCCCACCACCACCGCGAGCTTGTCGTCATCGAGCATGAGCCAGTCGAAGTAGTCCCCGCCGATCTCGTCGGCTGGCAGGTTGCGACCGAACACGTCGAGCCCCTCCAGCGCGGGCGGGGCCGAGGGCAGCAGGTTCTGCTGGATCGAGCGCGCCACATCGAGCTCCTTGGCGCGCAGGCGCGAGCGGTGCTCGACCTCGCGCCGCCACTCGTTCTCGATCGCGGCCAGGGTGAGCGGCGGCACCAGCAGCGCCCCCAGCGGCGGCAGGTCGATGTCCTTGAAAACAAACAGCCCATAGTCGAGCGCGGCCACGGCCAGAAGCGCCGCGAGCGCCACGAGCGCGGCGCGGGCGAGCGAGACCTGCGAAAAGATCAGGCCCAGGCCCAGGCCGAGCGCGGCTAGCGACACCACGATCCACAGCGCGGGCACGCGCGCGAGGAATCGCCCGCGCAGCGCGGCATTCACCGCGTTCGCGTGGATGTACACCAGCGGCGCCGCGTCCGAGAACGGCGTCGCTCCGATGTCGGTCGCCTGCTGCTCCACCGCCGTCGCGCCGATCAGCACCAGCTTGCCGCGAAAGGCCCGCGCCAGCGCCGTGGTGTCGTCGTTGCGATACCACTGCAGCACCTGCAGCAGCGAATAACGGTGCGCGAACGCGTCCTGATCGCCCGCAAACACGATCGAGGTCGCGCCCTCGTCGTCGCTCGGCACCTGCATCTGGCGGCCATGCCAGTAGATGTGAACCCCGTCGGGAGAGAGCTCGAATTGCGGCAGCGTCGTGTCGCCGCGGGCCGCCACCTCGACCAGACGCAGCACGAGCGAGGGATAGGCCCATTCGCCTAAGCGCACGAACTGCGGAATGCGGCGGATGACCCCGTCCCTGTCGATCAGCACCGCCGTGTGTCCCAACTCGCGCGCGTTGGCCAGCAGGGCGTCGTAGGGAAGCGAAACGCTCTGGGCGATCGCGAGACGCTGTCGCGATACGGGCCGGCCGTGGCGGATCAGAGCAGTGGAATCGGCCGGGATCGCGAGCGCCCCGCCGAGCGAGGCGTCGCTGTGCTGGAAGCCGATCGCATGGACAAGGTTCGGATGCGCGGCGGTGACCGCCGCGAGCATCTCGTCCCCGGCCGGATCCTCGGAGTTCTCGCCCAGGAACAGCAGGTCGACGCCGATGGCCTGCGCGCCGGCGTTCGCCAGCGCGTCGATCGCGATGGCGTAGTTCTCGCGCGGGAGTGGCCAGACGTTCCGGAAAACGCGCAGCGTGTGGTCGTCGATCTCAACCAGCGCGATGCGGTCCGATGCCGCGACCGGGCCCCGCAGCCGGTAGCGCCAGTCGTGCAGGCGGAGGTCCAGCGGCCGGAGCCCGCCGAAGAGCCAGATCAAAGCCACGAGCACGCCGCACGACGTGCCGATGATGGCGCCAAGCCTTGCGGGCACCCGCTGGATGGGGGTCTGCCCGCTCACGGCTGGAGATCGAAGCTCAGCGCTTCCAGTAGAGAAGCTGAGGCGTATCGCTGCCGTCGGAGGCGCGCGAGCCCGCCGAGCGCCAGGCCGACGGGCGCTTGCCCGCCGCCCCCGGCGTGGTAACGGAGTCCAGCGGACGAATGGAGTCCTTCGGCACCGAAGTCGCGGCGCGCCGCAGCATGGCGCGCAGCTGTTCGGCATCGATCGCGGACTTGCGTGCCGCGCGCTCGGTGGGCTGCTTCTCGGGCGGCAGGCCCAGGAGCGCCTGAGCGCGATCGAAGCCGCCCGCCAGCCTCACGCCGACGGCGAAGGCATGCTCCGAACGCTCCCGGTCGCCGATTATCATGAGGGCGGTGGCGCGATTGAAGTGGATGCCCGCGTCGAGGGAGTCGCCGCGCAGCGCGCGCTCGTAGAACGCGAGTGCCACCCCGGTCTCTCCGCGAAGCAGACGCAGGTTGCCCAGGTTGTTGAGGGCGCGCGCATCGCCGCGCGTGTGAGAGAGCATGGTGACGAAGATGGACTCGGCGCGAGCCTCCTCGCCACTGATCGCGAGTGTGACCCCGTACTCGCCGCGCGAGTCGGACGGATCTCCGACGGCGAACTGCGGCGACGCAGAGACCAGAAGCACGATCGCAGCCCATGCCATCCCGACTCGTCTCACGTGCGGCTCCTTTCACTCGATCCAGTACAAGTACTTCCCGATACCGCGAACGGGGAGTGAAGGCGGGCTCGATTCGGCGCCCACCGCACGCGCCCCGGCGCGCGGCTTCTCGCTGCCGACGACGGTGTTGTGACGAAGGAAATTACGGATTCGCGCGCGCAGTGTCAAGTCTTCGGGCGCCAGGTCTGCGGCACGGTCGAGCGAGTCCTCGGGGGCGAGCGCGATAAGGCGACACGCGGCGACGTAGCCCCCGGCTTCGGCGACGGCTGTGCCGAGCATCTGCCCGGCCGAGACACTGTCCCCCACGGCCCAGCGAGCGAGCCCCCGGTTCAGCGCGATGCCGGCGTCGCGACGCCCCAGCGCGATGGCCGCGCGCCAGTGCTCATCGGCGGCGCGCAGGCTGTCCATCGCGGCCAGCACCACGCCGAGATTGTTGTGCGCCGGCGCCGACTGGGGCGCCTTGGCCAGAGCGCCCTCCAGTTGCTTGCGCGCCCCCTCGAGATCCCCGCCCTCGAAATCGATCCGAGCGACCTCTTCGAGCGCGGCCGCGGTCGCTTCGAATTCGCGCGAGGCGGCGCCGAAGTGCGCGGCGAAATACTCGTCGCGGATCGCCGAGACGGCCTTCGCCTCGGCCGCCAGTCGGGCGTTGAAGCGGGCCTCGTCGAGCGTGCGGATGCGGCGCTCGCCCGGCGGCAGGACCGGCTCGAAATGCACCTGCGAGTCGGTGACGTCGATGTAGTCGACCCGGCCGCGGGCGGTCGCCGCGACGATCTGGTCGGCGCCGTCGCGCCACGCCTGGGCGAAGCCGCGCGCCAGCGACGTGGTCTCGAGCGGGATCCAGACCTCCTCGTCCGTGATGACCATCATGGCGCTGTCGGCGCCCAGCGCCGATCGGTTGCGCTCGTGCAGGCCGGTGTCCACCACCAGGAAGATGTGCCCGGGAACGTCCACGAACCGGGTGTTCACGCCGACGTTGCCGAGCAGCGACGCCATGAGCACCGTGGTGTCGTCGCAATCCCCGCTCAGCCGCTCGAGGGTCTGATAGGGGTAGTGGATGGTGTCCACCGCGTGCGGCGTCGAGGAAATGGTGGCGAACGGGTTGGTGGGGTCGGGCACGTAGGCTAGCCCCAGGTCCGCCAGCGCTTCGGTCATCGCCGCCGCGAACGCGAGGTTGCGATTGCCGAACGGATTGCCCTCCAGGGCGAGCACGAGGCGGCTGGCCTGACGCGCCAGCTCGTCCACGGCCGGATCGCGCGGCGTGACGAACGCCGCCGCCTGTGCCATGCCGTCGCTCCAGTCGATTGCTCCGGGGGCGTAGGCGACGGTGCGGGCGACCCCCTTCTCGCGTCTCACCAGCCGCTTGCTCTGGTAGCTCGCGGTGACCTGCACCTGGACCGGCTGGTCGCCGCGCTGCGAAAGCACCTTCTCGTCGAAGATGGCCGTGAGCGGCAGCTCGTTCACCGCCATGGGCCGCAGTGTCACGTCCTGCTCGCTCGGCACGCTCATCAGATCGGGAATGTAGACCCCGACGCGCGTCGTCAGCGGGCGATCCTGCAAGTTGCGCAGGTGGATCGAGCCGAACCCGTCGCGCGCGTAGGACTTGTAGAGCGAGGTGTAGAGCTCGTGCGTCTGCACCTTCTCGATCCGCAGCAGCGCAGGATTGAAGTTGAACTCCATGGAGAGCGAGAAGTGATCCGTTGTGGCGAGGGTCGGGGGCATGCTCCGCGCCCAGTCCGCGCGCACCGCCCCCACCTTGAACCCGAGCCCCATGGACCAAGTCGCCGATTCGATTCCGCGCCGATCCTTCTCGATTCCGCCCCGCAGCGCGAGCAACGGATGCGGCGTGGCTTCGACGCCGAGATGCCAGCGGTCGTCCACGTCGAACGCGGCGGTGCCGATATTGGACCACACGTAGGCGGCGGCGAGGCGCAGGTTGCGCGGATACGCGCGCTCCCTCTGGCCCTCGGGCGAACGCAGGCTCGTCCCCGTGAGGTCCTGCCCCACCAGCCCCAGGCGCCAGCGGTCGGCGGGCGAGGCGAGAAGGCCTAAGTCGAGGCCGAATCCGCGCCCGGACGCGATGTTCAGGCCGTCGAGGCTCGTGCCCCGCGTGAGGAGCTTCCCGCCGGCACCCGCCCACAACCAGGGGCGCAGCTTGAGCGCGGCGCCGAGCGTCACGCGGTTCTCGGAGAAGCCCAGCACGCCGTCGTCGAATCCGGAATGATACCAGTCGGCCCCCGCGGCCCGGTCCGGCGAGAGCGGCAGCACGAACGAGACGAGATTGTCTTTGGTGCCGGTGTCGTAAAGGTTGGCGTACGAGCCCGTGACCTCCTGGTGCCCGACGCGCGCGAGCCCCGCGGGATTCCAGAACAGCGCGCTCGCGTCGTCGGCCAGCGCGCTGAACGCCCCGCCCATGCCGATCGCGCGCGGTCCCACCGGCACCTGGCTGCTGGGCGTGGCCCGCGCGGCACGCGGCGCGCCCAGGGCCGCCAACAAGGCGATGAAGGCCGCGATGGCGCCGGGAGCGCGCCATTTCGACGCGAATCGCCGGCGGGCCACGGCTCCGCTCCGGCGTGAGCTCAACGCACCACCCCCAGCGTCTGCGTGCGCGTCTCGCCCAGCGCCTCGACCGTGACGAAGAACAGCCCCGCCTCGACGTCGTGGTGGTCCTCGTCCCGCCCGTCCCAGCTCACGAGGTTCGTCCCCGGTCCGAGGGTTTCTCCCGACATCACGACCCGCACCAGCCGGCCCGCCCGATTGTGAATCGTCACCCGTACCGTCCCCGCGCGCGCCAGCACGAAGCCGATCCGGACGCTGGGGTTCGCGAACGCGCCGCGCGACGAGAAGATGCGCGGCGTGAGCGAGAGGGCCAGCGACCCTCCCGCCGGCGACGCCCCGGCCGGCGCGGCGAATATCGCGTAATTGCCGGCGGCGGAAAACGGCGTCGCGAGGCGCGCGCCCGCCGCGTCGAGAGTGCCGCCCAGCCGTCGCCACACGCCGTCATCGCCCGCGACGTAGATGGTGAGCCGCGTGCCGGGCGGAGCGGCATCGCCGGCGACCTCGAGATCGAGGGCCGCGGTCTTCTCGAGCGGCACGCCTTCCGTGCCCACCGCGAAGCCGGGAGCGACGCGGATCGCGCCGTCCGGGAGCGTGGCGGGGACGGCGGAGGGGTCCAGCGGGTCGAGGTGCAGTACCGCGTCGCGGGCCAAGCCGCGCGGCGGGATGTACACGTGCGCTTCTCTGTTCGTGGTGTAGACATCGCCGCCGTCCAGGGCGGACACCAGCGCCGGCGTGGTCTGGACCGCCCACGGCGCCACGTTGTCGATGATGAACGTGACCAGCGCGACACCGGTGAGCCCGAGTGTGTCCTGCACCGCCAGGCGGAGCTCGTAGTCACCGTCCGGCAGCCCAGTCGTGTTCAGCCGCGCCAGGACGCCGTCGGTCACCGGGGTGAGCGACTGCGCGAGCGTCGTGGCCACGGGCGCCTCCCATGAGGACGCGCCGGCCGGCCTCAGGTCCACGCGCAGCGAGCGGAACCGCAGGGCGTTCGCGGTGCCGCCAACCACCATGCTGTCGCGGACGGGCTGGCGGAACACCGGCGACGTGATGACCGGCGCGGGTGGGGTGGCGGCCACCTCGAACGTGGCCGTGGCGGGGGTGGGGTCAACGTGGTGCAGCATGTCGCGCGCGCTTACCCGCAGGGTATGGACGCCATCGGGGAGATCCCTGCCGATCCACGAGTCGTCGCGCAGCCACGCCGACCACGGCGCGGAGTCGAGGGAGGTCGAGAACTCGATGCCCAGCACCTGGCGGTAGGCCGCGAGGAAGTGCACGGTCTGGAGCCGGTTCGCCGACAGCGGCGGCGGCGGGGTGGTGATCACCGTCTGCGGCGGTACGCGCGCGGGCTCGTAAAGGGCCGCCCCCGACGCGGTCCCGAACCACAGGTTGCCCGAGTGCTCCACGCTCGCCGCGCTCACCGTTCCATCGGGCAGTCCGTCCGCGGTCGAGTACGTGCGCCACAGGACGCCGTCGAAGCGGCTGACCCCGCCGCCCGCAGTGCCGACCCACAGTACGCTGTCCGGGGTCTCGGCCAGGGAGAGGACCCAGGCCGAGCCAAGGCCGTTCGCAGTCGTGTAGGTGCGCCACGTCGTGCCATCGAAGCGGCTGAGACCTGCCTGGGTGCCGAACCACAGCGTCCCCGCGTGGTCCTGTAGGATCGCGTACACGTTTGTGCCGGCGAGGCCGTCGGCGGTCGAGTAGCGAGTCCACGTGGTGTCCTGCAGGCGACCCACGCCAGCCGTGGTTCCGCACCAGAGGCTCCCGGCTTGGTCCACAAGCAGGGACCGGATCCGGTTCCCCGGAAGTCCGCGGGCGGTGGTGTACGACTTCCACGTCGCACCGTCGAAGCGGCTGAGACCCGTGGTCGTCCCGAGCCAGACGGCGCCGCTCGAGTCGCGCGCCAGGGCGCTGACGTTGTTGCCGGCCAGGCTGTCCGCGGTGGTGAACGTGCGCCACGAGGTCCCGTCGAAGCGCGACGCCCCGGCGGACGTGCCGAACCACAGCGCGCCGGTGGAGTCCTGCTGCAGGGCGGATACCAGGTTGCTCGCCAGCCCGCCGCCGGTCGAGGCGACGGTCACGCTCGTCCACACCGACCGGTCGTACCGTGCGACGCCGCCGCCCCCGGACGCAGCCCACACGATCCCGGTGCGGTCCTCGAGCACCGCCTGCGCTCCGTACGTGCCGAGCCCCGCGACGATGAACGAGGTCCAGCTCTCGCCGTCGTAGCGGCTCACGCCGTTCTCGGTCCCGGCCCATACATTGCCGTTGCCGTCGATCGCGAGCGCCGACACCATGCTCCCGGCGAGGCCTTCGGCGGTGGTGTACGCGCGCCAGACCAGCCCATCGAAGCGCGCCAGGCCCGTGCTGGCGGCCGCCCACAGCCCACCGAAGCGGTCTTCGCGCAAGCCCGTGACGTCCGAGAACGTGAGGCTCCCGGCCGTGGTGATGCGGCTCCAAGAGGTTCCGTCGAAACGGCTTAAGCCCCCGTACTTGGTCCCGAACCAGAGCACGCCGTCACGCGTCTCCAGGATGCATTCAATCCAGTCGTCCCCCAGCCCCCCGGCGGTCGTGACGGTGGTGTACGTAGTCCACGCCGCGCCGTCGAACCGGCTGAGGCCGCCGCCCTGGGTCCCGAACCACATGTTCCCCGCGTGGTCCTCGAACAGGCACGACAGCTGGTTGGCCGCGAGCCCGTCGCTCTGGTGGTAGGACGTCCAGGCCGCGCCATCGAACCGGCTCGCTCCGAATCCGGTCGCGAACCACAGGCCGCCGGCGCGATCCTGGAGCATGGCGCGCACGTCGTTCGACGCGAGGCCGTCGCTCGTCGTGTAGGCCGCCCAGGCGCCGCCGTCGAACACGCCCACGCCGCCGGCCGTCCCGAACCAGACCCGCCCCGCCCTGTCCGTCAGGATGGCGCGAACGTCCTCCTGGACGAGCCCGTCCGCCAGCGCGAAGGTCCGGAAGACCGCGCCGTCGTAGCGGCTCGCGCCGTACGCGGTGGCGAACCACATGTTCTCGGAGCGGTCCTCGGCGATGGCGCGCACCTGGATCGCTGCGATGCCGTCGGCGAGTCCGAACGTCTGCCACAGGCACCACGCGGGCTCGGCGGCGACCAGCGCCACGAAGGAGGCGCAGGCGAATAGGACGCGGGCGCCGGCCGGGCCGGAAGCACGCGGCGCCCGGGTCGCGAGGGCCCGGGCGCCGATCATGTGAGCCACCAAGGCATGCGCCGCCTCAGTTCAATAGCCTCGCCGAGTAGATCTCCGTCGATCCTCCCACCGGAGCGTACCAGACGATGACCGGCGTCCCCGTGGCGTCCAGGACGATCTTGGCGCCGCGGGGCTCTCCGACCATAGAAGAGCTGGCGCTGGTCACGTTCACCGCGGGGCCCCAGGACGCGCCGCCGTCCATCGAGCGCGTGTAGTAGAGGGCGGTGCCGCAGATTCCGATCAGCGCGTGGATCGTGCCGTCGGGCCCAACGGCGAAGCTCTTCGGACAGATGCCGGTCAACGCGGGTGCGGACGGATGTCCGACGAGCGCGAACGTGGCGCCCCCGTTGGTCGAGCGGAGGAACGCGACGCTGTCGTCCGGACCGCCCGCCTGCAGACCCATCACGTACACCGTGCCGTCGGGGCCGACCTGGGCGTCCCCGAGGACGGCGAGCTTCACCACGCTGCTGATCGGGTTGCTCTCGTCCCGCACCCAGCGCGGCGAGGAGAAGGAGGCCCCCCCGTTGAGCGAGCGACTGTAGAGCACCTTGTCCAGGGGTGGCTCGCCGGGCAGGTGGTACTGCCAGAATACGTATACGCTGTCCCCCTTCGACGCGCAGATTCGCGCCATCGAGTTCGTTTCCGACGGCAGGCTGTCGAGCGCGATCGGGATAGGCATACTGAAATCGGCGCCGCCGGTCAAAGACCGGGAATAGAAGATACCGGACCCCGGCCGCCCCCACGCGGCGTGAAGGTGCTCGCCGCTGCCCACCGTGAGCGCCGGATAACTCGTCGCAGCCTCGTCCACGGTGGTGACCAGCGGGTCCATCTGGAACCCGCCGTCCGTGGACTGTTTGAAGAAGAGCGAGTCGGTGCTCGCGGAAAGCACGCAGATCTTGTTCGACGGAGTGACCGCCAGCGCGGGCTGCACCCCCTGGTGCAGGATCGGCGCCGCGTTGGACCAGTTCGAGGTGTTGTCCAGTGAGAGCGAGTGTACGGACTCGTTGAAGATGCGTCCCCAGGCCATGAACAGCTCGCCGCCGACGCCCAGCACGATGTCCGGGTCGCGCGAGGCCGTGGCGGCCTTCGAGACGTCGAGCGGCTGGCTGAAGGTCGGGACGGGCCCGAAGTCAAGGATGTCCGAGTCGCTCCGCGGGAAGACGGCGAACGATCCCGAAACGCGCCCGAGGATGCCCGTGATGGTCACGATCCGCCCCGAGTCCGCCGCGAACGTGAAGTTGTCGCCCAGGGCCGCGACCAGGATTTCCTCGAGTGGCGCGGCGTCCGCCGCGGTCGCGCGCAGGCGCGCCGCGGCCGCAGGGCCCGTGGCGGCCGCAGTGGCGACGTAGAAGGAGCTCCCGGCCGGCTGGCTCCCGGTGACCACGACACGGTCCATCGTGACCAGCATGCCCTCGAGATCCTGGCCGTTGAGGAACAGCTGGGCGAAGTCGCACGTGTCATCGAGCAGGACGTGCACCGACTGGAGCGCAGGAAGGGGGGCGGGTGCGCTTCCGAGATCGTGCGCGTAGACGATGTTCGTCGCCTGGGTCTCACCCGAGACCTCCTGGAGCGCGCCGGCGAGGACGTACGCGTGCCCCGGGGTCAGGGCGAAGGCCGTTGAGTGCGCCCACAGTCCACCGCGCAAGAGCGTGGCGCCCTGGAGCGTGTAGAAATCGCCGAATGCGCCGGTTACGGTCCCCACGAACGAAGCCCGTTGGCCGGGAGCGCCTCCCGGGCCCGAGAAGCGGGACCTGTCCTCGCAGGGGTTGCCCGCGAGGGGGCCCGGATCGGGCGCCTGGATCTTCTCCAGCTCGAGCACGCCGTTGAGGAAGCTGAAGGTCTGGGGGGCAACCATGGGCGTGGCGTCGGCGAGGCTCGCCACGTCCTTCACCGTGATGGCCTCGTGGTCGCCGTCGCTCAGCGCGTTGCGGATCTGCAGCACGACCCGGTTGTCGTCGGGCGTGTCCAGCCGGCGCGCTCCGTCGATGGTTCCCAGCGAAGTCAGCGAGTAGTTGCCAGCGTTCTCGGCGCTGGTCTTCTCGACCGGCCGGTCGAACACCACCATGACGCTGTCCAGCCGCAGCCCGCCTGGGAGGTCGTTGTCGAACGTCGGGAACGCGTCCAGCGCGACGGGCGGACTTCCCACCCCGATGTCGTACGGCCCGCGCATCTGGATCCGGTGGCTCTCCTCGCGCAGATCGAAGCAGCCCTGCACGAACGCCAGAAGGGTGCCGACCGGTGGCGGGGTAAAGGTCGTGAGCGTGCTGCAGTCCACCATCACGGAGTCGCAGACCGGGCCAGGGCATCCGGGGTCCACCACGAGGAAGCCGCGGTCGTCGTCGTCGTCGGTGGTGGTGGCGGCGATGTCGCTGTCCTCGAGCAGCCGTACCACCTCGAGCGGCGCGTTGAGCCGGACCAGCATGCCACGCCAGGGCCTGGCGGCCGGGTTCGAGCGCGATTCCTCCAGCTCGGCGAGGGAGCCGACGTGGAACGGCGGAAGGGGGTTGCCTTGAGACACGACGCGCACGAGCACGTCCTCGGCGCTTTCCGGGCTGTCGATCGCCAGCGCCGTCACCTCGTCACTTCCGCCCAGGCTTCCGATCGCGACGGCGCCCTTGTAGGACTTCACCTTCCCGTAGACGACGACCGAGTCCCCGGCCTGGAGGTTGTACGGCGTGCCCGGGCCGTGATTCACGTTCCCGGTGAATACGCCGACGCCGCTGTACGGGAGTCCGTTCGTCATCTGCATGTAGAACCCGAACGGTCGGAACTGGGCGGCGAACCCGGTGATGACGCCACCCACGCCGAGCACGACGTCACCGGTGGTCGGGTGCGGGGTTGCCAGTGGGTTCTGGACGTTGATGATCGTGAGCGTGTCGGGGCAGCAGCCTTGCGGCCCCGGCGGGTACTGCGCGGCCAGCACGTTCGTCGCCAGCGCGAGCGACACGAAGCATGCTCCAAGGGCGACCGGCCCCATCCTCCGGCCTGCGAGTCGGCGGTTCATCGCAACCTCACGATGCGCTGCGTCTTCTCGGATCCGGGCCATTGCACCCGGACCAGGTACACGCCGGACGCTGCGCGTTGGCCCCGGGCGCTCGATCCGTCCCATGACAGCTCATGGACGCCGGCCGGAAAGTTCCGCGACGCCAGCGTCGAGACGTGACGCCCGGTGACATCCAGAACCTCGGCCCGCACGAAGGTCGGTGCCGCGAGCGTCAACCGGAATTCCGAAGCTCCCCGGAACGGGTTCGGCCTCGCCGGGCTCAGCTGCACGAGGGCGAGGCGAGGCGCGTCCACCCCGGCCACCGCGACGCCCGCGGCCTGCTGCGCGAAGATCGCGGCGGTGGTCAAGCCTCCCGAGCGCAGGTCCTGCCACGTCATGACCGCGGTGCCGGCGCTGCTCGTCGCGAGCACGGGGAACTGCTGGGTGTTGGGCGCCAGGCACACGCCCAGGCCGTCCTTGTCCCAGCTCGTGTTCAGCACCCCACGCCCGTCCACCTGATGAACGAAGATGTCGTTGGTCGCGCCGCTGCGGCTGTCGTACCAGGTGATGAAGGCGCCGCCCAAGCCATCGGCGGCGATCTGCGGGGTGAACTGGCCGTTGATCGCTGTGCTGACCGGAATGCCGTCGGCGACCCAGCCCGTGTTCCCGGCCGTCAGGTGCTGCGCGTAGATGTGGTTCGTGGTCCCGTTGCGGTAGTCCTGCCACGCGATGAAGACGCCGGTCCCGCCATCTCCGGCCACCACGGGGAAGTACTGCGAATACTGCGCCTGGCAGACCGGGCTCCCATCCGCAGGCCAACCCGTCGCGACAACGCCCCGGGCGCTCAGGTGCTGGGCGAAGATGTGATTGTCGGTGCCGGTTCGGAAATCCTGCCAGGCGACGAACACGCCCCCCGTGCCATCATCATCCGCGAGCACCGGGTAGAACTGGGAGTTGGGGGCAACGCACACCCCGAGCCCGTCGGTGGTCCAGTGCGGGTCCGGGAAGACCGTTCCATCCGCGGCGAGATGCTGCAGGTAGATGTCGAACTCGCTGCCCTTGCGATAGTCCTGCCACGCGATGAACACCCCGCCGGCCCCGTCCGCGACGATCGCGGGATTGATCTGGTTGTTCGTGGCGACGCACACCGGGATTCCCGCCGGCGCCCACATCCGGTTTCCGTCGCCGTCCATACGCTGGGCGTAGATGTCGTAGTTCCCGGCTCCATGACGTCCGTCTTGCCACACGAGGATGGCGCCGCCCGCTCCGTCGGAAACGGCCATCGGAAGGTACTGACTTCCAGCCGCAGTCGACACGGGAATCCCGTTCGCGATCCAGTTCGACGTCGGGGTCGATACGATCTGTCCCGACGCGTTTATGTGCTGTCCGTAGATGTCGTAGTCGGATCCGTTGCGGGCGTCCTGCCAGAACACCAGGGCGCCTCCCGCGAGGTCGGGCACCAGCACCGGCTGCTCCTGCAGGCCCGTGGCGCCGCACACCACCAGCGGCGACGTCGCTGGCCAGCCCGGGGCGGTCGTGCCGTCCGAGAGGATCCGGGTGGCGAAGATGTCGGGCCCGGTCCCGCCGTACCACGCGACGATGGAGCCGGACGCGCCGTCCGAGACGATGAACGGTTTGTAGTTCGACGCATTGGGCGACAGCGCCACACCATTGGAGTCCCACGCCGACCGTGCGTCGGGGATCATCGCCGCCGACACGCCGATCCAGAGCCAGAACAGAAGGAAGGATGTTCTCTGCCGTCGCATGTTGCCCCCATGAGTCGCACGAGCATCGGCGCCGAACGAATCGCAGGACCCACCCTCTGCCATCAGGGCCTTCCGCCGGGGGCCAGTCGGGCTGGCATCGAGACTCAAACCCTCGAAACGGATAATGGATCGCGGCCGTGGCAACGACAAAGGAGAAACCCGCACCATCCGCCGAACAGTCTAGCGGTACAGCCTCTTGATATTGCCCCAGGTCACGGAACGAGAATTCACGATGCCCCCGTCGTAACAGATGTCGACCACGCCGATGCCGCTCGGGTCGGTGTTCTGGATCAGGATGCCTGAGATGCTCGGCGTACCGTCGGAAGTCGCGAAGCCGTATCCGAGGTCGGCCAGCCCAGAGACGACGACGTTGTCGATGAGCGAACCATCTGCGCGATAGAAACCCAGCGTCGCCGCCCCGCCGTTCCCGCCCACGAGCTTGAAGCTCACGCGGGACTGCGGGGAGGGGAAGTACATGGCGATCGAGCCCTCGCCGATCGCATCCAGGTCCGGGTAACCCAGATGTCCGAGCCCGGTCAGCACGTTCGAGGTGTAGGCGAAGACGTCGAGGTTCTGTCCGGGAGTTCCCACTTGAAGAGTGAGCGGACTGATGGGAATTTCCTGCACCACGTCGAAGTCGCCGCTATAGCTCACGATCTGGCCCATGAAGCGCTCGGCGAACTGCAGGCCCCCGGACCAGACCAGACCGTCGTAATTGGCGCCGGGCGTCTCTCCCCCGAGCACGTCGTTAAACGTGGCGATCTGGATGCAGGGCACCGAGGTCGGGTCGACGGCCACGATCATGCTGCCGACGGGGGTGACGCTGCTGGTGGTTCCGCTGGGCGCCGTAGTGCCCGAACCCAGGAGCGGAAGGCGATCCGCGTGGGCCGTTCCCGAAAGCGCGAAGGTCAGTGCCGAAACTGCGGCAAGAGAGGTCAGGATCCGGAAGATGCGTTGAGCGAGGTGCATGCGCAATTCCCAAGTCCGGCCGCCTCGCGAAACGCACGGACGGACGTGCGGGTTCGCCCCGGCCAAAGACGCTTAAGATGAAGGGACTCAAGCCAGGATCAGCGGATCACGCTTCCGATAACGCGAGGAGACTAGCAGCCTTTCCGACCGCGATTCAAGCACTCTCTCACGCATAGGCATCTTGCGGGCATGGTTCGGTGGGGGCGGAGCCCGGCCCGGCAAGGGCGGGCAATGGGCGGCGGCTGGGTCCGCCGCGGCTGCCCGGTGCCGGATGAGCCATTGCCGTTAAAGCGCGGTAACCCGGCACCGGGCCTTGTCATCCAGCTTGCCATGTGGCCTGGCAAAGAGGAGGCGCCGACCCTCCGTGCGCCCGCGCCCAGCAGCGAGACGCCGACCGCGCATGGTGATGTTTCCGTCAGCCGCGCTGCAGCCGCGGCAGCTTCGGCATCACAGCCGGAGGTTGGGGGACAGGGGGGAGGAGGGGCGCTGCTCGACAGCGTCCTTGCCGTGCTCGGGCCGGAAGCCGACGCCGTGGTGACCTGCCCCCGGTGCTCAGGGCTTTTCGCCGAGTTGCACCAGCATGTAACGCGCGGTGCGGGATTGCGGATTGAGCGCGAGCGCCTGGCGCAGACTCGCCACCGCCCTCGCGCGATCCCCCGCCTCGAGTGCCGCCTCTGCCAGCCGTCTCCACGCCTGGGACGACTGCGCGAAGCGCCGGGTGCGCAGGTCCGCCACCGCCAGCGCCGCCCCCGGCGGGCCGTCGTCCAGGAGCCGCGCGGTCAGGGCTTCGAGCTCGGGCTCGATGCTCGGCTTCCACGGATTCGGGTGGTCCTTGATCCACGCTTCGCACGCGGCGTCCGTCGCCATCGGGCCGCCGCTCAGTGCCGCGGCGAGCACCCGGCCCTGCAGTGTGCCGTGCGAGACCGCGTCAAGCACCAGGTCCATCGCGGGATCGCGCCGATCACGCCACGCCTCGAAGGTCGCCGGCGCCGCAAGGTGGGGCGCGATCCACTTCCGGTCATCCCACGGCAGGCGCGCGGCCCACGGCCACTCCGACACCGCGAGCATCATCCCGAAGTTCGGCGTATTCGCTTCGCTCGCGTCGCCGTAGTGATTCACTCGGCCGCCGGTGGGCTCGCCGGCGAACTCGGTGTGGGTGTGTTCCTCGAGGAACACGGCCGCATTCATTGCCGCCGAGAACGTGCCGCGGTCCGTGATCGTGAACAGCGCGCCATTCTGATCGAGCCACGGCCGCGCGATGATCCCGTGAATCAACGGATCGAGAATGGTGTTGTTGCCGCCGTGGTCGTGACGCAGGTCCACCACCAGCGCCGCCGGTCTCAGGCTGTCGGCG
>CAYONG010000244.1:0-21258 GCA_964405235.1 uncultured bacterium | reverse complement strand
CAGGGCCCGTCCGGCGGGGCGCTCCGGATCGCGGGCGGCACCCTCGCGCATCTCGGCGGGCAGCAGGGACAGGTCGAGGGTGACACCGTCGTCCGCGAGCACGACCATCCGTTTCACCGCCTTTTCCAGCTCCCGCACGTTCCCGCGCCATTCGTTGTTGAGGAAGACGCGCAGAACCTCGGGCGCGAACCCGTTGAGCGGCTTTTCCATCTGGCGAGAGAACTGCGCGAGGAAGTACTGGGCCAGGACCGGGATGTCCTCGCGGCGCTCGCGCAGTGGCGGCACCCGGACCGTGATGTCGTTGAGCCGGTAGAAGAGATCCTCGAGGAAGCGTCCGTCCTTGATGCGTTCGCGCAGGTCGCAGCCGGTGGCGCAGATGACGCGCGCGTTCACGGTGCGGTTGCGGGTCGCGCCGACCGGCCGGATCTCGCCGCGGTCGAGCACGTGCAGCAGCTTGGCCTGGACCGACTCGGGCACCTTCTCGATCTCGTCCAGGAAGATGGTGCCGCCCTCGGCCTCTTCGAACAGCCCGGTCTTGTCGCGCAGCGCTCCGGTGAAGGCGCCGTGCACGTAGCCGAACAGCTCGCTCTCGAGCAACTGCTCCGGCAGGGCCGCGCAGTTGACCTGGACGAACGGATGGTCGCGGCGCTTGGACATCTCGTGCACGACCTGGGCGAGCAGGCCCTTGCCGGTTCCGGTCTCCCCCATGAACAGCACGGTCGCCGAGCTGTCGCCCACCTTAGAGAGCAGGGTCAGGATCTCGGACATCTCGCGCGATTGGCCGATGACGCGCTCCATCCCGGGCGTGGGCTTGAGCTGCTGGCGGAGGACCTGGTTCTCCTGCAGCAGCAGCGAGCGCTGGGCTTCGACGATCGCGACCGCGGCGCTGTTGGCAAGCACGGCGAGCAGGTTCAGATCGCGCTGCCTGAAGGCTCCGAGAAGACTGTCGCTGAAGCGGTCCACGTAGACCAGCCCGACCGCCTGCGAGGGAAAGTTGAGCGGCACGCACACCAGGGAGCCGACGCTCTCAAGGGCGCCACCCATGGCGCCGTTGAAGCGCGGATCGGCAGACACCCGGCTCGAGAACAGGGGGCCCGAACCAGCCGTGCGATGGCCGACCATGCCTTCGATGGTCTGCAGAATGCGCCGCGCGCGATCACGCCCGAGACCGTGCTGGGCCACCACGTCGAGCCGCGCGCCGGTGTTGCTGAATGCCACGAAGCCGCGATCGCCTCCGGAGTGCTCGACAGCGAGCTTGACCGTCTGGGCGAGCAGCCCGTCCATGTCCGAGGTGTCCCGGAAGAGTCGGTTCGCCTCTTCGAGCGCGCGGAACTCGTTGCAGCTCGAGAGCGACACCGCCACGTATCGCTGCTCCAGCTCGCGCCGCAGGGTCGTGGCCCGTCCCTCGGCCTCGGCATCGCCCGCCTCGCGCAGCCATTGCTCGGCCTGCTCCAGCAGCGCGACCGCGTGATCGAAGTGCTCGCGCTCGGCTTCAAGCCGGGCGAGGGTCAGCATCGAGTCGGCGGCCAGCGCCACCACCCCCAGCTCCCGGAAGAGCATCGCGGCGCGGCGGGCGGCATCGGCGATCGGCTCGAGCGGGGCCCGCAGTCGCTGTCCGGACGGCAGCAGAAGGAGCAGTTCGCCCCAGGTGGCGAGCGTCGTCGCCAGCTCGTAGTTCTCGTTCAGCTCCTCGAAACCCTGGGCGGCGGCACGGATCTTCATCTCGAGGCCGGTGCTGTTCCCCCGCATCGCATCGAGGCGCGCCAGCGAACGCTCGGCCACCGCCTGCTCCAACCGGTCGCCGAGTCGTTCCGAAAGGGCCAAGCCGCACAGGAGATGGCTCTGAGCGTCGTCGATCCGGCCCAGATGGAGCAGCGCCAGCCCAACGCGATTCTCGAGCTCCATGACCAGATCGCCCTGGGGCGCCGAGATGCGGGCGTCCTCTAGGGCCGGCTCGAGCAGGGCGAGCGCGTCGGTCGGATGCCCGCGGTCGAGCGAGACCTCGGCCTGGAACTCGCGCGCGAGCGCGATCTCGCGATGGGCGCCAACGCGGTCCGCCAGCTCCAGCGCGCGGCGGAACTGCTCGTCCGCGCGGTCGAACCGGCGGCGGCGGCGCGCGAGCCGCCCGAGCGCAAGCAGCGCCTGGGCTTCGCCCTGGAGATGGCCGGTATCGCGTGCGATCTGCAGCGAGCGGCGGAAGTTCTCCTCCGCCAGGTCCCACTGGCCGAGGTTGTACCGGATCAGCCCCAGATTTTGGTTGTGCGCGCGCATGCGGGCGTAGAGCCCGGCACGCTCGTCGATCTTGAGCGCCTGCTCGAGGTACCGGGTCGCCTCGCGCCATTCACGCAGGTTCTTGTAGACCAGCCCGAGGTTGTTGAGCGCCGTGACCAGACCGTCGGCGTCGTCGATGCGGCGGAAGGTGGCCGCCGCGTTCTGCAGCCACTCGATCGCTTCCGACGTGGCACCCAGACGCGCGTAGCAGAGCCCGATCGAGACCCCGGCCTGGGCGACGGTGCGATGGTCGTCGGTATTGCGCAACGTCTGGTACGCATAGCGGGCGTAGCGTCGCGCGCGGCGGTATTTCCCGACCGCGGTCAGCGTGTGTGCCAGCGCGGCCGCGACCTGGGCGTTCGGGTGCGGATCCCGCAGCCGCCGCGCGATCACCCGCGCCGCGGCAAGGCTGCTCAGGGAGGCGTCGAAATCACCGCGCTGGTAGTGAGCCAGCGCGAGCCGGACGAGCAGTCGGCAACGCTCCTCCGATGACTCGGCAGGGAGCGTGGAGAGCGCGGCGCCGTACGTCTCGATCGCGCCAGCGAAGTGGTCGGCGGCGTAGTGCAGGTCGCCGACCGCTTCACGCTGCTGCACTCCCTCCCTCGGGGGAAGGTTGGCATGAGCTGAATCGGGGGGAATCGCTCGATGCACTTTTCGAACCCTCGTTTTGACGACACCCGACATCGGCGCCCCGGAGGTTCGGTTCCCGAGGCGCCCGTCCGCGACGTGCGAGAGAGCCGTGGAGCCCGCTTGAACGGGCTAGCGCGCGGCTTTCAGGTACAGCGTCGCCCAGATCCTACCGGTCCATCGGACCCAATCGGTGAGGCCACCACGTCCCGAGTCCCCGCTCCCAGGAAGCTGACGCATCAGCTTCATGGTGGGTGGAGGCGGAGGCGCGACGCCCTGACCGGCATCGGGATCCCCAGAAGCGAGGCCGGCGCCAGGACGCGTCGCGCTCAAATGACTCGAGGCGCCCGGGCCAAAATGCCCACGCGCTTCGGCCTGCGACGTCGTCCAATCGCTGGTCGCCGCCAGAATGAACAGGACCAGTGTGACCAGGAGCTTGATGTGTTCGCGATTCGTGCGCTGCACGCTCCCTCCACCACTGGTGAGAAAAGGACTGCGAGCCCTACCGATCCACGCGTAGGAACCGATCAGGGCTTTGCTCGTGCAGAAGGGGACCTTCATCAGCGCCGACGGAAGTATCCGCCCGGCTCCGCGAATCCGTCAACGGGGATTTTGGTCGCCCCCGCGCCGCTGCAGCCGAGGCTGCCGACGAGGACGTCCTGCGCCCCTTCCCGTGTCTAGGCCTCGAGCGGTGGCTTCGCCCACTCGGTCGCCGCCAGGCGGGCTAGGCCATAACGGAGGCCATGGGTGGAGCAGACTAGCCCGGCGGATCGGAAACGCCGTGCCAGCTGACGGATGACCAGGGTTCCCGCGACCACGATGTCGGAGCGCCCCTTGCCGAGAACCAACCACCCGTCCCGGTCCTCGGTGGTGGAGGACAGAACTCGCCGGGTCAACTCTTCGAGGCGTGGAGCCTTGATGATCCAGCCCTCGATCAGAGCCGGGTCATAGGCCGGGATCTTCCTGTCCATGGAGGCGAGCACGGTCACCGTCCCCCCAACGCCGGCGAGGATGGGAGCGCTCTCCGGCATAGATGCACAGTCATGCATAAGATGCTCTTCGACCTCACGATCCAAAGCCTCCATATCATTACTGTTCAGCGGGTTGGAGCGTATGAACCGCTCGGTGAGATTGACGGCTCCGAGCGGCAGGCTCACCCAGCGTCCGACTTCGCGGCCGATTCCGCTGACGATCTCGGTGCTACCACCGCCCAGGTCGAAGACGATGCATGCACTGCGGCTGGCGCCACCGCCGAGGCCGGACAGGACCGCCTGATAGACCAGCCTGGCCTCCTCTTCCCCGGTGAGTATCCGGACCGGGAGCCCGGTCCGCGCACCGATGAGGGCGGCGACTTCCGCACCATTGGACGCGCGGCGGAGGGCCGCCGTCGCCCCGGCCACCGTATGGCCTGCGCCCAGGGCCCGTGCCCGGCGGGCGAACTCCGCCGCGAGGACCGCCGCCCGCTCCGCCATCTCCCCGTCCACCTGACCCGTCTGGTCGAGTCCGCGGGCGAGCCGGCAGGATTCCCCCGCCCGGGCGACGGTTACCAGATTCCCGGGAGAGCCGGGGGGGGGTAGGTCCGCCACCAGCAGGCGTACCGAGTTGCTGCCGATATCAATTGCACCAACACGCATATGTTTTTCGGAGACCCTCACAGGAGAAAGTCCTCGATATCCGAGCCGCCACCGCGCCGGGCGGGCCGGCTCACACGGGGGGCGGGCCGAAGGGTAGCTACTTCGGTCCGGTCTTTCGGTTCGGAAAGCGCCCAACCCAGGAGCGGCAGGAGTCCCGGATCGTCCTCCCGGATCCGATAGAGCACGCGCTTCCCCTCCCGCGTCCCGCTCACCACCCGCCGGCGCTCGAGGGCCTGCAGATGCCGGGTCGTGCACGACTGCGAGAGTCCCACAGCGGCCGCGAGGTCGGTCACGCAGCGGGCCCCGCCGATCAATGCCTGGACCAGGCGAAACCGGGATTCCTCGCCTAGACACGCCATCAATGCCTGGGTCGCAGGACGGGAGTCGTTCATTGCATGGGTGTGCATACCATCTCGGGCCGTTGACCGCAACTCCTTGCCTCTGTTAGCGTGCCATTGAAGCGTAAAACCCGCCTGCGAGCCTCCCATGACACCAGAACCACCACAGACCCTTGCCGAGGTCACGCCCAACTTCTTCGGACTTAGCCGCGCCGCGCTCGCCGGGCGACTGGCCGAGCAGGGGCAGCCCCCATACCGCGCCGATCAGATCTACGCCTGGGTCTATGGCCGGCGCCGCCGCGAGCCGGACAGCATGTCGGATCTTCCGGTCGCGCTGAGGAGATGCTTCGAGGGGCTGTGCCATCTCGACCTGCCGTTCGTCGAGTCGGTACAGGGCACCCGCGACGGGATGACCCACAAATTCGTGCTGCGGCTCGCCGACGGGGCCAGGGTCGAGAGCGTATCAATGCGCACCGAGCGGCGCCTCACGTTCTGCCTTTCGAGCCAGGTCGGCTGCGCGCTCGGATGCACCTTTTGCGCGACCGGCCTGATGGGGTTACTCCGCAACCTCACCCCCGCCGAGATCGTCGCCCAGGCGATCGCGATGGGCGATCACCACCGCTGGCAGGACGAACGGTTTAATCTCGTTTTCATGGGCATGGGCGAGCCGCTCGCCAACTACGGACCGCTCATGGACGCGATCCGCATCCTTCACGATCCGCGCGGCCTGAACCTGGGCGCCCGCCGCATCACGGTCTCGACCAGCGGCGTCGTCCCCCAGATCGAACGAATGGCCGAAGAGGGACTGCCGCTCGGCCTCGCGGTCTCGCTCCACGCCACGACCGACGAGCTGCGCGACCGACTCGTGCCGATCAACCGCCGCTGGCCGCTCGCCCAGCTCATCCCCGCGGCGCGCGAGTACGGGATCAGGACCGGACGCCGGGTGACGCTCGAATACACCCTGCTCGCTGGGGTCAACGACAGCGAGGAGGACGCCGTGCGCCTCGGCGCCCTCGCGCGTGAACTGCCGAGCAAGGTCAATATCATCCCCTACAATCCGGTGCCTGGTCTCGAATGGAAGCGCCCGAGCCCGGAGTCCATCGACGCGTTCGCGCGGCGCCTGTGGCCGATCGCCCCGGCGGTGACCGTGCGGCACACCCAGGGCGGGGAGATCTGGGCGGCCTGCGGGCAGCTCGGAGGGCTCTCGCCCGCGGTGTGATCCGGGAGCGGAGTCGGCCGTGACGCTGCGTACCCGGTTGTTCCTGACCTTCGTCGCCCTAGCGATGGTCCCGCTTGCGCTGCTCACCGCGTTCACCCTCGACCGGCTCTCGCGCTCGCTCCAGTTCTGGAACACCCCCGGCGTCGACCAGTCGCTGGAGTCCGCGCTCGAGGTGAGCAGGACCGCCCTCGCCCGCATGGACGCGACCGCGCGGGCCCAGGCCCTCGACTGGGCGCGCGCACTCCCGCCGGCGCCTCTGAGCGTCGCGCGGCGCACCGCCGTGCGGGTCGGCCTGCGTGCGGCCGGCCTCGACTACGTCCAGCTTTACCGGCTCGAGGGCGGGCGCTGGCGCCTGGTCGATGAGGTGCTGCCGGAGGGTGTGCTCGCGCCCGCGCCGCTGAATCTCGCGTCTGATCTCGACGCTGCGCTCGACTCCGCCCGCCCGATCCACTCGCCGCTGGGGGCGCTGGCCGCGGCCGAACGCATCGAACCCGTGGAGCCGGATGCGCCGGGGACCCCCGGAGCGCCCGGGGATTCGGGGGCGGGGGCCGAACACTGGGCGCTGACCGCGGGGATGCGGGTTCCCCCCGACTTCTTCACCCGCGTGGATCAGGTCGGCCGGGGCGTGGGATTCTATCACCGGTTCGGCGTGCTGAGAGATGTCTCGCGCACCTACTGGCTGCTCTTGGTGGCAGCGCTGGTGGTGGCGCTGACCGGCATCTCACTGCTGGTGGCGACAACGCTCGCCCGCGGCATGACGCGGCCGCTCCGCCGACTGGAGGAAGCGCTCGAGCGGGTGGCGGCGGGCGACCTCGAGACCCGCGTGACGCCCGCCGGGGCGCGCGAGCTGCGCACGCTGGGCGAACGCTTCAACGCCATGACCGCGCGCCTGTCGGCCGCGCGCACCGCGCTCGCCGAGGCCGAACGCGCGGCGGCGTGGCGCGAAGTGGCACGAAGGCTGGCGCACGAGTTCAAGAACATCCTCACCCCGATGGGGCTCTCGCTCCACCGCATGCGGCGCCGCGCCGAGCAGGTCCCGGACCAGCACCGGACCGCGGTGGCCGACAGTCTCGAGGCCATGGACCAGGCGCTCGCCGACCTGACGCGGCTGGCCGAACAGTTCTCGCAGTACGCGCGGCTGCCCGAGCCCCGCTTCGAGCGGATCGACATGGCGCAGGTGGTGCGCGACGCCGCGAGGCTGCACGAGCCCGGTAACTGCACGGTCTCGCTGGCGCCCGCCGGCGAACCGCTCCCCGTCACGGGGGATCGCCTGCTATTGTCGCGAGCCGTGCACAATCTCCTGCTCAATGCCTGCGAAGCGAGCCCCGAGGGCGGCACCGTGGACGTGCGTTCCGAGCGCGAGGGCGATGACGCGGTGGTCGAGGTCCTGGATCGTGGCGCGGGCCTCTCCCCCGACGTGCGCGCGCGTCTGTTCGAGCCCTACGTGAGCACCAAGGCGCGCGGCAGCGGCCTCGGCCTCTCGCTGGTGCGCGACATCGCCGTGCAGCACGGCGGCACCATCACGCTCGACGACCGCGAGGGCGGCGGGGCGCGGGCGTGCCTCAGGCTGCCGGTGGTCGCGGCGGCGGATCCCGGGGAATCGGTCGCATGAGCTCGCGCAAGAAGCTGGACATCCTGCTGGTGGACGACGACCCCCACATCCGCCGCGCCCTGCGCGGGGTTCTGGAGGACGAGGGCCACACCGTGGACGAGGCCGCGGATGGCGCCCGGGCGCTGGTGACGCTCGAAAACCGGGCGTTCGATGTCGTGCTGCTGGATGTGAACATGCCCGGCATGAGCGGGCTCGACGCCCTGGTCTCGATCCGCGAGATGGCGCCCAACACCGGGGTCATCATGGTCTCGGGCGAGGGCACCATCGCCACCGCCGTGCAGGCCTTGAAGCGCGGCGCCTTCGACTTCATCGAGAAGCCGGTGGACCCCGAGCACATGCTGCGCGTGCTGGCGCAGGCCGCCCAGCTCACCGAGTTGCGCCGCGCGAGCCTCCCCGGCTCCCCCGGCTCCCCCGGCTCCCCCGGCTCCCCCGGCTCCATGGGCGGTCCCGACGCCGACCTGGGCCTGATCGGCTCGAGCCCCGCGATCGCCACGCTGCTTGCCGATATCCGCCGGGTCGCGCCCTCTCAGGCCAAGGTGCTCATCACCGGAGAGAACGGCGCCGGCAAGGACCTGGTCGCCGAGGCCATCCACCGGCTCTCGAAGCGTTCGGACAAGCCGTTCGTCAAGCTCAACTGCGCGGCGATCCCGCGCGACCTGGTCGAGAGCGAGCTGTTCGGCCACGAGAAGGGCGCCTTCACCGGGGCGCTGCAGCGTAAGGTCGGCCGGCTCGAGCGGGCCGACCAGGGGACGCTGTTCCTGGATGAGATCGGCGACCTGTCGGCCGAATCGCAGGCCAAGCTGCTGCGCGCCCTGGAGACCGGCGAGGTGGACCGGATCGGCGCCACCGACACCATCAGGGTGGACGTGCGCATCGTCTCGGCGACCAACAAGGATCTCGCCGAGGCGATGGAGACCGGCGAGTTCCGCCGCGATCTGTACTACCGCCTCAACGGCGTGCCGCTCCACGTGCCGCCGCTGCGCGAGCGCCGCACCGACATCGCGGCGCTGGCAAACCACTTCCTCGCCCGCGCCTGCGCGGCCGAGGAGAAGGCCGCCAAGCGTCTGGCGCCCGATGCGCTGGCGCTGCTCGAGGAATACCGCTGGCCCGGGAACGTACGTGAGCTGAGGAACCTCATGGAGCGCGCCGCGATCCTGGTCGAGGGGGTCGAGGTGGCAGGCGAGGATCTGGCGTCGTGGCTGGAGGCCGGACCCGCCGCTGAGGAGAGCGCCGGGCTCCGGGGCGAGATCGAGCGCCGGGAGGCCGACGCCATCCGCAAGGCCCTGGAGCAGGCGGGCTGGAACGTGACCCAGGCGGCGACGGGGTTGGGCATCGACCGCACCAACCTGCACCGCAAGATGCGCAAGTACGGGATCGCGCGCCGGTGAGATCCGGGGTTTCCCCGCCACAGGGCGTGGCGCCCGCTCCACGATCGGCGCGCCAACGGGCGGCAGGGGCGACCGCAAGTTGCGATGGGCGAATCGATCCGCACCCGGGGAGACTGGAACGGGCTTTGCCCACGTGCAGGGGCGCTTCCCGGCAGCCCTGACCCAGGAGAGACCATGAGACCCAGGATCGGCATCCCGCTCTTTGTCGCGGCCGTGATGTGCCTGGCCGTCGCCGGTGTCGCGCAGGCCCGGGAATTCCCCGAGGCCCAGCCGATCCCCGACACGCTCGATTTTTCGCCTTCCGCTCCCGACAGCGCGGACCCGTCGGCGGAGCGCGAGCGGGCATACGCCAACGAGGGCCATGAGTGGATGCGGACCCCGATCGGCGATGGCCTGCTGATGGATCGCGACCAGTGGCGGGCCCGCGGCGAGAGACGCTTCAACAACGTGAGCCTGTCCGGCGACTACAACCGCGTCGACCGCGTCCGACTCGGCTTCGGCTACCAGCTCCAGGTGCACGAGCCCATGGCGCCCCGGCTCGGCGCGCGACTCGAGCGCGCCTTCGGGCGCGACCGGACACTCTACGGATTCCAGCTCGAGCAGCCTGTGGTCCCGCCCGGCCGGATCTCGGTCGGCGCATCGCTGGTGCGGCGCACCGACCACCACGAGCTCCACCAGGTGTCCAACGGGGAGAACACACTGGCGCTGCTGTTCGCGCGCCAGGACTACCGCGACTACTGGGAGCGCGAGGGGATCGGGATGTACGTCGCTTGGCGGGTGCCGGATTTCTCGAACGTGAGCGTCCACTTGAGGCGTGACGAATACCGCTCGCTGCCCTCCAGGGCAGCATCCTCGTGGTTCCACCGCGGCCGCACCCTGGGGCCCAATCCGGCGATCGACGACGGCGAGACCCACACTGCGGCGCTCAGGCTGGAGCGGGCCGCCCTCACCACGCGCCACACGCGCGCCGGGATCTACCACTGGGTCGAGGCCGAGTGGGCCGGACGCGGGCTCGGGGGCGACTTCACCTACACGCGCCTGCTCGGCGACGTGCGCGGCGTGCTGCGCCTCTCGCCCGCCACCACGCTGATGCTGCGGGGCGTGGCCGGACACACGCCCAGTGGCACACTGCCGGCCCAGAAGGCGTTCCCGCTCGGCGGGGCGGACGGGCTGCGCGCGCACGCGTTCGCGCAATACCGCGGCGAGCAGTTGGCGCTGCTCCAGGCGGAGTACGTCATCGGCCTGTGGGAGCTGCGCACCGGGGCGTTCGAGGGCGGACTCCATGCCATCGCATTCGTGGACGCCGGCCGGGCCTGGTCCGACCCCCGGCACCGCTGGTCGATCCACGAGCAGGAGATCCAGGTGGACGGCGGAATCGGCCTGGCCGCCGCCGAGGACAAGCTGCGCATCTATTTCGCCAAGGACCTGCGCCGCACCGGTTCCGAATTTGTCACCAGCGTGAGACTGCAACGCCCGTTCTAGGACCCCGTGCCGCCCACGCTCCCCACTCCCGCGCCGCGTCCCATGCGCGTCGCGGCGTGGCTGGCAGGTGCGGTGGCGGTGGGGCTGGCAACGGTGGCGAGCCCGGCTCTTGCGCTGGAGCTCTCGCTGGCGCCGCCGCGCGAGCGCGAGGGGCGGGTGGTGGTGGAGGCGCGCCCCTCGCGGGTGCTCTCTTCGCGGGTCGCCGAGAGTCTCGCGCGCGGCATGCCGGCGACGCTGGTGCTCCATGCCGAGCTGTGGCGCGATCGACGCGGCTGGTTCGACCGGCTCGAGAGCACCGCCGACGCCTCGGTGCGCATCCGCTACGAGGTGTGGAGCGATTCCTACCTGCTCGAGCGCATCGGAGCCGACCCGATCGTGGTCGGCTCGGTGGACTCGGTGGCAACCGTGCTCCAGCGCCCGTGGCTGCTGGCGGTGGGGCGCGTGGGACAGCTATCCGCCACGTCGCGCTACTACGTGGTGCTCACCGCCACCCTGCGTCCGCTGACGGTCGAGGACCTGGAGGAGGTCGAGGGCTGGCTCTCGGGCGAGATGGACAGCGGCCGCCGGAGCGGATTCGGCGTCGTGACCGAGATCCCGCGCACCATCTTCGACACCGTCCGCAACGTGGCGGGCTTCGGCGACCAGAAGGCGCGCGCGATCTCGGCGGTGTTCGCGCTGCGGGATCTGTTCTAAGGAGCGGTGACTCACCCTTGCTCCCCTGAACGCCTCGCGCGCGAAGGCCCCGCAGGGCCGAAGCCTCGGCTGGCATTCTTTGGTCAGCGTTGTTACGGTGACGAGGTCGTTTCCTGCTCGGCTCGAGGCCAAGTCATCTGGATGACCATGCCCTGAGCCCTCCGCGTTTGGGCGCCGATCGCCGGGGTGTCGAGATGAACATTCATGAAAGCGTCGTGCGAATCATGAACTCGCAAGACGTCTTTGGAGAGGCATTCTACGAGGTCTTCCTCGGGCGGTCCCCGGAGGCGCAGTCGTACTTCTTGGGCATCGACATGAAAAGACAGGCGCTCGTCCTGACGATGTCGGTTTCGCTGATCGAGGAGTACTACTCGAGTGGTTATCCCGCCACAGAGAAGTACCTCAAGTATCTCGGCACTCGACACCACAGCCACGCCATTCCAAAGGAATTGTTTCCGAAGTGGCGCGAGGCCATGATCGAGACGCTGCGCCGGTTCCTGGCCAGCGAATGGACCGACGAGCTGGCGACGGAATGGACCAACGCCATCGACCTCTGTGCCGGTGTCATGTTCGAGGGATACTCACAGCGCTTTACCGTGTGAGAGGCTGAGTTCCCCATCACCTATTCCGCGATCCGACTCGCGGAAGTAGAGGGGTCTCCTCCGGTTGCACCCCGCAAGTGGACCACTTTCGTCCGTCTTCGAACCTGGCGGTTCGAATTCACGGACTTTTGCCGGTCGGGGCTGAAGCTGGAATCGGAGCATGGCGGAGACGTCTCCGACCTTCGACGGACGAGAACATGCCTCCGGCCGACGTCGGATACCGCGGGAGATATCAGCCCCGGCAGGCGGTCAGGGCCGGATGCCGAGCCGGCGCCCTACCGCACCCGCGACACGCGCAGCGTGGCCCCGCCGGTCCGCGACCGGGCGAAGAACACACCCGCGCCGACCGGCGACCCGGTCATGTCGCTGCCCTCCCAGCGCCAGGTGACCAGGCCGGCGGTCGCGACCGGGGCCAGCGTCGCCACGCGGCGGCCGCCGAGGTCGTAGACCTCGAGCGCTTCACCTTCCCCGCCCGAGCGGGCGAAGCTCACGGTCTCGCTCGACGGGTTCGGGAAGCAGACCAGCGAACGACCTGACCCCGAAGTGGCGGCGCCCGCGATCGCGCGCATGAAGTCCTCGAGACCGGCGACCGACGCGGGCGGTGCGAGCGTGGCGTTCTCGATGGTGCCCGAGTAGTTGGCGAGCGCGCCGCCGATCAGGGCGCGGAAGTCCTCGGCGAAGATCTCGTGGGGGCGGTTGGCGTGCATCGCCGATGAGTTGTAAAGCGCGTCGTCGGTGATCCCGCGCAGATCCCGGTAGCGCGCCCACTCCGCCACGGCATCATCGGGCATGCGGGTGTAGTGCACCACGTGGCCCAGCTCGTGGACGAACTCGGAGTGCTGGTGCTCGGCCGAGAGCTGCCGCACACCGGGTGAGAGCAGGATCAGTCCGGGTCCCGCCGCGGACTCGAGCCCGGAGCGGCGCGGGTAAGGGAGGATGAACACCTCGGCACGTACGGGGGCGAGCGGCGTGCGGAGCGCCGCGATGGCCGTGCGCACCGTGCTCTCATCGAACGGATGGAAGCTTCCGTCGCCCGAGTTGGCGATCACGGGGTCGGAGGGCGAGGTGACCAGCTCGTGGCGTGCGCCGCCCGGAAGCACCAGCCAGAGCGCCCCGTCCTGCTCGACGCAGAAGTCGCGGAGGGTCTCTTGGGGGCCGTGAATGGTAAGTCCGGCCACCGAGGGTTCCGAACCGAACACCACGGCCGCGAACAGGACCGTGACCGGGGTGGTCAGGAGTGCGCCGAGGGCGGAGCGGCGGAAGCCGGCGAGGAGTTCCATGCCCACACCAGAAACGCGACAAGCATGCCACCAAATGGGCCGGCCGGCGACGATGAGCCGATAGGGGCCAAAGTGGACAAACCATTATTTCACAGAATCTTGCGCACGAGCTCCGGCCCGTTCCCCCGGTCGCGACGTGCCGCGGGGGGCCAGGATGCCTGCGCACCTGCGTGTGTTGCCCCATCGGTTGGGAGGGGTCCCCCAGGGGCACCAGCTTGACTCGGGAGGCCGGCTAGCCGGTCGCGGCCGGAGAGACGGGTCCCGGAATCGGACCTGCGTCCGAGGGTCGCGGCGCCCGGGCGTGCCAGACCACATCACGCGGGCGGGTGCCGAAGCGTGAGAGCAGGCATGCGCCGGTCCCGAGCGCACCCAGCCCAAGCAGCAGCAGGCAGCCGGAAAGCAGCAGGAAGAAGGCGACCGGCCTTGCGGGACCGCCCCCGATCAGCATCACCGCGCCGACCCCGTGCAGGGCCGCCACGAACAGCGTGCCGACGAACAGCGGTGCCATGAGTCCATCCGCGAGCGAGCGGCGGATGAGCCGCGCCCCCAGCACTGACGTGGCGGCGAGCTGGCCGGCATAGCCGATCAGCATGAAGAACATTGGCAGCAGCACCGCGAGCGGGATGCCGATCACGGTGATGCAAAGCAGGATCAGCCCGACGAAGAACCCGGGAACCGAGAGCACGCCGAGGAAGAACGACGCGGCGGGCCTGCGCTCCACCACCGTCGCCACGCGCAGCATGCCGGCCGGGAACAGGAGCGCGAAAATCCAACCGGTGAACATCGAGACCAGCCAGCCGGCCACGATCGCGAACAGGATCACCGAACGCGCGGGCAGCCCGAAGGTGAACGGTGAGAATCCGAGCTGCACGCTCTCGCCCTTGATGGTCACGCCCTCGCCCTGCTCGATGCTCCCACCGATACTGACCACGTCACCGTCCACCCGCGCGCCGGGCTTGAGCCGGACCGAACCCATCACGGCGACCACGTCACGGGTGACCGTGCCCTCGACCGTCACCGAGCCGAACACTGCGACCACTTCACCGTCCACCACCTCGCCGGCCGGCACGTTGGCATCCGACCAGATGCGCACGATGCCGGTGCCGCCATCATGGATCTCGATCATATCGCCGTGCGTCCTGATCCGCGTGCGGATGCGATCCCGCACCCGGTCGCGCCGGTCGCGATAGCGCGTCACGGTCCGATCGGCCGAGTCGTCGCGGGCGGTGTCGCGGACCGTCTCGCCGTCGACGACGATGCCGCGGTCGCTGACCCGGATGCGGGTGACCCGGCTCCCGCTGTCCACCGCCGAGGCGCTCTGGGCGCGGGCGTCCGTGGGGACGACGACGAAGCCGAGACCGGGAACCAGGGCGAGGATCGCCACGAGTAGCGCCGTCCGGCGCGGCCCAAGGAGCAGCTCAGAGAGCCAGAATGCCGACATGACGGTTCCCCCTCACGATACGGATCGGCCGGGGCCGGATCCACCAGAGCAGTGCGGCGGAGCACACCACGGCGCCCCACAGGGCGCCTGCGATCCATGGATCGGACGCCAGTGCCGCGAGCGCCCGGAACACCGGCACCAGCCAGCCGCCCACGACCTCGAGCAGGCCCCAGCCCTGCTGCAGGCGGAGCGCAACCACCATGACCGCGTTGAGCGCGAACAGGCCGGCGTCGATCAGGCGCCCGTAGGCGGCGAACACCAGCCGCCCGAGCCAGACGTGCGTCTCGGGCCGGACCACCCACGAGATGAAACCGAACGTGGTGACGGCCGAGACCGCGGTGTAGCACCAGCCGAGGATCATCACCTGGTGACGGCGCACGCGCGACGGCAGCACCCGGTCGAGGATGCGCTCGGTCAGTGCCGGCCCGGGGTCCCATACCGGCGCCCCGCGCAACGAGACATAGAGCGACTCCAGCGCCCGCAGTTCGGCCCCGCAGCGGGTACACCCGTCGAGGTGGGCCTCGAGCGCACGGGCCGACGCGGAAGGCAGCTCCCCGTCCAGCCAGGGCTCGATGCGTTCGCTCTCGGGACAGCGGTTCTTCATGGCGTCTGGCCTTCGATGCGGGCCTTGAGCAGTGCGCGGGCCCGGTGGATCCGGGCCTTCACGGTGCCCAGTGGCATGTGCAGCGCTGTGGCGATCTCCTCGTACGACAGGTCCTGGACGTGGCGGAGGATCACGACGATCCGGTAGTGGGGTGGCAGCGAATCGATGAGATCGGCCGCGCGCCGGCTCTCCTCGGCGTGCATGGCGACTTCGTCGGGCTTGAGCCCCGGGTCCTCCACATCGATCTGGTATTCCTCCTCGGACTCCCGCTCGCACTGGGTCAGCGAGATCGGGCTGACCTTGCGCCGGCGGATATGGTCGATGCACAGACGCGATGCGATCGTGAACAGCCAGGCCGCGAACGGGCGGGTGGGATCGTACCGGGGGAGCGCCCGGAACATCCGGACGAAAGTCTCCTGGGTCAGGTCCTCCGCGTCCTGAGGCCCCCGCACCATCCGCATGGCCACGGAGTAGATCTGCGCCTGGTACCGCTCGACCAGTTCCCGGTACGCCTTCTCGTCGCCGGCCAGACACCGCCGGATGAGACTCGCCTCATCCCCGCTCACGGGGTCTAAGGCCTTCAGAATCGCTTACGCGCGGCAGTGCCTGCGGGTTTCATGACGGGGCACCTTACGCACGGGTCAGGAGGGGGTCAAGACGGGTGGACCCTTGCGAAATGCCCGCCGGAACACCGCCTTGACGGGGCCGGGAATGCCCCCGTAGGTTCCCGCTCATGACCATGATCGAGTCGCTGCGCGCCCGGGAGATTCTCGATTCCCGTGGCAATCCGACGCTCGAGGTGGACTGCCGACTCGCCGACGGCACGCTGGGCAGGGCAGCGGTCCCCTCGGGGGCCTCGACCGGCGAGCACGAGGCGGTCGAGCTGCGCGACGGGGACCCAGCCCGCTACGGCGGCAAGGGCGAGCTGCAGGCCGTGCGCAACGTGGCCGAGACCATCGCTCCCCGCCTCAAGGGAATGGACGCGCGCGACCAGCGACGGGTGGACGCCCAGCTGATCGAGCTGGACGGCACACCCAACAAGGGGCACCTCGGGGCCAACGCCACGCTCGGCGTCTCGCTGGCAGTGGCGCGTGCGGCGGCCAACGCGCTGGGCCTGCCGCTCTACCGCCATCTGGGCGGCCCTAAGGCCCGCACGCTCCCAGTGCCGATGATGAACGTGCTCAACGGTGGCAAGCACGCGGACAACAACGTCGACCTTCAGGAGTTCATGATCGTGCCGCTCGGCGCCCCGTCGTTTCGCGAGGCGCTGCGCTGGGGCGCCGAGGTCTTCCACCAGCTCGCCAGGGTGCTCAAGAAGCAGGGCCTCTCGACCGCGGTCGGCGACGAGGGCGGCTTTGCGCCCAACCTCGGCTCCAACGAGGATGCGCTCAAGGTGCTGGTCGAGGCGATCCACGCCGCCGGCTATCGGCCGGGCGAGCAGGTGGCGCTGGCCCTCGACCCCGCCGCCAGCGAGTTCTTCGACGGTTCGGCGTACGTGCTCGCCGGCGAAGGCGGACGCAGGCTGCCGGGTGCGGGAATGGTCGACTATTACGCGGACCTGTGCGCCCGCTACCCGATCGTCAGCATCGAGGATGGGCTGGCGGAGAACGACTGGGACGGGTGGAAGGCGCTCTCGGTGCGGCTCGGCGACCGCGTCCAACTGGTGGGCGACGACCTGTTCGTGACCAACGTGACCCGCCTCGAGCGCGGGATCCGCGAAGGGGTGGGCAACTCGATCCTCATCAAGCTGAACCAGATCGGCACGCTGACCGAGACGCTGGCGGCGATCGACACCGCGCACCGGGCGGGCTACACTTCGGTCATCTCGCATCGCTCGGGCGAGACCGAGGATGTGACCATTGCCGACCTGGCGGTGGCGACCAACGCCGGCCAGATCAAGACCGGCTCGCTGTGCCGCACCGACCGGGTCGCCAAGTACAACCAGCTTCTGCGCATCGAAGAGGAGCTGGCGGGGGACGCGCGCTATCCCGGCCGGGCCGCGTTCCGAGGGCCAGCCTGACCAGGAAGGTGTCCGCAGGACTCGGGCCGCGCCTGACCCGATGGACGGGTCGAACAGACACCTCGAGGACAAGGACGTCATGCGCGACATCGGACGCCGCATCCAGCGGTACCGGCTCTCCCGCTACCGCACGCCACAAGGGTCGTTTCCGCGTCCGCCGCGCTGGGTCTGGCTCGTGGCGGCGTTGTGGCTCGCCTACATCGGCGTGGTCAGCGAGCGCAGCCTCTACCGCATCTGGCGCATGGGTGACGAGAACACGCGCGCCCAGCGGGAGCTGGCGAAGGTGCGCGAAGAGGCCGCGCGCCTGGACAAGGATGCCCGCGACCCGCAGTCGCGGCTTCGGGACGCCGAGCGGGCCCTGCGCGGCGAAGGATTCGCCAGGCGCGGCGAGGTCGTCTACCGCATCGAGTCCGGGGCGCCCGATACCTCGAAGCGCTGAGCGGTCCTAGAAGCCGATCGCCACGCCCATCCGGAACCCGGCGCCGCCCACGTCGAGCGATATCGCTTCGCCCTGGGCGTTCACGATCGGCGCACCGCTAACCTCGTCCACCAGGTTGCGCACCTGGTTGCTGCGGTAAAGGCCGCTCAGCATCACCGAGAGCCTGCTGGCGAAGAACAGGTGCCCCCCAAGCTCGCCGTAGTAGCCGGGCCCGTCGTTGGTGCCGGTCCAGCGGAACGCCTGTCCCACCGGGATCCCGGTCCCGTCCCAGCCCAGCGAAGCGCGGTTGTAGACCACGTTCATGAAGCCGGCCCCCAGGTAGGCCCGGGCCTGGAAATCGCCCTGGTTGTAGGGCGTGAAGTAGTACGCGGCGCCGGCGTGGATCGGGATCGACGTGATGTCCGCGCGCAGCGTGTTGCTCGCGCCGATCGTGGGGAGGTACTCCTGCGACGTCCGGGCGCGAATGCGGCTGACGCCGACGCTCACCGCCAGGTTCTGGCGCGCGAAGTAGCGCATCTCGGCGTCGAACATCCATGAGAGGCTGATCTTGGGGAGCGGCTCGAGGCCGATCGGGGCGAGCCTGGTGCGGTTGACCTCCGCGATCATGCCGTTGAAATCGGACGCCCGGACCTGGGTCGGGACGCTCGAGATGACGAGGTTGAGGCGGTGGACATCCGCCGCCGCCTGGACTTCCGTCGCCGGCCGGATCAGGACCAGAAGGAGGACCGCCGGAATGATGCCGTACTGCATGCGCATGGGCCTGAAACCTCCCGCCTGGACGAGTTCCGTATCGGTCGAAAAGCGGCCATCCTGCCCGGTCGAGGCCGCGCAGCATAGCCACGGCGAACGCGCCGCGCAACCCGCGTTGGCCCCCCGCATGCGAGGCACGCGCTTGACAGTGCGTCGGTGAGGCGGCTACTGTGCGGTCACTGATGCGGGGTGGAGCAGCCTGGTAGCTCGTCGGGCTCATAACCCGAAGGTCGCTGGTTCAAATCCAGCCCCCGCTACCACGTCGCCCCGGCAGGTCCGCCTGCCGGGGCGCGACCATTTTCTGGCCCTACCCTTCCCCTGCGCCCGCGGGTCTCACCGGCGCGTCCGCCTGGATCTCGCGCTCCGCGAGCTTGCCCGCCAGCTCCCCGCCCGCCTGGCGAGCGATCCACCACAGCCCCGCCCCGATCATCGCCAGCGGCAACAACGAGAGCAGGATGGTGGTGCCGAGGAAGGCCGACTTGCTCCGGTCGACGGCGGCGCCGCAGACCGCGCAGGCGTGGGCCGCCTCCGGCAGGGCGAGCAGGGACAGCAATGGCAACCCTCGTCTCACGGGTAGACCTGAAGGTAGATGACCGGCCACATGAGAACGACGAAGTACCAGAAGAGCTGGCCGGCGCCGAACGCCGAACGCGACAGGCGCTGCGCGCGCAGCGCCTGCCACTGGGTCACGAGCACGATGAGGGCGGCGGCAGCGTGCAGGGCATGGGCGCCGACAATGACGTAGAAGAAGGACCCCAGCTGGCTCGACGTCAGCGTCAGCCCCTGTCCGATGAGCCGCACCCATTCCACCCCCTGTAAGAGCACGAACAATCCGCCCAGCAGGATGGAGACACCCATCAGCGGCGCGGCGGCCACGGCGCCGCGGCGGGCGAACGCGCGGTGGGCGAGGAAAAGCACGACGCCGCTGGTCAGCAACATCGCGGTGTTGAAGGCGGTGGTCGCGACCGGCAACCGGGGCTGGTCGGGCGGAGGCCAGAGCCCGGCGGGCGTGGAGTTGCGGACGATGATGAACGCCGAGATGAAGCCTGCGAACAACATCACCTCGACGAAGACCGCGATCGCCATGCCGACGACGCCGTTCTCGGCCAGGCGGCCCGCGCGGGCCGGGGCGTTCAGCGCCTGCTCAGTGACCCTGGGCTCCATGACTCGAATCGCTCCCGCCGCTGGGATGCCCGACGGTCTCCTTGGGGTGGAATCCTTCGTCCTTCGTCCAGTTGCGGCCCTGGTCCTTCATCACGTCGGGCGCCAGGCCTGAGAACAGGAGGACCATCAGCACCAGCGCCACAGCCATGAGCCACCGGATGATCGGCTTCTCTACGTCGAGGTGCATGAAGTTCTTGGCGACCATGTAGGCCTTGACCAGCGCGATCCCGAAGGCGGTGATCAGCGTCACCACCCGGATCCCCGCGAAGGGGCCGGCCACGCTGATGACCAGCAAGACCAGCAGGATGCCCCAGATCTTCACGTAGTTGCGGTGCGCTCCGTGGCCGGCGCCGTGTCCCGCCGCGGGTCCTACCGGGTGCCCCGCCGGCCCTGCCGGGTTCCGGGGCGCGCTCATTTGGCGATGTACAGCAACGGGAAGAGGAAGATCCAGACGATGTCCACGAAGTGCCAGTAGATGCCGACGTTCTCCACCCGGTGGAGATCCCGGTTCTTCAGGGCGGACATCGCGACCCACACCATGATGAGCATGCCTGCCAGAACGTGCGTCGCGTGGATACCGGCCGCCGTGTAGTAGTAGGACCAGAACCCGCCCGACTGGATGGTGAAGCCATGGGTGATCTCGCTCGTCCACTCGATCGACTTCACGATCAGGAACGTGGCGCCGCCGCCGACGGTGGCGAACAGCAGCCGCGCAGCTTTGGGTCCGTTGCCCTGCTCTGCCGCCTGGTGAGCGAGGACCGCCGAAAGGCTCGAGGTGAGCAGCACGAACGTGTTGAAGGCGCCGATCCACAGGTTGGTGTGGGCGGCCTGAAGCCCCCACTCGGGATGGGCGAGGCGGTGCATAATGTAGGAAACCAGCACGCCGCCGAACACCACAACCTCCGAGACCAGCACCCACCAGATGGCGAGCCTGCCGGTCGGCATGCCCATCGCGCTGCGCGTGGTCGCGATCGTCCTGGCGCTCACAGGCCGTTCTCCTCGGTCATGCGGGTTCGTCCTGCGGCCAGAAGTCCGTGGCACGACCCGGCACGCTGTACTCGTAGGGGCCGCGGTAGACGGTCGGCATCGTGGCCCAGTTGCCGTGTGGCGGCGGCGAGTCCGCCGTCCACTCCAGCGTGTTCGCCTTCCACGGGTTCTTCTCGGCCTTGCGACCGCGGATCAGGCTGGCGATGAAGTTGAACAGGAACACGAACTGGAACAACAGCATGACGACCAGCGAGACCGTGGCCATGATGCGCAAGGCCTGCATCTCGGGGGTGGCGAGGTCGGGGAAGTTCGTGTAGTCGAAGATGCGGCGATGGTCACCGGCAGCACCCAGGATGAAGAGCGGGATGAAGATGCAGTTGAAGGGGATGACGGTGCCCCAGAAGTGGATCTTGCCCAGAGTCTCGTTCATCATCTTGCCGAACATCTTGGGGAACCAGGAGGTGATGCCGGCGAACACCGCGAGGACCGCGATCGGCACGAACGTGTAATGGAAGTGCGCCACGACGAAATAGGTGTCGTGCAGGTAGATGTCCGCCCCGCTCGATCCCAGGTAGATCCCCGTCACGCCGCCGATCAGGAACTCGGCGATGAACGCGAGCGCCCAGAGCATCGGGGTGGTCAGCCGAATCGAGCCACCGTAGAGCGTCGCGATGTAGAGGAAGAGCATCTCGCCGATCGGGATCGAG
>CAYONG010000243.1:0-15667 GCA_964405235.1 uncultured bacterium | reverse complement strand
GGTGGCCGAGCGGCTACGCCGCGAGCGGCAACGGGAGCGCGATGAGCGGAGGGCGCAGCGCCGCGATCGCAAGCGTGCCCGCCGTGATGAACGACACCCGAACGTCGAGGCGACCCATGGCTGAGTCGCGCCTGAGCATCGTGCCGACGATGGCCGACCTGCTCGCGGACCCGGCGAAGGGGTTGGACGTGCCGCCCCGCGAGGCTGCCGCCCTGCTGCTTGTGCTCGCACCCGTGCTGAAGGCGCTGGAACTCGCGGCCGGGAAGGGACGCGGCACCGCGAACGGGCATGAGCCGGAACCGAGCGACAGGTTGCTGACGCCGGAGCAGGCGGGTGAGCGTCTCGGCTTCAGCGTCAAGCAGGTATATCGCCGGGCGCGTCGCTGGCCGTTCACCCGACACCCGAGCGAGGGCACGCTGCGCTTCTCGGAGCGTGGGCTTGAGCGTTGGATGGCCGGGAAGGGACATTGACGCAATGAGCACTCCGATGCTACTTTCCGTCACAGGAAAGGGGGTTGCCTATGGCACAGAGAACGAAGGGCAAGCCACGCATCGGACGGCCGCCGCGACGCGATCGGCCCGTGCGTCTCACAGTGCTTGTCCCCAGCGCGCTGCGAAGGTGGCTTGAAGTGCAAGCGGGACACGAGGGACGCAGTCAAGGGCATCTCGTCACGAGTGCGCTGGTCCACTACCAGCACCGGGCGCGGAGGAAGCCATGAAGCGGAGGAAGGACTACGGGACGGGAAGCATCGAACAGCGTGGCGGAAGGTGGGTAATAACCTACTGGTACAACGGCCGCAGGTTTCGAGAGTCCACCGGCTCGACGGAGCGACAGGCGGCCGTGAACCTGCTCAAGCAGCGACATGGCGAAGCCGCACAGGGGCGCATCGTCGGCCCGGCGGCCGAGAGACTGACGCTCAAGGACCTGCTCGACATGGTGACGGCGGACCATGAACTCAACGAGCGCAAGAGCAAGCCGCCCACGTCTCGCGTGGTCGAATACTTCGGCGAGGATGCCCGCGCGCTGGACCTCACGCACGATGCGTTGACCCGCTATGCGAGCAAGCGGCGCGCGCAAGGCACGAAGGCTGCGACGGTGAGGAATGAAATCGCAGTGGTCGGTCGCGGGCTGACCCTCGCCTACCGCAGCGGGAAGCTTCCCCAGCGTCCCCCGCTGCCGACGATTCGAGTGCAGAACGCGAGACAAGGCTTCTTTGAGCCTGCGGACCTCGCGGCCGCGCTGCCGCATCTGCCGCCGTACCTGCGACCGTTCATCGAGACGGCCTACATCACGGGTTGGAGACGCGGGGACCTCGTCAACCTGCGGTGGCGTGATGTTGACTGGGATGCTGGCGAGCTTCGACTGTGGCGCGGCAAGACGAAGAACGACGAGCCGAGGCGGTTTCCCATCAACGCTCATCCGCGACTCGCGAGTCTCTTGCGCGAGCAGCATGAGCGTGTCGAGGCAATGCAGCGGGAACGCGGCTTTATCATCCCGTGGATTTTCGTCCACGACGACGGTCGACAGGTGCGTGGCTGGTACTACGCCGCATGGCACACGGCCTGCGAGAAGGCGGGACTCGACGGGCGCATGGTGCACGACTTCCGCCGCAGCGCAGTGCGCAACCTCGTGCGTGCTGGCGTACCGGAGTCGGTCGCGATGCGATTGACCGGACACAAGACGGCGAGCGTATTCAGGCGATACGACATCACGTCGTCGGCGGACCTCAACGATGCTGTCGAGAAGCTGGCGGCGTTCCACGAGAGGCCGACCGACGCGCGTAGTGGTCGAGTGCTCGCGATGGACGCGAAGGGACGGCGGGCGTGAGCCTCAGAGACAGACAGCGGGGACCCGGAACGGCGGAGAAAGCCACAAGACCGCCACAACGGGACGCGGAAAGCCGCGATTATCGCGGCGATTCGTGCGGTCCCCGTGTGTTCGAATCCCGTTGGGGACGCCACGCTCCTGCTGGCACAACGCGGCGACTTTCGTTCCGAGCGACGTCACCGTTCACCACGCGACGGGCACCTGAACGGTCCGGCTCCCTCCGGCAAAACCGAGGCGCGCGAAGTAGACGCCATTCGTAACCCGCACGCCTTCGCAGGTCACGAGTTCCCACGTCACGGCGTTCCGTCCACGGGCGAGCGTGCCGTCGAACGGTGTGGCGGTGTGCCGCCCCTGCGCGTCGAAGACCTCGAGCTTCGCGGCCAGCTCGACCGGTGAATCGATCACGAATGTCACCTTCGGTGCACTCGGGCTCCAGCCTGCGAGGCTCATGTTCACTCCGCGGGCGGTCGAGCGGACCTCGTCCACGGATGTGACACTGGGGGCGCCGAGCGTGAAGTCACTCCCATTCCAGATCACTCGAGCGTAGGCGATGCCGGTCGGGCCAGGCGTCCACGCAATGAACCCTCCCATGTAATCAGCTCCCGAGACGTGCAGCTCCTCGCTGCCGCTCCAGCCGAACGAGGCAGGTTCGTTGTTCAGGTACTCCTGGAGGATCACAGGCGAGCTCCAGTGGGCGGGCGTCGTATCCGCCGGGCTCCCCCCGAGAGCGAGTGACTCGAAGCGGACCGTCGACTGTCCGTATTCGCCGGGCGGCGAGCCCGCGTTCGTGAACATGAGCCGCCAGTTCGTCCCCGTACCGTTCACCGAGAAGACGTGCGGCCCCTCGAGTTGGGGGATGTTCGTGACACTCGGGAGGGTCCTCGGGAAGTATCCGAGGTCGTGCCACGTGTCCACACTGCCGGGATCGCTTCGTGCCACACCCACGACGAGCCCGCCGCGATTGAGCTTGGCGTCGGTGGAATCGTGGGCGTCGTAGTACATGAGCAGGCAACCGGCGTACTCGGGGTCGTGCATCACGTAGCAGTCGCGGAATTGCGTTTGCCCTCCGTACACGGGCGGGTCGGGCACTGCCCAGCGGGTCATCGCCGCCTCCCACACCATCACGCGCGGTGAGTCCCATACGGTGTTCGTTGTATCGAGGGCCGCCGTGGAGACGTAGCCGATCCGTTGGTCTTCCTGGTCGTCAGCGCCGGTATAGAACATGTAGGTGCGGCCGTTCGCCTCGATCAGGCTCGGCGACCATACGTGTCGTCGGTTCCACCACGTGTTGTCCACTGCGAACGCGAGGGTGTCCACAACCCAGTGCACCAGGTCTCCCGACCATGCGTGACCCATCGTCCTCTCCGTACTATGGACGCCGCCACTTCGTTGGTAGATGAGGTGAAAGAGGGCGCGCTGCCCCACGACGTTGTGGAAGAACGCAAACTCCTTCACGTGCACGCTGGCATCCGGATCGAAGAAGACGGAATAGGTGGGATGAAGTTCGGACGTGGTGTGGATCAGCGACGAGGCGACCCGATCGTTCCCGTGGGCAGTTCCAGGCCAGGCGGCGAGCGCCAGGCACGCGAGCAGCCGCGTCGAAGTGGTCATCCGGTGTCTCCGCAGGGAGTTCGGCTCCGGCTGGTCCGTGGAATCCATACCATGGGGAGAGGATAACACTCTACGCGCGGCCAGACGCCGCAATCCAGACCGAATTCCTCCGCGTGGAGTCAGCGCGGATGCAGCCGCTCGATTGCCTTGACTCCTCTGATCACCGGACCGTTCGTCTCGAACTCGGTCCCGTGAGATTCTGCGTCACTAGGAATGCCATGATCACGAAGGCGATCCATCGAGAGTGCCGGAGCCTGGAGGCATCGGAGCCATGCGTCGAAGAAGCTTCCTGAAGGGCATGGCCGCGAGCGGCCTGCAGCTCGTCCTCCCACCTGTCCTCCTTGCGGCGGGATCAGGACGTTCGGTCATGCGTCGCGTGCGGCCTCCCGACCCGCAGTGGCCTGGAGCAGCCAGCTGGGCGAAGTTGAGCGCGGCCGTCGGCGGCAATCTCACTCAACCGCAAGCACTGTTCGCCGCCTGTCAGAGGGATCCGAATGGTGTGGCGTGCGCGGACGTGCTGGAGAACTGGAGCGCCGACGGGTTTACGCGCCTGAAATGAGGGTCGTATGAACTCAGCCGGGCGGCACCGCGATGACCGACACGCTTCGCACTCAACTCGGGAAGTTGCCGACTCTGCTTGTATCCGAGTTGGGGAGCACGTCAAGGTGATGACCCAAGGCTACCCGCCGTGCCTGATTTCGAACCAGCCCGTCCCTCAATTGTCCCCGAACTGTCCCGCTTCTCCGTCGTCTACCGTCCACTACCGTCGTCAGGCGCTTTGGGTAAGTCGTTGTCTTTCCGCGTTTGGTCGTCAGGTTCCGACGCTGGTTTGGCCGGGGCGTTACGTTCGAATCCCGTTAGGGACGCCAGCTTCGATCGCGGACCCGGGTTCCGGATCGAAGCACTCGCGGTTCTCGACTGAGACTCGCAGCCATCCGGCCACCGCCTCAGGTCGCGGCTCGTCGGCCCGTTAGCGGAGCACGCCTCGCGCGGCCATGAACCGTGAGTACCAGCTGAAGAAGACCAGCAGCCCCGTGATGACGGCGCTCGTGATCGCCATCTGCTGACCCATGACGGCGCCGCCGCTCGTGAGGACGTAGGTGTAAAGGAGGCTAACGAGAAATGCCGCTAGCGACAGGACAAAGACGGGCAACGCCAGCTTTCTCCGCAACAACAAGAGGATCGAAGCCAGGAACGCCCCAAAGACACCGACGGCCCATACGACCGTCATCCAACTCGGCATCCCTTGATAATGAGCGATCTGATCCGGCGTCATACCCGCGCTGGCCATGTAGGCTGCGCCTTGCGCCCTGCTCATCACGAAGTCGAATACGCCTATGGCGTTGAACAGCAGGGCGATTACGCCGACCAGCCAAACATGCCAGGGCGTTTTCGTGAGCGCGTCGGTCATCGTTCCTCCCCCAGAGATCGAAGATCCTTGCTCCAAACTATCGCATGACCCCGTTTGGCTGCAACGCCTACGGCCTTGCCAAGTGTCGCATATGGAACCAACCGCCCGACCTTACCCTGAATCTTGTTTCAGAGGACGGGTGGCAACGGAACCCTTCGAAGCTTGCCGCTTTTCGTCAGGCCGACCATGGGCACCCCCTGCCGCACACCACCGGGGAACGATCGGCACAACTCTGCCCTACGAGGCCGGTGCCAGTCCCGAGCCATCTTCGCGCCCCCTTCTCCGGATGCCCGGCATGGACTATCGCGTTGCTTCTGGACCGATCTTGCGGGATCACGTCAGGCCAAGCACCCAGATGCCTGCCCTCCAGGGCGCTCGCGTCGACCTCCGATCGAGAGTGATCCTCCCTCCTAACTCACTGGCCGGCTCTGTATTGGGCATCAACTCCGGGCATCCCCGCGGTGGCCCCTCCGCCCGGCATCAAGATTGCAAGATGCGGAGAATAAAGCGCGCGATCTTCGTCGCCGGATGGTCGGCTGCGCCGTAGCAGCCCATCATCGCTCTCGCGGCAAGGGATGCCCCGACCGCGCTAGTCCACGGAGTTGGAAATGACTCTTGAGCCCGCTCGCGGGCGATCCGCCCGACACCACTGGGGAGTACCATGCACCCAGGCAATTTCGTCTGTCATCATGAGGAGAATTACAATCACCATACCAACCTCCAGGTGATCCTGGCCCGCCATAAGGCGTGCAAGAACGGCTGCGCCATACAGGGCGCCGGCACGGCGGGATCCTAAATGGCTTCGCATGATTCGGCCAAGGACCCGAGGCTGCGGTTCGGGGGGCACCCGACGAGCGGGGCCGCGAAGCGGGGTCCCCGCGACGGAGGGCGGCCCCCCGAACCGCAACCGAACATTGCCGAATCATGCGAAGCCATTTAGGTCTAAGTTGGGGTTGCTTCCCAGGCCCCGTTCCGGGCGACGGGAGCCGCTAAAGGACCGCGTTCCATGGACACGCGAAGCCCCATCGGGACATCGAAGCGGGCCCAGGCAGCGGCGCCTACCCCCCCTGCGGAGCGCGTCCAGTCCACCTCAGGGCAGCACCACCACCTTGCGCGTAAGCGCCCGACCGCCGGTGCTCAACCGCACCAGATAGACTCCACTCGGCGCACGCCCACCGCGCGCATCGCGCATGTCCCAGCGAGCCTCGCCGCGGCCGGCGCGCGCCCGGCCCTGGGCGAGCGTGCGCGTTCGACGGCCGGCCAGATCGTAGATCGCCAAATCGAACGCGGCGCCGTTCTGTTCGATCGGAACGCCGAAGAGGATCTGCAACCCCGAGCGCGCCGGGTTGGGATTTGGCGCGGCCAGCTCGAGCGTGCGGGGTAGGGTGGCGGTCGGCGGCTCGACGCCGACCAGGGGGTCCGGCTCGCTCGATCCCGTGCGCCGGGCATCGTGGTGGAACTGCGGCCACGGCGCGGGGCCCGCGGGCGAGAACGGGAAGTCGTAGTCCCAGACGTGCACCGTGCCGCCATAGTCCACGGTGACGATCTCGCTCATGCCGTCGCCGTCGCAGTCGCACAACGCCGGCGTGCCCGAGGCTTCGGCGGCGAGCACGATCGGAAACCCCGGCAGCATCGCTCCGCTCGCCCCGCTCAGGGCCGCGAGCGATCCGGTCTCGTCCCCCACGACGACGTCGTTCACGCGGTCACCGTCGATGTCGGCCACCACCGGACCGGCCAGGGTGGCGTCGCTGGTGAGCGACGAGAAGCGCGAGGACGCCGTCCACGGCGCGACCGGGGCGCCATTGCGGTCGAACACGTACACCCGTCCATTGGGGGAGGCGGCCACGATGTCGAGGAACCCGTCGCCGTTCATGTCGGCGAGCGCCGGCGAGGAGCCCTGGCCGACACCGGTGGTCGGCAGGGCGACCGGAAAGCCCGGGCGGTTCGATCCGTTCGCCAGCCGCACGTGGATCGAGTTGTTGCCGACCGGCACCACAATCGAGAGTGGGGCGCCCGGACCGTCGAGACGTCCGACCGCCGCGGAGGCCAGCATCGGGGCGCCAAGGTTGACCGGAAAGCCCGGAACGTTGGACCCGTCCGGTTGCCACGCGTTCAGGAACCCGTTCAGGCTGCCGTACACAATCGCCAACTGCCCGGCGCCGAGCAGGTCGGCGAGCGCGGGGGTGCCGGGGTTGAAGGCGCTGCCCAGGAGCTTGAATACGCCGAGCGTGGCTGGATTGGCGTCGCCATCGAGCCATTCGCTGCCATCGGCGCGAAACACGTAGAGCGCCCCGCCGAGCGACGCGAAGACCATCTCCCCGTGGCCGTCGCCGTCGAGATCGCCGACCGCCACGCTCGACCACATCGGGTCCGCCACCGGGACCGGGAACCCGGGGCGCGGCAGACCCTGGGCATTGAAAGCGAAGAGTTGCTTCGAGGTCCACGCCGCGCCGATGACGTCACGTCCGCCATCACCGTCGAGATCGGCGACCGATCCGCCGCCCTGGTAGTAACGGCCGAGCGTGGTGAAGTCGCCCGGGGTGGCGCTCGAGCCGTCGGCGTCGACCGGCGCGGTGCCGTCGGCGTGAAACAGGTGGAGCACGAGGCCGCCCACCAGGATGTCCTGTGCGGCACCCGGAGACACCGGTGCCAACGCCACGGGGGTCCCCGAGGTCTCGCGCGTGAACGCCGGGAAGCCGGCGTGCGCGCCTGGGCTGGTGCTCGCGGAGACCAGCGCGCTGGGGATCGACTCGTTGCCCGAGCTGTCGATCGCGGTCACCTGGTAGTAGTAGGGCGTGAGGGGCGCGAGATTCACATCCGACCAGATCGAGGTCCGCCCGGGTGCCTGGGGCGCGACCTTCACGAACGGCCCCGAGACGCTGGTGCCTCGATAGAGGTTGTAGCCCGCCAGGTCGGCCACCGGGTCGTGCTGCCAGGTGAGCGTCACGCGGCCAGGGCCACCGGCCGCGGCGAGCGCTGTGACCGCCTCCGGATAGCCCAGATCCAGTACCCGCTCAAGGCGCGGTCCGGTCGCGTCGTCGATCTCGAGCTCGAGTCGCGCGTCGGCGCTGGAGGGGACGAACCGCACCGGCGTCGTGCTCGCCTCGGCGCCTGCGGGCAGATCGGGAAGCGTGAAGGTCGAATCGAGCATCAGCGCCAGCCCATCGAGATTCCCCAGCCGCCCGGCCAGCGCGTGCGCGTCCCCGGTGCCCACGTTTCGCACGCGGAACGAGTAACTGACGGTCTCCCCCGGCTGCGGACGGCCATCGTCATTGCCGCCCTGCTCGCTCTCGGCATGCCCGATGTGCACCAGCTCGGGTGCCCGCACCAGCAGCCGGAAGTGCTGTTGTTGGAGGAGTCCGCCGTCGCCCCCCAGGTCGAGCGTGAACGCCGCCTCGCGTTGGTCGGGGCAGCCGGAAGCGATCGCGATCCCGAAGCCGGTCGCCGGCGAGACTGTCGCGCCGGGGTCGATCGCACCATAGTCCGCGGTGGGATTGGTGATGGTGATCCACGGGTCGGTGGTGCTCAACGTGCCGGTGACGGCCAAGGCCCCGGTGCCGCCCCCGTTCCGCAGCGCCACCACCACATCCACCTGCTCGCCCGCGTCGGGCAGTCCGTTCCCATCGCCATGCCTCCCCGCGAGTGAATCGTCCAGCACCATAGGGGCCGCGCCCTGCAGCGCGGCGGGCGCACCCGCCACCACGACCAGCGATCGGCGCCACGGCCGGGCGTTGAATGCCGTCACGGTGAGCGAGCACGGGCCTACCGAATCGGGGTGAAAGGGCAGCGTGAGGCTGCCGGAGCCGTCGGTGAGCTCGGTGCGGTATTCGTGACCCGGCATCCACGCGGTGACCCTCGCTCCCGCCAGCGGAGTGCCGTCCACCGAGACTGCGACCGTGAAGCCGCCATCGCCGGCCGCAATCGAGTCGGGCGCCGCCACCGTCAGCTCGCGCGGGCGCGCGGTGAAGATGCGCAACTCGGGATCGCCGAGCAGCAGCAGCGTGAGCTGACTCAGCCGGTCGAAGCTGTCGTAGTACGACGTGCCGACGAACGGCAGCTTCTGGCGGCCCTGCGCCTCACCGACTGCCGTGACGCTGTCCCGGAACAGCAACCGGAAATACTCCTTCTGGTACACCCGGCCGAACAGCGGGTAGTCGAGCCAGGTCGAACCGATGTTGGTCACCGCCCCACCCGCAGGGGCGCGCATGAGCGCCTCGCCGATTGACGCAAAGTCGATCGCGTTCGACGTGCAATCGATGGCGTAGAAGTTCATCAGCCGCTCGCCATTGGTGAGCGTGTGCATGTCGTTGTTGGTGAGGTTGTCGTCGCCGCACGACATCACCTCCCGATACCCGTGGCCCACGTGCACCGCGAGGTTGTACCCCAGCTGGAGCGAGTCGAACACCGCGGCACGCGTCTCGTGGACCGACCCGGGCCGCCAGCGCGGGTCCGTGTGGTTCTGGTACATGCGCGCCACATGGATGTTGGGTGCGGTGTCGAGGATCGGCAGCTGGTCTTGTTCCACCAGCTGGGCGCCATCGAGCTGCACGGGCTGGCCCGGGCTCCAGGGGTAAGGCGTGATCACCTGAGCGAAGAACAGCACGTTTTCCATGTAATCAGCGATCGGAGTCGTCTCGTACGCGAGCGTCTTGCGCACGAATCGCTCGGCATCCGCCGGCGACACCACCGGCGCGCGCCCGACCCATACCTCGGGCAGCAGGTCGGCGTCGTCGCCTGGATCCCCCGAGCCCGCGAACGCATCGGCGAACGTGCTGTCGCCATTGGCATTCCAGTTGCCGTCGAGACACGAGTAGTAGAGATCCGAGGCGATGTGCTCGTCACCCAGGAACGTCATGTGCGCGTATCGCGGCGGCAGGATCTCGGTGTCGCCGCCGATCAGCACCCAGCGGGTGCCCCATCGGGTATACGCGTCGCGAATGAAGAGCCGGATGCGCTCGGGATCGTCGACCGCCGCCGGGTACTGCTCGCGGATGAAGCTCAGCGTACGCACCGCGGCCGGCACGCCGCTCGCCGTCTTCCAGTCGGCGAGCGGCTGGAACGCCGAAACCAGAGTGTCGGTGGTGACGATCAGGTAGGCGACCGGGCTGCCGAGCAGCGACGGCACCTGGGTGGGACGAAACGGCTCGGCCGCCCGGCCGCGCGCAGAGGAGACGGTCCGCCCAAACTCGGCCGGCGCCGTGGGCAAACCGTCGGCGGGCGCCCCCGACCGCGATCCCGCCGCGATCGTCCGCGTTGGCCTGCCGCTGTCCTCCCATTCCGGCACCACGCGCTCGCGTGCGACCGGACGCAGCGCGGAGGGCTCGAACTCGAGCCGCACCGTCAGGCGCGCCGGGTGCTGTTCGTGCCCGGCGGGCAGCCCGCGCCCCTCCGGCATCTCGAGCCATGCGACATTTCGCCCGCGTTCGAATCCCTGGTAGCCCACCCGGACGGTCACGCCAGCGGGAGCACGCGCGCCGTCCACCGCGCACTCGAGCGCGATCGGCTCGACCCGTGCCACCCTCTGCCCAGCCGGACTCTCGACCCCCCCGGTCACGGGCAGGCGGTCGGGATCGAGCTGTAGCGTGCGTGTCACCGAGGTGCCTGCACGGGCGGTGCTCACCAGTGCCAGAGCCAGGAGTGATGCCGCAATCAGGTGCCGACCGACGCGCAATCGCATGGATCAAGGCTAGGGGCACGCCGGGGCTGGGTCAACGAAACTCGTCACCGGTGGGACCGCAGCCATGCTAAACCCGCCGCTCGACGATGAAGGCAATGTCCGAACTCGAGCACAGGGCAACTCCCTCGAAACGAGCATCCGGCTGTCGGTTCGAGAGGCTGGGCTGTCCGGGTTCCCCGCTCCCCGCGCTCAGAGACCGATGAGGCGCATTAACACAGGGTAGGTGACGGCGGGATTGCCACCCACCTGTTCGGGATCGACCACGTCGTGGTTGAGGTGCAACCCGGCCGGGAATTCGTACGTGACGACATCGCGAGCCCCGTGTCCGCGCCACGCACGCACGAGCGCCGCAGACCGGCCGTTGTCCACCGCCACGTCCCCGCCCACGGTCACGATCGCCAGCGAGCGGCAGGCGGGACCGGCCCGCTGGGCGCGCAGGCAGGCGACCGCACCCAGCCGGAGTGCTGCGGCCACCGAGCGTGTCGAGAAGCGTGGGTAGACGTGCCTCGGGCCGGGCAAATCCTGCTTGCGGTCCGAGTCCCACCATATGTACAGGTTGGGCAGAGCGCCCATCAGCCGGGCCACGACCGGCGTCCACCGGCCAGGCGCCCTGGCTACGCCGAGCATCGGTGCGATCATCACCGCACGGTTCACGTCGGGACGCTCCTGCGCCGCCCACACCGCCAGCGTGCCGCCCACCGAGAGTCCCACCACGGTCACGCTGTCGCCCAGGCCGCGCGCGGCGTCCAGAACGCGGTCGGTGAATCGTCGCAGTTCATCCGCGCCGGCGTGCGCCAGTTCATCCGTCATGTGATCGGCGAATCCGTGGCGCGGCAGGCGGGGAATGAACACATTGGCGCCACGCGCGAAAGAGAGACGGCCGAGCGAGTCAAATTGGGCGGGACAGTTCGTTAGTCCGTGCAGCAGTACGATCACGCGAGACGTGCGGCCTCCGTGCGTGAGCAGAGTTGTGCCGCATTCGGACGCGATGGCCTGCGTGTCCTCCGCGCGGAGCGCGTCCACCAGGCGCAGGGCTTCGGCGTAGCTCCTGGCGGGAGACGGCCGGGACGCGAGCCCGCGGATCGGCAACGCGCTTGCGAGCCAGACCGCGAGGACGACCAGCGTCAGAAGCGAGGCTGCGATTGTTCGTAGCATGGCGTGACCTCACTTGCGCTGAGCACCAGGCAGGTGATGTCGTCAAAGCGCGGAGCTTCACCAGTGTGGACCACCACCGCGGCCATCAGGCGCTCGAGCATCGCTGCCGCGCCGATGCGGCCGGAGCCGCGCAGTAGCTCGTGGAGCCGCTCCTCGCCGTACTCCTCGCCCGCACCGCTGCGCGCATCGACCACGCCATCGGTGTAGCACACCAGCACGTCGCCCGCCTCCATCCGGACTCGCCCCGCCGTGTACGGCCCGTCCAGGCGGATGCCGAGCGGGAGCCCACCGGCCTCCAGCTTCTCGATACGTCCATCCGCGCGCCTGAGCAGCGGCGCGTTGTGGCCTGCGTTCACGTAATCGAGCGTGCCGGTGGCCGGATCGAGCTGCGCCAGCACCGCGGTGGTGAAACGGCGGCCCTCGAGGCTATTCGCGCAGCAGTAGTGATTGAGGCGGAGAACCACCTCGGCCAAGGGCAGCGGTTCCTGCACCAGCGTGTGCAGGCTGGCCTGAAACGAGGCCATGAGCAGCGCCGCCGGCATCCCCTTGCCCGCCACGTCCGCCACCACCAGCAGCAGGGGCGCATCACCGGCCGACGATCCGGGCCGCGGAAACGCGTCGTAGTAGTCGCCCGCCACCGTATTCGCGGGCCGGGTCGCGAACGCGATCCCGACCCCGGGCACCTCCGGCGGCGTGCGCGGCACCAGCCAGCCCTGGATTTCGCGCGCGAGCTGCAGGTCGCGCTTCATCGCCACGCGGTCCGCCAACTCGAGCCCTAGCAGGCCGAGCACCAGCAGCGTGCCGATCACCGCGTAGGAGTTCAGGGAGCCGACGTATCCGATGACCACGAGGATCAGCGCCAGCAGCAGCACCAGCCGGCGCGCGGGCGAGAGCTTGAGCACCATCCCCCGCAGAAGTTGGCGCGCGAACCCGCGCCGGTCATGGCGCGCAGAATCATTCCGGCGTTCCAGGTCGGCAGAGTACAGACGATAGCTCTGTGCCGTCTCGCGCCGGAACTGTGACCACAGCTCCTGCAGCGTGAAGCCGTCGGTCAGTTCGCGCCAGGACGCCTTGCTGCGTGCCAGGCGTCGTTTGTGCCAAGGCTCCCTGCCCATGTGCCGCGCTCTCCGGCCGTCCTGCTACTTACGCTCCTGCCCCGCGCGCCAGTTCACCATCACGGTCATCGGCGTGGTCGTCTCGCCGGCGGTCACGAGGAACAGGAACCGCCTGCCGTCCGGCGACACGTCGTAGACGTTGCGGCGGAACCCGGGTTCGATCTGGACGCGGAACAGCGGCCGCGGCGTTCCGGGCTCGAAGCTGGCGCCGGCCGTCGCAGCCACCGACATGAGCTGCTGATCCGGAGACAGGTAGAACAGCTCGCGGCCGTCGCGGCTCCAGCACGGGTCGCCGCCACCATGCGTCGAGATCTGCCACTTCCCCGCCGGACCCGCCAGGGACGCCACGTACACCTCGGGGCGGCCCGATTCGTTGGACTGGTAGGCGACCCAGCGGCGATCCGGGGAGAACTTCGCGCGCAGCTCATTGAACGACGTCTGGAGCACCACCTCGGGCTTGCCCCCGGCGGTCGCCGGCACCATGAGGAGGTCCAGGCCGGTCGCCGGGTTCACGGTCTGGTAGAGGACGTACTTGCCGTCGCGGGACCAGTCCAGAACCGCGCTCGACTGGCCCGAGATGGTGAGGAGCGTTTCCTGCCCCAGGCCGCCGGCGGACTTGACCGAGACCCCGTCGGCATCGCCCTTCGGGGACGTCCACGCGATCTGCGATCCGTCGGGAGACCAGACGGGGTTGCCGTCCGGCCCGGGATCGAATGTGAAACGCGTCGTAGTGCCGCGGGCGGGATCGACCACCCAGATGTCGAGGTTGACGCCATCGCGGCGCCGGATCGCGATGCGGCCGCCGTCGGGCGACAGGGCCGGGGCGCGGAAATCGGCGGCCGGGGCGACCTCCGAGAGTTCGCGCCCGCCGCGATCGAGCCACACCAGCCGGTTCATGATCTGGCCGGTCGAGCGGTAGATCAGCACGCCGTTGCGTGACACCGTGAAGTTGGCGAGGGCGTTGCCCGCAACCGGAAGATCCTCGGCCACCGGGAATGGCTCTCCTGCGAGCTTCATGCTCCCGGTGCTGAAACGCTGGGCCATGAGCGTGCGCTCGCGCGCGAACATCAGGTAGCCGTCGGGTGAGTACTCGACCCGCGAACCCGTGATCCCGAGCGCGCGGCCGGTGGTGTCGCCGAGGGTCCCCAGCATGATCTCGGGCGGACCATTCGTGTTGAGCTTGGTATAGAAGAAGTGCTTCCCATCGGGCAGGAAGGCCGGCCAGCCCACCTGGTAGGTGCTGTCCCCTCCCACCGCCCGGGTGGCCACCCCGCCGGCCGCATTGGCGCGCAGGATGGGATCGTTGGCGCCGCCATCGAACAGGATCACGCCCTCGCTGCCCCAGGTACCGTCGGATCCTGTCGGCGCATCGCACACCACGGTGGCCGGGCCACCGGCCACGGCGATCTTCTTGAGCTTGCCGTCTGCGACGAACCCGAGGTAGCGGCTGTCGGGCGACCAGAACGGCGGGCGCGCGCCCTCGGTGCCGGGCAGCGGATTCGCGGTGAGCGAGTTGAGCGGCCGCACCCAGACCATGGTGCGGTTGAGCGAGTCCTGGGCCGAGAACGCCACGATCCGGCCATCGGGCGAGATCCGCGGCATGTCGAGCGTGACGATCGAGTTCGGGACTGGGATCGTGAAGCGGATCTGCTCCCCGGCCGCGTTGCCCGAACGGCTGCTCAGCAAGCGCCAGCCTAAGAATCCCACGGCGATGATCCCGACGCCCGCGACCGCCCACGCGATGGTCTCGCTGCGCGGCCCGCGGCGTGCCTGCACGATCGGTGCGGCGATGCTCGGATGCGAGCCTGCCTGCGCGATCCACGTGAGCTGCAGCTTGACGTCGTGCGCGGTCTGGATGCGCTCCTCGGGATCCTTGGTCAGGCACGCGCGAATGAGCGCATCGAGCGGTGGGGGCACCATCGGGGCCGCGGTGGTGAGCGGCGTGGGCGCCGAGTGCATGATCGAGCCGATCAGGCTCGCCTGCGACTTGCCCTCGAACGCGCGGCGGCCCGTGAGCATCTCGTAGAGCACGCAGCCGAACGCCCACAGGTCGCTGCGGACGTCGGTCTCCTTGCCCTCGAGCTGCTCGGGCGACATGTAGAGGAACGTGCCCACGATCGTGCCCTCGGCCGTGAGCGGCGAGGCCATGGTCGGCGACTGCGTGAGGTTCGCGATCGTGACTCCGCTCCCGGCGCCCGTACCACCCATCCCGGTGGGGCGCGCGAGACCGAAGTCCATGAGCTTGGCGCCCGAGCGCGTGAGCATGACGTTGCCTGGCTTGAAGTCGCGGTGGACGATGCCCGCGCGGTGCGCCCGGTCGAGCGCGTCGGCGATCTGGATGCCGAGCCGCAGCACCTCGGGCACCGGCAGCGGCCCCTTCTCGAGTCGCTGGGCGAGCGTCTCGCCGTCCACCAGCTCCATGACCAGATACTGGATGTCGCCTTCGCTGCCGACGTCATGGAGCGTGCAGATGTGCGGGTGGTTCAGGCTGGAGATCGTGCGGGCCTCGCGCTCGAAGCGCGCGTGGACCTCGGCGTTCTCGCTGAGGTGCTGGGGCAGCACCTTGATGGCGACGTCGCGTCCCAGCCGTGAGTCGCGGGCGCGGTACACCTCGCCCATGCCGCCGGCCCCGAGCGGCGAGACGATTTCGTACGGACCGAGCCGGTGACCGGGGTTCAGGCGCATGGCGGCGGAATGTACGACATGCGCGGTGCTGGTGACGAGGAAATCCGGTGCCAGGCTCTGACCGGGCCGTTTCCGGGGTTCCGCGGGATTGGGTTTCCGCTCTCGCGTCTCCATGGAAAAGCCCTAGACTGCCTCGGCGTCATCGGACCCCGCGTCACACGTCACCCTGGTGCCGGCACACCCGTA
>CAYONG010000242.1:0-2617 GCA_964405235.1 uncultured bacterium | reverse complement strand
GATCGAGACCGCCGCCCGGCTCAATCATCCGCAGATCCTGCCGCTGCACGACTCGGGCGCGGCCGAGGGGCTGCTCTACTACGTCATGCCCTATGTCGAGGGCGAGTCGCTGCGCGAGCGGCTGGGCCGCGAGAAGCAGCTGCCGCTGGAAGACGCGCTGCGGCTCATCCGCGAAGTGGCCGAGGCGCTGGACTATGCCCACGGCGAGGGGGTGGTGCACCGGGACATCAAGCCCGAGAACATCCTGATCTCGCGCGGTCATGCTGTGGTGGCGGACTTCGGGATCGCGCGGGCGATCCGGGCGGCAGGCAGCGCGAAGCTGACCGAGACCGGGCTGACGGTCGGGACGCCGCTCTACATGAGCCCGGAGCAGGCGATCGGGGACGGGGAACTGGACGGGCGGAGCGACCAGTACAGCCTCGCGTGCGTGCTCTACGAGATGCTGGCGGGCCAGCCGCCCTTCACCGGCCCGACGGGCGAGAGCGTGAGGCATCAGCACCTGAGCGTGGCGCCGCGTTCGGTGACGGATTTGCGGCCCGCGGTGCCGGTGGGGATCGCGCAGGCGCTGGGACGCTCGCTCGCCAAGACCCCGGCGGACCGGTTCGCCACGCTGGCGGCGTTCGCGGAGGCGCTGGCGGCCTCGCCGGTGGCCGCGGACTCCGGCGCGCGACTTCCGGCAGGCCGCCGGCGGATGAGCTTGGCGCTTGGCGCTTTGGTCCTGGTTCTGCTCGCCGCGGGGGCGTTCGCGGCCTGGAAGAGCGGCCTGCTATCGGACCTGGTGCGAGGGCGCACTCCGCATCCCGCGAAGAAGGACTGGATCCTGGTCGCCGAGTTCGAGGGGCCGGCGGATGACTCGAGCCTGGCGGGGGCGGTGCGTGACCTGGTGAGCGCGGCGCTCGATCAATCGACGATCGTCGCGACGGTGTCGGACGATCAGATCCGGCTGGCGCTCGAGCAGGCCGGAAAGCCGCGCGGGACGCGGGTGGACGCGGCCCTGGCGCGGGAGCTGGCCTACCGGCGCGCGATCCGGGCGGTGGTCGAGGGGCGCGTGAGTCGGTTGGGAGGGGGCTATTCGGTGGTGGTGCGGGTGCTGGACGCGGACGGTGGGCGGGTGCTGGCGGCGGTGAGCGACGCGGCCCGCTCGGACGATGAGCTGATCCCGACCATGGGCCGCGTGGTGCGACGGCTGCGCGATGCGCTCGGCGAGCGGCGGGAGGACCTCCGGGCGACCCGGGAGCTTGTCGAGGTGATAACGCCCTCGCTCGAGGCCTACAGACTAAGCCTCAAGGCGGGAGAACTCTTATTTGGTGTTGATAACCGGGGCGCCATCACCATGGCCCGCAGCGCCCTGTCGCTCGACCCCGACTTTGCTTTCGCCTGGGGCATCGTCGCTTTTGCGTTCGCCAACCTCGATGAGCCGGACTCGGCGCTGGCAGCGTTCGGCGAAGCCCTGCGACGACCGGAACGACTCGGTGAGGTGCCACGGCTCGCGTATCCGGCCCAAGTGGCTGCGCTCCGCGGCGATCCGCAAGCGGTGATCGCGACGCTCAACCAGGTCCTGCGCCACCATCCCTTGCGGGCTGTGACGCACAACAACCTAAGTTACCAGCTGCTACGTCTTGGCCGGCCCGAGGAAGCGCTGGCTTCCTCCAGACGCGCGGGGGAAGTCAGCCCATTCGGGCCGTCCCAGGCGACTCTCATCAACCAGTTCATGGCCCTCCTGTGGCTCGGGCGGCTCGATGAGGCCCGAGAAGTGGCGCGACAAATGAAGGGGGGCCTCGCGGAAAATGCCCCGGGACAGATTGCCGTGGCGGCGGGCGATTGGGCCGCCGCCGAAAGCCTCGGCAAGGCCCTGGAGCGCCTTCCGGCGGCGGCGGCCAGCGACCGCATGGGGGTATCCTGTCTGGCTGTCGCGCTGGCCGCTCGGGGGAGCGTGCGTGCGGCCGACCAATCGCTCCAGCGGGAGCAGCGAGCTCACCCGGAGGAACGACGACGACGCGACCTGGAACACGCGAAGCGGGGCCGGCTGCTCCTCGATCTCGTCAGCGGCCGCATGAACGGCGTTCCGGGGGATGTGGCGAGTTCCGACACGACGACGTTGGCGCTCGTGACCCAGGGCCTGTGGGAGGCCGCCGCGGGTGACACCGCGCGGGCACGGAGGCTGCTCGCGCGGATCCGCACGCGATCCGTGATCGAACAGAACCGCCAGGGCTCGAACCCGGCGCTGATCGAGGCCTGGCTCGCGGCACGCGCCGGGCGCTTCGGTGAGACCGTCAGGCTCCTGGGTCCGGCAGCGCTCCAGGGGGACGATGTCGGATCCGTGCTGTCCAGCTCGAACCGCGTGCTCAAGCGCTGGCTGGTCGCCGAGGCGTACGAGGGCCTGGGCCAGCCGGACTCGGCCGCCGCCTACTTCGAGCTGGCGATGTCTCCGATCGGCGACCCGGGAGCACTGAGGGACGCGCGCATCACGTACTCATACGCCCACCGGCGGCTGGTGCTGCTCTACGCGCGCATGGGGCGCCTGGAAGAGGCGCGGCGACACTGGGAGATCTTCTCCGCCACCTTCACCCGTCCCGACCCCGAGATGCTACCGCTGATCGAGGAGGCACGCGCCGCG
>CAYONG010000241.1:0-1529 GCA_964405235.1 uncultured bacterium | reverse complement strand
AGCCACGCACCCGCGGGCGGTTTCCGAGGCGCGGCGTCTGCTCCCGCAGTCGCCCATCCTGCTCCCAGGAGTCGGTGCGCAGGGGGCGACGCCGGCGGATGTTGCGCGGGCGTTTACGGCGGGGCCCGCGAGCGCGCTCGTCACTGCGTCCCGGTCGGTCATCTTTGCGTACCGCGACACCGAGGAGGATTGGCGCGCAGCGGCTGCGGCGGAGGCGGAGAAGCTCGCGACTCAGGTGTGGGCCGCAGCGGGCTGGTAACCGGTGGAGGTTAGGCGTCGCCCCTGTGCCCGGCTACGAGCCGGGCACAGGGGCGGGTCTTGCAAGCGTGTTCTTCTACGGACCCGCATCCCTGGAGTCCGCACCTCTCTGCATTACGGGCAAATAACCGCGGCGTCCTCGACTCGGGTGATAGGCGGATCGTTGCTCGGGGCAACGAACACCGCATAGACCGTCGCCCCACCGGCGCTCGAGACCTGTTCTGGCACGTCGCCGCCCTCGGCGAACGCGGCACCGTTGGGAAGCCCCGGCCCGTAGTTCTGCGAGCTGCAGTCTTGCTGCCAGAGGGTCACCACACCCGACTCCACCGACAAGAGCACCATGCCCGGGTGGTGATGCCAGCCGCTGTAGGCGCCCGGAGCGAAGACGATCTTCTGGATGCGGACGTCGGTCGCATCCTTCGTCTGGAACTTGACCCTGTCGCTGTTCAGTTGCGTCGGGTTGTCGAAGTTCGCCGTGACGAGAGTCGTGATCGTGTTTCCCGACCCGGGCGATCCGAGAGCCACGGCCGCCGCGATCGTTCCGATCACCGCAACTCCGATGGTCGCCGCAGCCCACTTCTTCTTGGAACGGAATACGCGCATGGACGTCCAACCTCCTTCTGCGCCCGTGAGAGCGCCCTATGGTTTCCCGTGACCTCCGGGCTCTGATCGCAGGGCCAGTACAAGGCCGAGCACGAGCAGCGTCGTGGCGAGCGCCGCGGCTGCTCCCACACCGGCGTCCGTCCAGTGGAAGCCGTTGTCGCGCACGCTGACCACCACCGTGGACGGTCTGTCACCGTTCGTATCGGGAGGAGGGTTCGTGTCTGCGCCGTGGCCCGATGCTGCGCCGACCGCCAGCATCAGCGCCAGTACGACGAACCATCGACGAAGCCCCCTCGTGATGCTCATTCCACCTCCCGTGCCGGAGCGACCAGCCCCGAGCATTTGGTGATGCGCTTGAGCAGTGCTTGAATTCAGCTTGGGCAGGCCTTGAGACGCGAAATGGAGGCCACTTGGCCGACCGTGAGGGCGCGATCGAGTTTCGGCTTCTCGGCCCGTTCGAGGTGTCCGAGCGCGGGCAGCCGCTCGAGGTAGGCGCGGGCAAACAACGCGCACTGCTTGCACTCCTTCTCCTGCGCGCCGGCGAGGTCGTCTCGACGGACAGCCTGGTCGACGCGCTCTGGGAGGAACGCGCGCCCGCAAGCGCTCTCAACAGCGTCCACATCTACGTCTCGAAGCTCCGCAAGGCGCTCGGTAACGGGCGTCTGGAG
>CAYONG010000240.1:0-1774 GCA_964405235.1 uncultured bacterium | reverse complement strand
CAGCGCCCCCAAGACGAAGCGTGCGGTGATGCCTTACGCCGTCGGCGTCGACATTGGCTGCGGCATGATCGCCGTCGAGACGGACCTCCAGCGCAACGACCTCGTAGGTCACGAGGGCAACGTGCTCGGCCACATCCGCGAGCTGATCCCGTCCGGCGTCGGCGAAGGCCACAAGCGGCCACTGAAGCAGGCCACTCGCTTCATCGAAGACAACGGTTACCCCGCCGGGATCGACGAGACGGAGCTTGCGAAGCGCGGCGATAGCCTGCGCCGCAAGGCGGAGATCCAGTTCGGCACGCTCGGCGCGGGCAATCACTTCGTCGAGGTCTGTTCGGATGCGCAGGGCCGCGTCTGGCTGCTGCTGCACTCCGGCTCGCGAGGCATCGGCAACTTGCTTGCGACTGCGCACGTCCGCATCGCCCAGGACCACTGCAAGGCGGAAGGCATCGAGCTGGAGGACCGCGACTTCGCCTGGCTCCCCTCGGAGACAGTGGAGGCCGTGGCCTACCTCCAGGACATGCTCTGGTCGCAGCGCTACGCCTACGCGCAGCGCGAAGCGATGATGGACTCCCTGATGGAGGCGGTCTCCCGCGAGGCCGGCTCGGACTGGCAGGAGGTGCAGCGCATCAACTGCCACCACAACTACGCCGAGCAGCTCCCGGACGGTGGCTGGATTACCCGCAAGGGTGCGATCGACGCCTCAGAGGGGAAGATGGGCATCATCCCCGGTAGCATGGGTGCCGCGACTTACATCGTGCGCGGCCGCGGCAACGAGGAAGCCTATCACACCAGCCCGCACGGCGCAGGGCGTGTGATGGGCCGCAAGCAGGCGCACAAAACGCTGAGCATGGAGGAGTTCCGTCAGCAGATGCATGGCAAGACGTGGCTCGACCGCGACGCCAAAAAGCTGCTGGACGAAGCGCCGTCAGCATATAAGTCGATAGAACAGGTCATCGAAGACTCGAAGGACCTGGTCGAGCCGGTGACCGTTCTCAGCCAATTCATCAATTACAAGGGTCTGTAAAGGCTACCCACAGCCTGCCCGTCGCAGAAGGGTCGCGTCACAGCCCCCAATTAACCACATCGTCGAAGAAGGAGAAAGAAATGCTGTTCGAACTGTACACACAGGAGAAGTTGCGTGAGCTTGAGGGCGAGGCCCGGGCCCGGAGGCCCGGCGACCCGGTTGCGGTGGCGCGGTCCACCCTCGCCGCGAGGTTACTCCGCGCCACGGGAAGCCTGCTCAGGCGCCTGGGCGCTGGCCTGGAGGACTGGGGAGAGACCGATGTTCCCTCCACTCGCTGCTGTGAAGCCTGCGGTTAGCCTCCGGGCCACGCGCAAACAGAAGGGGCGTCCTTCCTGAGAGGGACGCCTTCTGCGTTTCTGGCGGAGCGATAATCGCCCCGGATGGCCCCTTAGTTATTACCCGCGTCGCTGCTGGCCTTGCTAGCCTCGGGAGCGCCCTTCCGGGCTGATCCCACGAAGACTACGGTGCCGACTGCCAGCGCGGCTGCTGCGAGGACGAACGCCAAGTTGGCTGCGGCCTCACCACCCTGCGCTCCACCGGTGTTCGGCAGGGCGACGGGGTCACCGGCCACTGCGCTCAGCACAACCGGTGCGGGCGTTGGCGCCGGAGTTGGGCTCGGCGTCAGCTCGGGAGTCGGGCTCGGCGTCGGCTCGGGAGTCGGGCTCGGCGTCGGCTCGGGCGTCGGGCTCGGCGTCGGCGCAGGAGTCGGGCTGGGCGTCGGCGCAGGAGGCGGGCTGCGCGTCGGCGCGG
>CAYONG010000239.1:0-11510 GCA_964405235.1 uncultured bacterium | reverse complement strand
CGGGTCTTCGGCGCCGCGATCGGCGCGCGTTACGGCGAGGGGTATCGCGCGCGTGGCCCGCTGGCGGTGAGTGACGCGCGCGCGCTCCTTTGCGGCACTCACCCGGGAGCGGGGCGATGAGCACGGCACGCTCGCGGCGCGCCCCCCGCTCTCATGGCGCTCCCGGCGCCACCGACGCCACCCTCGCGGCGGGCCCGCCTGCCACCGCCCGGCGCCGCCGCCGCAGGCGGCCGCGCAAGATCGGCATCACCTGCTACTCCCATTTCGGCGGCAGCGGCGTCGTCGCCACCGAGCTGGGGCTCGCGCTGGCGCGCCGCGGATACGAGATCCACTTCATCGCCCACCGGCTCCCCTTCCGCCTGCGGGAGTTCTCATCGAACCTCTTCTTCCACGAGGCCACGCCGGCCTCGTATCCGGTGTTCGAACAGCCCCCCTACAACCTGGCCCTCACGACCAAGATGGTCGAGGTGGCCGAGAACTACGACTTGGACCTGCTCCACGTGCACTACGCGATGCCGTTCGCCGCCAGCGCCTACCTGGCCCGACAGCTCCTGCACCCGCGCCCGCTCGGCGTGGTGACCACGCTACACGGGACCGACATCACCGTGGTGGGGTTGGAGCCGGCGTTCTTCCGCGTCACCAAGTTCAGCATCGAATCGAGCGACCGCGTGACCGCGGTGAGCCGATTCCTCAAGGAGCGCGCCGAGGAGAGCTTCGGCATCACGCGCCCGATCGAGGTCATCTACAACTTCGTGGACCCGCGCGTGTTCGCCCCCCGCCGCCGGACCTCGTTGCGGCTCGCCCCGCCCCAGACGCGGGTCATCATGCACGCGTCCAACTTCCGTCCGGTCAAGAACATACCGGCGGTGATTCGCATATTCGCTGAAGTCCGCCGGCGCCTGCGGGCGAAGCTGGTCATGGTGGGCGACGGGCCCGAGAAGGCGGGGGCGGAGCAGCTTGCGCGTGAGCTGGGCGTGGACCGGGACGTGCTGTTCCTCGGCAATCAGGACTGCATGGAGGAACTGCTCCCGCTGGCCGATATCTTCTTGTTACCCAGCTCGTCGGAGAGCTTTGGGCTGGTCGCGCTGGAGGCGATGAGTGCCGAGGTGCCGGTCGTCGCATCGAACGTCGGAGGTCTGCCCGAGGTGGTGGAGCACGGCGTCACTGGATTCCTTCACGACCCCGAGCATCTCGCCGGGTTCGTCACCTCCATCCTTCGACTTCTCACCCACGAGCGTCTGCGCCGGACGATGGGCCGAAGAGGGCGCCGGGTCGCGCGCGAGCGATTCGCCATCGATGACATGGTGGACCGTTACGTCCGCGTGTACGACTCGCTGCGCTGATCCGATGCTCGGGAAACGGCGTCGGCTGGCGGTGCTCGCCGAGGGCAGCTTCACACCCCTCGAGGGAAAGACCGCCGTCGGCGTGCTGCGCTATCGGCCCGAGGAGGTCGCGGCAGTCATCGACTCGACCCGTGCCGGCCGCACCTGCCAGGAGTGCGTCGGGCTCGGAGGGGCGATCCCGGTCGTGGCCGACGTGCCGTCCGCTGCGGCGCTCGGCGCGGATGGCCTGCTGATTGGTATCGCCCCGCAGGGCGGCGAGCTGCCGGCGGCCTGGCGCGCGCTGGTGCGCGATGCGCTCGAGCGGGGCTGGGACGTGCTCTCGGGTCTGCATCGCTTCCTCGCCGACGATCCCGAGCTCGCGGCGCTCGCCCTGGACCGCGGGGCGGCGCTGCTGGACGTGCGGCAGACCCCCCCGCGGCGGCCGATCGCCGCGGGACGCGCGGCCCGAGTGGACGCGCTCGTGGTCCTGACGGTGGGCAGCGACTGCAACGTGGGCAAGATGACGGTGGCGCTCGAGCTGCGCCGTGAGCTGCAGGGGCGTGGCGTGCGCGCGGCGTTCGTCGCCACCGGCCAGACCGGGATCTTCCTCGCCGATCATGGCGTGGCGGTGGATGCCGTACCGGCGGATTTCATCGCCGGCTTCGCCGAGGAGATGGTGCTGGAGGCGGCGCGCGCGGCGGACGTGGTGTTGGTGGAGGGGCAGGGGGCGCTGCGGCATCCCGGGTACTCCGGCGTGACGCTGGCCCTGATGCACGGCGCCGCGCCGGCGGCGATGGTGCTGTGCCACCAGAGCGGCCGCGGATCGATCCGCCGCACGGGTCGCGGTGGCGACGCTGGCAACGAGGTGATCATCCCCGCGCTCGGGCAGCTGATGCGCGAGTACGAGGAGACCGCCGCCTGGGTGAGCCCCGCGCGCGTCGTGGCGGTCGCCCTCAACACGCGCGATCTCGACGAGCGGGGCGCCCGCGAGGCGGTTGCCGGCGCGACACGCGAGACCGGGCTCGCCGCATCGGATCCGGTGCGCTTCGGGGTCGGCCCCATCGCCGAGGCCGTGATAGCCGCGCGAGCGTCCAGGAGAGGCCATGCGACTGCGTCATGAGCCCCTGGATCTGACCACGATGTTCGAGTTCCGCATCGCCGTGGGCGCGAGCCACGGCCACACGAACACGCTGGTGCGCATCGAGCACGAGGGGATCGAGGGGCTCGGGGAGGCGTCGCCTTCCCACTACTATGGCGAGAGCCGCCCGCTGGTCGAGGGCGCGCTCGCCGCCTGGACACACTGCCTGGGCGACGACCCGATGGCGCTGGACCCGATCGAGCAACGCATGCACGACGTGCTGCGCGGGAACGGAGCCGCTCACGCGGCGATCGACATGGCGCTGCACGACTGGATCGGCAAGCGGCTCGGGCTCCCGGTCTGGAAGCTGCTCGGACTCGACCGGTCCCGCGTCCCGCTCTCCTGCGTCACGCTCGGCATGGCGGCGCCCGAGGAAATGGAGCGCAAGCTCGAGACCGTCATCGACTTCCCGATGCTCAAGGTCAAGCTCGGCGCTCCGGGCGACGTGGAGAATCTGCGCCGCATCCGCGCGCGCTACCGGGGCCGGATCCGCGTGGATGCCAACACCGCCTGGCGTGCCACGGACGCGGTGCGGGTGCTGCGCCAGATCGAGCCGCTCGACATCGACCTGGTCGAGCAGCCGGTGGCCCGTGACGACCTCGACGGGCTGCGCTGGGTGCGCGAGCGCAGCCCCATCCCGGTGTACGCCGACGAGAGCTGCCACACCCTCGGGGACATCGCCAACCTCGCGGGCCGGGTGGACGGGGTGAATCTCAAGCTCATGAAGACCGGGGGCATCCGCGAGATGCTGCGAATGATCCATGCCGCGCGTAGCCACGGGCTCGGCGTCATGCTGGGCTCGATGGTCGAGTCGAGCCTCGCGCTCTCGGCCGCCGCCCAGCTCGCGCCGCTGGCGGACCACCTCGACCTCGATGGACACTGGCTGCTCAAGGACGACCCGTTTGCGGGCGCCCCCGGGGAGCGCGGCCGCATCACCCTGTCGGACCTCCCGGGGCTGGGCGTGGTCCCCGCGATCGGCGTCCCGGCATGATCCTGCGCCTGCGCATCTACCTGATGGTGGTGGGTGTCGCCGCCCTCGTGCTGCTCGCGACCCATCTGCCGCCCGATCTCCAGCACCGCGGGGCGCACTATCTGGCTTGGACCGTCATCTGCCTGCTGTCAGAGCTGCTGTGGCTTTCCACGCTCTCCGGCGAAGGCACGGTCAGCATGGCTTCGACCGCGAACCTCGCGACCCTCGTGCTGTGGGGCCCCGAGGCGTCGATGTGGATGGTCTCGGCGAGCACGCTGATCGCGGTGCTGTTCGTCCAGCGCAAGCCGTGGGTGCGCGCCGTCTTCAACGCGGCGCAGAGCGTGATCACGATGTGGCTCGGCGGCCTGGCGTTCGTGTTGATGGGGGGGCCGGTCGGCGGGCTCGAGAACGCCGGGCGCGTGCTCGCGGGCGAGGGCGGCGCCGCGGCGCTGGTGGCGCCGGTGCTGGGGCTGTTCGCCACCTACCTGCTGGTCAACCGGGCGCTGGTCGCGGTCGCGGTGGCCTGGTCGACCGAGCGCGCGTATCTGCGGGTGCTGCGCGAGGACTGGTTCTACCGGGAGCGGCTGCTCGACGACCTCGCTTCGTTCTTCCTGAGCCCGCTGGTGGTCATCTCCTACGCGGTGATCGGCTACGTGGGCGTGATCCTGTTCTACGCCCCGCTGCGCATGACCTACGAATCGCAGAAGCGCTACGTCGAGCTGCGCAACGCGCAGAACCTGCTCATCCACAACGAGCGCATGGCGGCCAAGGGGGAGATGGCCGCGGAGATCGGGCACGAGCTGCGCAACCAGCTGGCCGCCATCAGCGGGCGCGCGCAGATGCTCCTGCGCGACAGCGACCGCGAGGCGTTCGCCTCGGTGCCGCGCCACGCGCAGATCATCCTGGAGCAATCGAAGCGGATGGAGATCCTCTCGAAGGGCCTGATGGACTTCTCGAGCGCCGAGTTGCGCATCGAGCGGCTCGACCTCAACGCCCTGGTCCAACGCTCGATGGAGTTCGTGCGTTCGCAGAACAAGTTCGACACCGTGGAGTGGGACCTGCGCCTGGCGGGAGGGATGCCCGAGTTGCGCGCCGATCCGGGCCAGATTCAGCAGGTGCTGCTCAACCTGTTCATCAACGCCGCCGAGGCGATGGCAGATGCCGGCAGTACCCGCCAGCTCATCTCTGTGGCCACGACCCTCGAGGAGCGCGCGCGCCAGGTGGCGCTCGTGGTCTCGGACACCGGGCCAGGGATCCCGATCAACCACCTCGGGAAGGTCTTCGAACCGCACTTCACGACCAAGCCCGAGGGGCACGGCTTCGGACTCTCGACCTCGTATCGCATCGTCGCCAACCATGGTGGGACCATCACCGTCGACAGTCCCCCCGGCCACGGGGCGCGGCTGACGATCCGACTTCCGCTGCACGGTCCCGGCAACTGGAGCTGATTCCCAGCGTGAGCGGGGCGGGCCAGGGGCCGGGGCAGGACGTGGAGCACGGTTCGCTCGAGGCCGTCGTCGCCCGGGTCGATTTCGGGGCCTGTGTCCTGCTGTTGGACGACGGCGTCCTGATTGCCGCGCGCGCGCGTGGGAAGCTCATGGGCCCACGGAAATCGCTCGGCAACACGGTCGTGGTCGGTGACCGAGTGCGTTGGGAGCTCACGCCGTCATCCGGGCGCGCCGCGCGCGAGGGGGTCCTGGAAGGCGTCGCGCCCCGCCGCAACTGGTTCTCGCGGCGCGCGAGCGGCGGCCGCGCCGCGGAGCAGGTGGTGGCCGCCGATCTCGATCAGGTCGTGCTGGTGACCTCGGTGGCCGAACCCGACTTCAGCCGCGGTCTCGCCGACCGCATCTTCTGCCAGAGCGAGCATGCGGGGCTTCCCGCGCGCCTGGTGCTCAACAAGATGGATCTCGCCGCGCGGGCGCCGGCTGGTGATCCCGAGGGCCTGCTCGATGATTACGCGCAGGCCGGGGTGCCCGGCCATCGCGTCAGCGCCCGGACCGGTGAGGGGATCGACGATCTGCGGCAGGTCTGTCGCGGGAGGCGGAGCCTGTTCGTCGGGCATTCCGGGGTCGGAAAGAGCAAGGTGCTGAACGCCCTGGTGCCCGGTCTCGCGCTGCTCGAGGGCGCCGTGAACGAGAAGACCGGCAAGGGGCGGCACACGACCACCGCCGCGGTGCTGGTGCGGCCCGAACCGGGCTTCGAGTTGATCGACACGCCGGGCGTACGCGCCTTCTCGCCGTGGGGGATTGGGCCCCGTGACCTCGACCAGGCCTACCGGGAGTTCCGGCGCTTCCTCGGCTCCTGTCGCTTCGGGGATTGCCTTCACGCGGGCGAGCCGGGGTGCGCCATCGCCGCCGCCGCGGCCGCGGGGGAGATCGCGCCGCGCCGTTACGCGTCGTTCGTCAAGCTGCGGGCGGAGCTGGAAGGGGAGCGCCGCCCGCGGTAAGAGCCAGGGGGCGCTCCCGCCCGGGGCCCGCGCGCGATTCCCTCCACCTCCTCCCCGCAGCGCGAAGCGTGACCCGTCGGGTTCGGGTATGCTCGCGCGCGTGAACCGGTCCGGGTCACCGTTCGGTCCCCATCTGCTGGCGCTCGACTGTTCCGCGTGCCGGCGTGCGCATGACCTTGACGCCCCGCGCTCGGTCTGCGAGGGCTGCGGCAAGCCGCTGCTCGCCCGCTACGACCTGGCGCGTGTGCGATCCGAGGTGCGACGCGACGAGCTCGGCCGCTTCGGCACCGACCTGTGGCGCTATCGCGCGGTGCTCCCGTTTGCCGTCGATTTCCCGGCGGTGCGGCTGGGGGAGGGCGGCACGCCACTGCTGCCGCTGGCCGTGATGGCCGCCGAGCTGGGGCTTTCCGAGCTCTGGCTCAAGGATGAGGCGCCGAACCCGACCCAGTCGTTCAAGGCGCGCGGGCTGGCGATGGCGGTGAACGGCGCGCTTGCGTTTGGCCGGGACGCCATCGCGCTGCCCTCGGCCGGGAACGCGGGGAGCGCCGCGGCCGCCTACGCGGCCGCCGCCGGGATCCGGTGCCGGATCACGGTGCCGGAGGACACCCCCGAGGTGTTCACGCTCGAGCAGCGGGCGTTCGGCGCCGAGGTACGGACGGTCCCCGGCACCATCGCGGACGCGGGCCGGGCGCTGGCGGATTGGGCCCCGGGGCCTGAGTGGTGGAATGTCGCGACCTTCCGCGAGCCGTTCCGCCTCGAGGGCAAGAAGACCCTCGGCTACGAGATCGCCGAGCAGTGCGGATGGCGGTTGCCCGATGTCATCGTCTATCCTGCCGGTGGCGGCACGGGTCTGGTCGGGATGTGGCTTGCCTTCCGTGAGCTGGGCGAGCTGGGATGGAGCGAAGGCGCGATGCCGCGCCTGATCGCGGTGCAGCCGCAAGGCTGCGCGCCGGTCGTCCGTGCCTTCGCCGAGGGGGCCGCGACCGTCGTCGCCTGGGAGGGCGCACGGACCGTGGCTCTGGGATTGCGGGTGCCGTCGCCTTTCGCGGGCGCGCTGATACTGCGCGCCATTCGCGAGAGCGCCGGGACCGCCATCGCGGTGAGCGAGGAGGAGCTGCTGGACGGCATGAGCGAACTGGCGACGGAGGCGGGCTGTTTCGCAGCCCCCGAGGGCGGGGCGACGCTCGCCGCGCTCCGCCGACTGCGGGCGAGCGGCGAGGTGAAGGCGAAGGAGCGTGTGGTGATCTACAACACCGGCAGCGGCCTCAAGTACCCTGAAGCGTGGCGGCAGGCGCTGGCGCGCCGCGACCCCGCCGCGGCGGGAGTGCGCACGTGAGGAAAGATCGCGTCCGCCGCGCGGGCATCCGCGTGCGCATGTTCGCGCGGGGCCTCGCCGCGTGCGGACTGGTCCTCATGGCAGCCGGGGTCGCCGGGTTCGCGGGCGCCGCGCCCGGGCCGGATACGAGCGGCGTCGGCGACGCCGGGATCGAGCGCGTGCTGGTCGTGCGACTCGAGGGTCCGGTCTCGCCGATCACGGCCCGTGCCCTCCATCGCGCCATCAGCCGCGCCGAGGAGGGCGGCTACCGCGCCCTGGTGGTCGAGATCGACACGCCGGGCGGACTCGAGACCAGCATGCGCGACATGGTCAAGCGCGTGCTCGCGGCCGAGGTGCCGGTCATCACCTGGGTGACGCCGGGCGGCGCGCGCGCCGCCTCCGCCGGGGTATTCGTCGTGATGGCGGGCGACGTCGCCGCGATGTCGCCCGGCACCAACATTGGCGCGGCGACCCCGGTCAACCTCCAGGGCCCGATGGATTCGACCCTGGCCCGCAAGGCCACCAACGACGCGGCGGCGTTCGCCCGCACGGTGGCCGCGCAGCGGCGGCGCAACGGCGAGTGGGCCGAGCAGGCGGTGCGCCACGCGGTGGCCGCGAGCGACAGCGAGGCGGTGGCGCTCGGCATCGTCGACTTTGAGGCGTCGACGCTCGAGGAGTTGCTCGCGCGGGCGGATGGTCGCACCTGGCGCCGCGGCGGGGAGAAGAGGACGATCGTCACGCGAGGGCTGCCGGTCGACCGCATCGATGCCGGCTTCGGCCAGCGGCTGCTGGCGCTGATCGTCGAGCCCAATGTCGCCTACATCCTGATGATGCTCGGCTTCTACGGCCTGCTGTTCGAGCTCCAGAACCCGGGGGCCATTCTGCCGGGCGTCGTGGGCGGGATCTGCATCATCCTCGCGTTCCTCGCCTTCTCGACCATGCCGGTCAACTCCGCCGGGGTGGCGCTCATCGTGTTGGCGATCGTGTTCTTCCTGGCGGAGATCAAGGTCGCGAGCCACGGGCTCCTCGCGGCCGGCGGCGTGGTTTCGCTCATCCTCGGCTCCATCATCCTGTTCGAGGGGGGTGGGGGCGGCCCGCGACTGTCGTGGGCGGTGATCGTGGCGGCCACGGGGACCACCGCGGCGTTCTTCCTGTTCATCGTCGGCGCGGGCCTGCGCGCCCAGAGGCGTCGCGTGACGACCGGCTCGCAGGGGATGGTGGGTCTCAAGGCGGTGGTCACCGAGCGATTGGCCCCCGGCGGCCGTGTGCGGGTCGGGGACGAGTGGTGGAACGCGGTCTCGAGCCTGCCGCTCGAGCCGGGAGCAGAGGTCGAGATCACGGGTGTGGACGGGCTGGTGCTGCGCGTCCGCCCCCTGGCCAAGGAGGGATCGTCATGATGCCGTTCGTGGGGTCGCTGGTGTTCTTCATCATCCTGGTGGGTCTGGTGCTGCTCGCCAATGCCGTTCGGGTCGTGCGCGAGTACGATCGCCTGGTCGTGTTCCGTCTCGGGCGCCTGGTCGGCGAGCGCGGCCCGGGGCTGGTCCTGCTGATCCCGCTCATTGACCGGGCGGTCAAGGTGGGGCTCCGCACGGTGACCATGGATGTGCCGCCGCAGGACATCATCACCAAGGACAACGTGACCGTGAAGGTGAACGCGGTGATCTACTTCCGGGTGATCAGCTCGCAGCAAGCGGTGGTCCAGGTCGAGAACTACCTCTACGCCACCTCGCAGATCGCTCAGACCACGCTGCGATCGATCCTCGGCCAGGCCGAGCTGGACGAGCTGCTCTCCGAGCGGGAGAAACTCAACCAGGCGCTTCAGCAGGTCATCGACCGTCAGACGGAACCCTGGGGCGTCAAGGTCTCCACGGTCGAGGTCAAGAACGTGGACCTGCCGCAGGAGATGCAGCGGGCGATCGCACGCCAGGCGGAGGCCGAGCGCGAGCGCCGGGCCAAGGTGATCAACGCCGAAGGCGAGTACCAGGCGGCCGCGCGGCTGACCGAGGCGGCGTCGATCATCGCGCGCGAGCCGGTGGCGCTCCAGCTGCGCTATCTCCAGACGCTGGCCGAGATCGCCACCGAGAACAACTCGACCACCATCTTCCCGGTGCCGATCGACCTGCTCAAGGCGTTCATGGGCACGATGGAGAAGAAGCCGAGCGAGTGAGCGATCGCGTGGTGACATGCCCGGGGAGCCGCCCGGCGACAGATGAGACGCGTTGCGTATCCTGATCAGCGGGGCGGCAGGCACGGTCGGACGGGCGCTGGCCCCGGCGCTGGTCGCCGGCGGCCACACCGTCAGCCGGCTCGTGCGCGCTCGCGCTCCGCGCGACGCGCACGAGTTCCGCTGGGATCCCGGCGCGGGGTTCCTGGACCCCTCGGCGATCACCTCCTGTGATGCCGTCATCCACCTCGCCGGGGCGGGCATCGCCACCGGGCGGTGGAGCGCCTCGCGCAAGGCGGAGATCATGGAAAGCCGGCGCGCCGGCACCCGCCTGATCGCGGCCGCGATCGCCTGCGCGGTGCCGGCGCCTCAGGTCTTCATCTGCGCGTCGGCGGTGGGTTTCTACGGCGATCGTGGAGATGAGGTTCTCACCGAAGAGAGCGGCCCGGGCACGGGATTCCTGGCCGAGGTGGTTCGGGCCTGGGAAGGCGAGACCGCTGTCGCCGCCGAGGTCGGGATCCGGGTGGTGCTTTTTCGCCTGGGGCTGGTGCTCGCGCGCCATGGGGGCGCCCTGCCCCGCCTGGCTCTCCCGTTCCGCCTGGGACTGGGCGGCCCGATCGGGGGTGGCGGGCAATGGATGAGCTGGATCGCCATCGACGACCTGGTCCGGGTCTTCGAGCATGCCCTCTCGCGGCGGGATCTGAGTGGACCGGTCAATGCCGTCTCACCAGGAGCGGTCACCAACCGGAACTTGAGCCGCATCCTCGGGAGGGTTCTGGGTCGGCCCGTGTTCCTGCCGGTTCCCGGTTGGGCCATCCGCGGGGTCCTGGGGGAGATGGGGCGGGAGCTGCTGCTCTTCAGCCAGCGGGTGACGCCGGCGCGGCTGCTTTCAGGTGGATTCGAGTTCAGTCATTCCGGGTTGGAAGAGTCCCTGCGACACACATTCCGTCCGGATCCGGCCCGCGATTAGGCTGAGTAAACTTCTGCAGTCCCGCTTCCTGACGGCGGAATCGGTCCGGGACGGTTCTTTTCCGTTGACGTGGTTATGCAGGTCAGCGCATTGTTATACGCAGCGTTCACCCCAACTTGCATCCGGCCCGAGCTGGTCACTGCGAGTTGGCCCGCGCTACATACGGTTCCGCATCACGCACCCGCAGGAGGGATCATCATGCAGCTCCGCTACCGCAGTGTTCTTTCGCTCGTGGCCGTCTGCCTCGCGCTCGCCGCTGCGCCGGCTTTCGCCGCGAAGACATCGCCCACCATGGTGCCGCTGCCGGAAGGGTCGTTCCTGCCGCCGGTCGGCGAGATCAACGGACCTGCGTCTGCCTGCCAGTTGGGCCCGACCGCAGCCGCCGGTTTTGCCACCTGGTTCTTCCCGGCGGACGACTACTACTACTCGTTCTTCGACCCCGCGGCTTGTGGATGCCCAGGCGGGATTACCAATTTCGTCGCGCATTGGTCGCTGTTGTGGTCTACGCCATGCACGATCAACGTCCGGGCATGGATCGTGCCCGCCGTCCAGACCGCTCCGGGCTGCTATGTTCCCGGCGGGCCCATCTCTCCGCCGGACCCGGCTACCAGCCTCTGCGGCCCCACAGCGCTCATCACCCTTGACGGCGGCGCCGCCGGCGGGCTGATTAACCACGCCATTCCGCTCCCGCAGTGTGCCTGCCTGGACAATGGCGAGAAGGCGTTCGTCCTCATCGAGATCGTCTCCTCCAGCCCCAATTGCGTCTTGGATCAGGGCGCGTTGACCAGCCCGGCCATCGTGTATGGTCCTTCGCCTGCTCTCACTTGCACGTCGTACAATGCCTACCCAGGCAGCGGCGGGCCGGTTGATATCGTTCCTGTCTTCGGCTTCCCTGGAAACATGACCATGTGGGTCGAGCCGGATTGCTGCGGCGTCACGCCGACGCTCCCGGGCAGCTGGGGCATGCTGAAGACCCTGTACCGGTAATCGCATCAAGGAGCATTGCATGCCGGGGTCCCTTCGTGGGGCCCCGGCATGTTATTTGTACGCCCAGCATGGACACTGACGAGGAGGTGAAAGTCCTCCGGGGACCTGGTCACGGGGACCCAAGGGAACCGCAAGGCGGCAACCGCTCGCGAGGGCGGCGCTGAAGGAAGCGGGGAACGAACCGACGGGCCGACGAAC
>CAYONG010000238.1:0-4657 GCA_964405235.1 uncultured bacterium | reverse complement strand
GGAGGACTGATCGATGTCGTGGATCAAGAGGCTCGAGACGCTCGACCGCCGATGGCTGTTCCTGGCCATGGCACTGCTGGTCGTGGGTCCGCTCATCTTCCCTGCCGGGTTGCCGCTCAAGGTGTCGCCGCCGGTCCGCAGCTTCCACGACACCATCGAAAAGCTCCCGAACGGCTCGACCGTTCTGATGTCGTGCGACTACGACCCGAGCGCGAAACCCGAGATGGTGCCGATGACCAAGACCGCCTTCCGGCACCTGCTCGGCAAGGACTGCAAGGTGGTGGTGACGGTGCTCTGGAACGCCGGGCCCGGGCTGGTGGAGGCGACGCTCAACGAGGTCGCGACCGAGTTTCCGGGCAAGCGCTACGGCGTCGACTGGGTCAACCTCGGCTACAAGGCCGGCGACGACGCGGTGATGGTCCTGATGGGTCAGGGGATCAAGAACGCGTTCCCGCGCGACTACCGTGGCACCCCGACCCGCGACATCCCGATGCTGCAGAGCGTGCGCGACTACTCGAGCTTCCCGCTCCTGGTCAACATCTCGGCCGGCTTCCCCGGCACCAAAGAATGGGTGCAGCAGGTCCAGTCCCGGTTCCACCTGCCGATGGTGTCGGGCTGCACCGCGGTGAGCGCGCCCGAGTACTACCCGTATCTCCAGTCGGGGCAGCTCCTGGGACTGCTCGGGGGCATGGCCGGCGCGGCGGAATACGAGAAGGCTCGCGATGAGAAGGGCTCGGCCACCAAGGGCATGGACGCGCAGTCGCTGGCGCACATCTTCGTCGCGCTGTGCATCGTGCTCGGCAACGTCGTCCAACGCCTCAAGCGGCGGGAGGCGGCATGAGCTTCCACCTGAGCCCCGAGCTGAGCGTGTGGCTGGCCGCTTTCCTGACCCTGTGCATCTTCAGCTTTCTTTACAAGGACAATCCCTTCTACAAGTTCGCCGAGCACCTGTTCGTGGGGGTGTCGGCGGGCTACTACATCATCCTCAACTTCTGGACGGTGATCATTCCCAACCTGTGGGAACCGCTCACCCGGACGGTGACCAACGCCGCCGGCGAGGCGGGGATCGGCTCGTTGTTCCTGCCTCGGCTCGGCGACTACCGGATTTTCCTCGCGGTGCCGGGGATCCTCGGCCTGTTGTTGTTCACGCGGTTGTTCGGCAAGATCGGCTGGATGTCACGCTGGGCGCTCGCGGTCATCATCGGAGTCTATGCCGGCATCCGCACCACCGGCGCGGCGCAGGCCGACTTTGTCGCGCAGGTGGAGGGGAGCTTGAGGCCGCTGTGGATCTCGGGCGACCTCGGGGCGAGCGTGAATGCGATCATTTTCTCAATTGGGATCATTACCTCGCTGCTGTTCTTCTTTTACAGCCGCGAGCACAAAGGCGCGCTCGGCGTGGCATCCAAGCTCGGCATCTTCTTCCTCATGGTCTCCTTCGGCGCGGGCTACGGCTACACGGTGATGTCGCGCATCTCGCTCCTGATCGGCCGCTTCCAGTTCATGCTCGAGGACTGGCTCGGCCTCCGGTAGTGGCGGTTCCGGTGGCCCACCCGTGATCCTGTGGTGCGACGGCGCCCACGACGCCGCCGAGAACATGCGCCGCGACGCCGCGCTCCTCGCCGCCGCCGAACGCGGCGCGCCCCCTGTGCTCAGAGTCTTCGGATTCTCGCCGGCGGGCATCACGCTGGGCATGAACCAGGCCGCGGCGCACGAGCTCGACCTCGGGCGCTGCGCCGCCGACGGGGTGGGATGGGTGCTCCGGCCCACCGGCGGGCGCGCCATCTTCCACGCGCAGGAATGGACGTATGCGCTCGCCGCGCCGCGCGACCACCCGGAATGGGGTGGCAGCCTGGACGACGCCTACGGCCGCACCAGCTCGCTCGTGATGCGCGCACTGCTGCGGCTCGGGGTGCCGGCCGGACTGGTGCCGCGCCGCGGCGGCGCTCCGCCCACCGGCCCGCGCGGGCGCGGTTCGCCTGCCGCTCCTTGTTTTGCCTCGACTGCGCGTCATGAGGTGATCGTGAGCGGCGGCAAGCTCGTCGGGAGCGCCCAGCGGCGCACCGCGCTCGCCTACCTCCAGCAGGGGAGCGTCCTGCTAGGCGACGGACACCTGCGCATCGCCGACTACCTGGCGCTCGCAGCGGACGCGCGCGAGCGGGTCCGGGATGCGCTGCGACTCGCGGCCGGTTCGGCCGCACCGTGGCTCGGCAGCGCACCCCCTCTGGTGCGCTTCGCCGATGCCCTTCAGGCCGAACTGGGACCGCGCTGGACGCGCGTTGACGGGGCCTCGGGCGCGTTCCTGTTGACCGTCTCCGGGACCGGTTCCTATACTGCGCCGGTTGCCTAACTGGAACACGGACAACGATTCGGCGAGGGGGGGGAGGCCATGTCGCGAGGCGAGCGGTTCCTGGGGCTGTCGGCGCTGTTGCTGTTCGCGGCGTTGGTCACGGGGGGGTGCGGCGGTAGGGTCAGTAATGCCAGGTCGACCTACGCCGACCCGCATCCGCTCCCAGAGGACACGTTGACGGTCGATGTGGCCGAGATCGGCACCCACGGCGGACGGTTCGTCCTCGCCCAGACCATCTCCCCGCGCACCTTCAACAGCATCATGGCGAACGAGACGTCAAGCACTGACGTCACCGATGGCCGGCTGTTCACGACCCTGGTCGATTTCAACAACGCCACCGAGACCATGACGCCCCAGCTCGCGAAGCGCTGGGAGATCAGCCCCGACGGCCGCGTCTCGACCTGGCATCTGCGCCGCGGGGCGGCCTTCACCGACGGTCACCCGATCACCTCGGCGGACGTGCTGTTCTCGTTCGAAATCTACATGGACGACACGCTTCACACGTCGCTCTACGACTTCTTCAAGCCTTACGGGCAGAAGTTCAAGCTCTCGGCGCCGGATTCCTTCACCGTGAGGATCGAGATCGCCGGGCCTTACGCCATGCTGGAAGCGGTCGTGGGCTCGGTCTACATCCAGCCCCGACACATGCTCGAGTCCGCCTACCGCAGCGGCAGCTTCGCGTCCGCGTACCACGTTGGCACGCCGCCGGACAGCATCGTGACGAGCGGCCCGTGGAAACTGAAGCAGTACGTGCCGAACGAGAAGACGGTGTTGACCCGGAATCCGTACTGGTGCGGTGTGGATGCGAGCGGGCAGCGACTGCCGTACCTCGACGAGTTGGTGTTCCTGATTGTCCCCGATCAGAACACTGCGGCCCTCAAGTTCGAAGCGGGCGAGGTGGATGCCCTCGACGACGTGAAGCCCGAGAACTATCAGACCTACGCGACGGGACAGCAGAAGGGCAACTTCACCTTCCATGACCTGGGGCCGGCCCTCAACACGAACTTCTTCTGGTTCAATCTCAACCGCGCGCGCGATGCCAAGGCGGGCAAGACGATCGGTAGCATCTATGTCGACCCGGTGAAGTATGCGTGGTTCAGCAATCGTGACTTCCGAAAAGCGATCTCCAAGGCGGTGGACCGTGACGCCATCATCCAGAGCGTCTACTACGGTCACGCGGTGAAGAACTGGTCGACCTCGACCCCGGGCAACAAAACCTGGTACACGCCCGAGGCGGTCCACTACGACTACGATTTCGAGGGCGCGAAGCAACTGATCGCGGGCCTGGGGTGGAAGGACACCAACGGCGACGGTTACGTCGAGGACGCCAGGGGGAACACGGTCCGCTTCAGCATCAAGACGAACAGCAGCAACGTCATGCGGGTCGCGACCGTGAACTTCATCAAGGACGATCTGGCGAAAATCGGCATCCAGGTCGATGCCACTCCGCTCGAGTTCAACTCGCTCATCACCAACCTGCGCCAGGACTTCCAGTACGAGTCCATCCTGCTCGGCCTGCAGAGCGCCGTGCCTCCCGATCCGGGCATGGGCCAGAATGTGTGGCGATCGAGCGGCCTCACCCACTACTGGAACATCAAGCAGCCGAAGCCGGAGACGACCACCGAGGCGGAGATCGACGCGCTGGTGGAAGCCAATGTCACCACCATGGACATGGCAGAGCGCAAGCGTACCTGGACCGAGATCCAAAACCTCGTCAACGAGGAGTGCTTCTTCATCTGGCTCCCGTCCATGATCTACAAGGTGCCGATCCGCAAGCGCTTCGGGAATGTCCATCCGACGATCATCCCGCACCGGATTATCTGGAATATCGACAAGGTGTTCGTGAAGCCGAACTCGGCACGCGTCTGACCCGGGCTGCCGGTATCTGATGCGTACCTACGTCGTTCGGCGGCTACTTCAGGTCTTCCCGCTGCTGCTTGGGATCTCGGTGCTGACGTTCGGGCTGCTCCAGCTGGCCCCGGGGGATTTCCTCAACACGGTGGCCGAGAACCCGACCGTCTCCGCCGAGCGGCTCGACGCGATGCGCCGCTCATTCGGTCTCGACCGTCCGTGGTACGTGCAGTACGGGCTCTATCTCAAGAATCTCTTCCTGCACTTTGACTTCGGCGAGTCCTTCGCCCGTCACCAATCAGTGATCGTCATCCTGCGTGAGGGCCTGCTCAACACGCTGCTGCTGGCCTCGGCCGCCGCGGTGGTGACCTGGGGGCTGGCGATCCCGCTCGGAGTGTGGGCGGCGGTGCGCCAGTACTCGTGGGTGGACAAGAGCCTCGCCGTGTTCGGGGTGATCGG
>CAYONG010000237.1:0-15064 GCA_964405235.1 uncultured bacterium | reverse complement strand
GGTCGGCCGTGGAGGTGCGTTCCCGCACGGCGTTCCTGGCCGCGCTTTCAAGCAGGGACGGATCGGACAGATGGGACCGCGCGTAGCGCTGCATCGGAAACCTCGACGGGGGCGGGTGTCGAGGGGGCTGACCCAACACTTGTACCACGGCCGTTTTCGAGGCTCAGGAACACCCGCTGGGCTCACCGATGCGAGCGCCGCGATTTCTTTCTACCCCCGAACGGATTCAGGCCGTCGGTGCCGATCCTGCGCACGCTGGCGCGCTGCTGCACGGGCATTCGCGACCACTCGACGATCGACCATCGCGGATCCGTCAAGCAAATTCGCCGGGCCCGCGCGGGCACCTGCCGAAGGCGGCTCCATCCACTCGGGCGTTCTCACACACAGCCTGGCGAGGGGATGGGAGCCGCGGCGCACCGCGCATTGACCCGCGCCCCCGTCATCGGCGAATCTCCACTCCGAGTCGCCCTGATCGTCGGCAACCCCCACCGCGGAGCACCCGACTCCACCCCATGGTTAGACCCAGGACAAACGGACCCAGCTTCCTCGGCCATCTGCGCAACTACCTCCTTACCGGCCTGCTGGTGCTGGCGCCCTCGGCGGTGACGCTGTGGATCTTCTATCGGCTGCTCAACTACGTCGACAACATCCTCGGCGTCTACCTGCGCTTCCCGGCGTTCGACTACCACCGCATCCCCGGCATTGGGCTGGTCGCCACCCTGCTGCTGCTCATCCTGGTGGGGTGGATGGCCTCGTGGATCGGTGCGCGCCCGGCGCTGCGGCTCTGGGACCATCTGTTGACCCGCATTCCGGGCATCGGTATTTTGTACGGCTCAACTAAGTCACTGGGTGAGGCGTTCTTCTCCAAGGAGCCGCGGGTCTTCCAGAAGGTGGTGCTGGTGCCCTGGCCGAGCCCCGGCTTGTGGCGCATCGGGTTCATCACTGGCCGCGCCAGCAAGGAGATCCGGAGCAGGCTTCCCGAGGACGTCGAAGTGGTGTACGTCCCGCACACCCCGAACCCCGCCTCGGGCTTCGTGCACTACGTGTCGAAGTCGGACGTCGTCTACCTGGACTGGCCGGTGGAAGACGGTCTCAAGGTGGTGATCTCGGGAGGGGTGGTCCAGCCCGGTACGGTCGCCGAGTAGCGATCACGGCGGTTCGCAGTGAACGCGCCTGCGCTGCCCCGACAGCGTTGCGATCCTTAGGAGTGACGCCCTCATGGCCCTCGTTCGATGCGAAGGGATCGTGCTCAAGACCCATGCTCTGGGTGACACGAGCCTGATCGTGGCGACCTATACTCGCGAGCATGGCCTGCTGAAGCTGGTGGCCAAGGCGGCGCGCCGCACGCCGAGCCGCTTCGGGTACGCGCTCGAGCCGCTCTCTCGCTCGCGCTTCCTGATCTATCACAAGCCGGATCGCGACCTGCATCTGCTCTCGCAGGCCGAGGTGCTGGAGCCGACGGGCAGCAGGCTCGCCGACCTGTCGCGTCTCGCCCACGGTCAGGCCGCGCTCGAGCTGATCGACCGGCTGGTGTGGGGCGAGGAGCCGCACGCGGAGCTGTTCGACCTGCTCGCCGCCGCGCTCCAGGCGGTGGCGGCGGCGCCGGTCGGGACGCTGGCGGCCATCACGCTCGCATTCCAGCTTCAAGTGTCGAGCCTGCTCGGCTACCGCCCGCGCCTCGACGCGTGTGCCAACTGTAGTGCCGCGATCTCGCCGCGGCGCCTGTTCTCGCCGCCGCGCGGCGGGCTGCTGTGCGAGGGTTGTGCCGCCGCCGAGCCGGGCGCGGTCACGCTCTCGGCCGACGCGCTCGCCGGGCTCTCGTTGCTGCTCTCGCGCCCGCTGCGCGAGGCGGGAGACTGGCTGGAGCTCACCGAGGTACGGCGCACCGGCGAGATCCTCCGCGTGGTCGAGGCGTTCCTGCGCCACCACTTCCAGCGCTTCCAGGGCCTGCGCTCGCTCGAGATGCTGCGCTCGCTGCCCGGATCCGACCTGGCGAAGGATACGCCGTGCCCGGCCTGAAGCCCGCCCGCTCGCTGCAGGAGATGATGCTTAGCCTCGAGACCTATTGGCTCGAACGAGGGTGCGTGATCCAGCAGCCCTACCCCTCGGAGGTCGGCGCCGGCACCTTCAACCCGGCGAGCTTCCTCCGGGCGCTCGGTCCCGAGCCGTGGCGCGTCGCCTACGTCGAGCCCTCGCGGCGCCCCAAGGACGGCCGCTACGGCGAGAACCCGCACCGCTTCCAACAGTTCTACCAGTACCAGGTGTTGCTGAAGCCCGCGCCGGCCGAAGTGGTCGAGATGTACTTCGATTCGCTCCGGGCGCTGGGGGTCGATCCGCGCGCCCACGACCTGCGTCTGGTCGAGGACGACTGGGAGTCGCCGACGCTCGGGGCCTCGGGCCTCGGGTGGCAGGTGTGGATGGACGGCACCGAGATCTCGCAGTTCACCTACTTCCAGCAGTGCGGCGGCATCGAGCTGCCGGTGGTCTCGGCCGAGCTGACCTACGGGCTCGACCGCATCGGCATGATGCTGCAAGGGCTGAACCGCGTGCAGGATCTGGCGTGGGCCGAGGGCATCACCTGGGGCGATCTGTGGCTCCAGAACGAGAAGGAGTACTCGCGCTACAACTTCGAGGAAGCCGACGTGCCGGCCCACTTCGAGATGTTCAAGCAGTGGGAGAAGGAGGCGGCGCGCCTGCTCGACCAGGGGCTGGTCGGCCCGGGATACGACTGCGTCATCAAGTGCTCGCACCTGTTCAACGTGCTCGATGCGCGCGGCGGGATCTCGGTGAGCGAGCGGGTCGGCTACATCGCCCGGGTGCGGCGGTTGGCACGCAAGGCGGCGAGCGCGTACGTCGCCCAGCGCGAGGCGCTCGGGTTCCCGCTGCTCAAGGACGAGACCGAGCGCGCAAAGTGGGTGAAGCCGGCCGCGGAGACGGCGCCGGGACCCGCCTCGGCCGGCCCCCCGCGGCCGGGGAAAGGCTCATCGTGACGCGCGACATGCTGTTCGAGATCGGCGTCGAGGAGCTGCCCGGCGGGTATGTCACGCCTGCGCTCGAGCAGCTCGAGCGCGCGGCTCGTGACGGGTTCGCGGGGCTCCGGCTCGGGGTCGGTGACCTCTGCACCTACGGCACCCCGCGGCGGCTGGCGCTGTTCGTCAAGGACCTGGCCGAGCGGCAGGCCGACTTCGACGAAGAGGCGATGGGCCCGGCGGTGAAGGTCGCGTTCGGGCCGGATGGCGCGCCCACCCGCGCCCTGCTCGGCTTCTGCCAGGGCAAGGGGGTCCAACCTGCCCAGGTGCGCAGAGTCGAGACGCCGAAGGGCGAGTACGTGGCGGTGACGGTGCACCATGCCGGCAGACCTGCGCTCGATGTGCTCCCGGGGCTCCTGAGCGCGCTGCCGGGCAAACTTGCGTTCCCCAAGAGCATGCGCTGGCTGCCCGGCGACGACGCGCGCTTTGCGCGGCCGGTGCGCTGGTTGACCGCCCTCCTGGGCGACGAAGTCGTGCCGGCGCGAGCCTTCGGCCTCATGGCGGGACGGCACTCGTACGGTCACCGTTTCCTGGCGCCGGGGCCGGTCGAGATCCCGGGGGCGGCGCGCTATCTCGAGACGCTGGAGCGGGTGTTCGTCATGGCCGACCATCGCGCCCGGCGGCTCCTGATCACCGAACAGATCGAGGCGCTGGCCGGCCATGAGGGCGGCACCATCATTGAAGACGACGAGCTGCTCGACCAGAACAACTTCCTGGTCGAGTGGCCGACCGCCTTCCTCGGCTCGTTCGATGCCCGGTTCCATGTCCTGCCCAACGAGGTGATCATCACCGCGCTCCGGGAGCATCAGCGCTTCTTCGCGGTCTCGCCCCGGGCCGAGCTGCCGGCGCACGCGGCGCTGCTCCACAAGTTCGTGGCGCTCCGCAACGGCGACGACCGCGGACTCGACGGCGTCCGCCGCGGGAACGAGGACGTGCTCGCCGCGCGCCTCGAGGACGCGCGCTTCTACTGGGAGACCGATCTCAAGCATCCTCCTGCCGAGCGCGTCGAGGCCCTCCAGGCGGTCGTGTGGATCGAAGGCCTGGGCTCGCTGCGCGACAAGGCGACGCGGCTCGAAGCGCTGAGCGAATGGCTGGCCACGCGCATTGCCCCGGCCTCGGCCGCGACGGCGAAGCGGGCGGCCCTGCTGTGCAAGACCGATCTCCTGTCGGAGATGATCGGCAGCGGCAAGGAATACGCCGCCCTCCAGGGCACGATCGGCGGCTACTACGCCCGGAGCAGCGGCGAGCCGGACGAGGTCGCCAAGGCGATCGGATTCCACTACCACCCGCGCTTCGCCGGGGACGCGCTGCCGCCCACCGAGGCCGGCGTCGTGCTCTCGATGGCCGATAAGCTAGACCATGTGGCGGGCGCGTTCGTCGCCGGCAAGGCGCCGAGCGGGAGCGAGGACCCCTACGGCGTGCGCCGCGCCGGTAACGGCGTGGTGCGGCTGCTCACCGAAAGGGACCGGCATCTCGACCTGCGCGAGGCGACCCTGCAATCCACGGCGCCGTTCTTCGCCGCCGACCCGGAGCTGGCGCAGGCGGCGATCGTGAAGCAACTGGGCGACTTCTGGCGCGGGCGGGTCGAGGCGGCGCTCGAGCAGGAGGGAATCGCCTACGACGCGCGCGAGGCCTCGCTCGAAGCGCAGGTGCCGCTCGATGGCGCCGGCCGCCCGCGGCCGGGCTGGATCGACCCGGTCGATTGTCTCGCCCGCGCGCGGGTTCTGGCCACGTTCCGGGGCGACCGCCGCTTCGCGCCGCTGGTCATCCTGTTCAAGCGGGTCGCGAACATCCTTAAGGCCGCCACCGAGCCGCTGCCGGCCTCGCTCGACCACGCGCGGCTGGGGGATGCCGCCGAGCGTGATCTGCTCGCCGCGCTCGAACTGGCCCGCGAGCGCACCGCGCCGCTCTGGCAGCGGCGCGCGTATGACGCTATCCTGCCGGAGTTGCTCAAGATGGACACCGCGATCCACGGGTTCTTCGACCAGGTCATGGTGAACGTGGACGACGCCGCGCTGCGCCTGAATCGCCTGCGACTCCTGGCCGACGTGAGGGATCTGTTCCTGCGCGGCTGGGATCTCTCGCGGGTGGTCGTGGAGGGGGAGAAGACATGAGAGGTTCGATCGTCGTCATGCTCGCGGCGCTGGCGCTCGCCGGGGCGCTGGCCCCGGCCGCCGATGCGCAGCGCTATGTTGCCACCGCCGATCCCAGTCACCCGCGGCTCAAGTTCGCCGATTCGCTGGTCTCGGCCAACGACCGCTGCATCGTCGCCCAGGAGAAGCTGAACCCCAAGGTTCGCCCGGTTTATGTGAACGGCGTGCCGCTGGGTTTCTGCTGAGGCGGCTGCCCCAGGACCTTCGTGAAAGGTCCCGAGCCCTACCTCAAGGTCCAGGCGATCGACGTGCGTGACCCCATCGATCCGCGCCGCCACGCGGCGGTCGATTCGACCCGGCGTGTCTTCCTCGGTCATGACCTCTTCTACTTCGCCGATGCCGCCTCGCAGGCGCGGTTCGAGAAGGACCCGCTCCGCTGGTGCAAGCGGCTTACCGACCCCGTGACCTTGAAGCGGTTCACGCCCTCCGCCCGCTCCCCGCACCTCACGCATATGGGACGCCGGTACTGGTTCGCAAGCGACTCGACGCTCGTGGCGTTCCAGGCGGCGCCGGACAGCTTTTCGCTGCGCAAGGGGATGTAGGGCGCGGCCCGAGCGCGACGTCAGCGCGGGATGCCCATCCGGGCGAGTTCCGCCGCGGTCACCAGGCTGTCTCCGGGATCGTGGGGGAGGCCCAGGAACGCGCTCCACTCCCTCAGGGCCTCGTCGCGCCGGCCGAGGCGCGCATGCACACGCGCCATCGCCGCGTGGGCCGCCGCGTAGTCCGGGTCGAGCCGCAGTGCCTGTGCGGCGGAGCGCTCGGCCCCTTGCGTGTCATCCAGCGCGAGCCGTGCGACCGCCGCGTTCTTGTGGAGCGCTTTCTCGGTGGGGAAGCGGGCCAGCCCGCGCGAAAGCACGGCGTGCGCCTCGGTCCCGAGCCCCGCTTGTAGAAGGACCCACCCGAGCTGGTTGTAATGGCGCGCCTCGCTCGAGTCCTCCTGGAATGCTTCTTGGTAGTTCCGCACGGCGCTCGGCCAGTTCTCGTCCGCCACCGCGATATCGCCCAACACGGACCACGCGTAGCCGCGGTCCTGCCGTGCATCGGCGGCCCGGCTGCGGGTGCGGCGCAGGACCGCCTGCAACCGCTGTGCGGCGCTGTCCGACGCACCCTGCTTGAACTGGACGCGCGCCAGGTTGATCTGCGCGCGCGCGAAGTTCGGGGCGCGCTGCACGGCGCCCGTGAAGAGTCGGCGCGCGGCATCCAGGTCACCGCGATTCAACGCAGGCACGCCCTGGTTGTTTAGGGCGAGCGCGTCGTCGCCGACCGCCTCGCGCCAACCCTGGATGACGCCCTTGCCGAAGTACAAGAGAGCACTGGAGATCACGAGCACGCTCGCGATCCCAACGATCCCCTGTAGTCGCCCCCGGCGTGGGCGAACCGGCGGAACCTGCTCGAGCGCTGCCCCTGCGGCCACCGGCGCTCTTTCGCCCGAGACGGACATCCGCTCGACCGGGAGCTCCTCCGTGTCACTCGTGCCGATCGGCGGCGGAGCGCCGGTGATCGCCGCCAGCTCGCGCGCAACCGCCGCCGCGTCGGGCCGTTCCGTGGGCGCCTTGATGAGCATGCGCTTCACCAGGTCCTCGACCGCCTCCGGCGCCTCGGGTCGCGCCGCGCGCAGCGGTTTCGGGTCCTCGTTGGCGCTGGTGTAGAGCAGCGCGAGCGGGCTGTCGCCGGCGAACGGTAACTCGCCCGTGAGCATCTCGTGCAGGGTGACGCCCAGGGAGAATACATCGCCCGGTGCGCCGGCCCCGTCCTTCATGGACTCGGGGGGCATGGACGCCGCGGTGCCGAGCGCCGAGCCGGTCATCGTCATGCGTGAGGCCTGGGCGGCGCGCGCAAGGCCGAAGTCCATCAACTTGACCACCCCATCCTCGTCGAACATGAGGTTCTCGGGCTTCACGTCGCGATGGACGATGCCACGGCGGTGGGCGAGGGCGAGCGCGCCCGCGACGTCGCGTGCGATCGCGAGTGCCTCGGCGACCGGCAGCGGGCCGTCCTGGATGCGGTCGCGCAATCTCCGGCCGCCCACCAACTCCATGGAGATGAAGGTGCGTTCCCCATCGCGCTCGAACGCGTAGAGCGTGGCGATATGGGGGTGGTTCAGCGCTGCGGCCGAGCGCGCCTCACGCTCGAAGCGCTGGAGCGCATTGGCGTCAGACGCCATCTCGGGGGCTACGAACTTGAGCGCGACGCGACGGCCGAGATCGAGGTCGAGCGCCTCGTACACTTCGCCCATGCCGCCGCGGCCGAGCAGGCGGCCCACCTCGTAGTGTGAAACCCGCGTGTTCTCCATCACGTCCGCGGCACGCTAGCAGCGGGCCCCCGGGGCGACAAGCGCGGGCCTGGCGCGGGGGGCGCGGGAGGGTGTCTCAGCTCAACGATTCCGACCCGACCAGTTCGATGGAATGCTAGTCGGCTCTTCGAGCGGGGGCCACGCATTCCTGGCTTCGACTCGCCGCCACCTCACCGCCGCCCAGAACTTCGAGCGCCTCCGTTCAACGCGCCTAATCACCGATCGGCTTCGAAGACGACATCAGGGTTCGCGGGTCAGAGCGAGCGCCTGCTGATACTCGGCGGCGGCCAGATCCGCAAGTCCGACCTTCGTGTAGACGGTTCCCAGCGCCTCGTGCGGTGCGGCCGAGGCGGGCATGAGGCCGCACATGGCGACGAATTGCTCGATGGCGTCGGCGAACAGTCCCAGCCCCGACAGGTACGAGCCGGCGAGGAACTGCGCCGCCGGGTTCTCCACCCCGCCCGCGCTCTCATGGATGCGGGTCATGTTCGCGCGCACGGTCCCGGCCTGGCCGTCGCTCATCACATCGAAGACGGTGCTCTCCTTGCGCAGCGATTTCACATCCGAGAGGGCTTCGATCTCCCACAGATACTCGGCGGAGCGGGCCAGCGCGGCCGCGTCGGTCGGGAAGGGGAGCGAGAGACCCTCGACCTCGCGATTCCACAGCTCGCCGCTCTCGGCCGACGACACCGCCACCCGGTAGCGCGTCGCACCCGGCACCGCGCGCCACGCGAACGTGGGACGGTCGGTCATGAGCGCGGTGCGACGCGGTGCGATCAGCAAGGGTGCCCCAGCATCCGCCGGCGCCGAGCGGAGCGTCGAGAGGGCGACCAGTCCGGTCTCGCGAGAGCCGCCGGCCACGAACTTCGCGACCGACGCATACACGTCGCTCGGCAATCCCGTGGTCCGCCCCGCCCGCCCGCCCACCTGTCCGCCGATCCGGAGCGAGCTCTTCTCGGCCAGCTCAAGGACATTGCCGTCGTTGAAGAACAGGGTGGCCGATCCTCCCGCGGCGACCGCGACGCGGTCGCCGCGCTCGAGCGACCGCCCAAACGTCGCCCGCTGCGCGGGACCGCCACGCGACGTGGTTACGTCCACCCGCCCTTTGACTGCGGCGATGACCGCGACCGGGTCGGCGAAGAGGGCGCCGGGAGCGACGATGACACCGAGGACGAGCCCGATGGATGCGAGCGCCATCAGGGGCATCGGGAACAGACGACGGGTGTGAATCACGCGAGCCTCCGGCAGGTTGAACGCAGTCCGCGGGGTGGGGTGCCCCGACACGACAGCCGGCCCGCCCCACGACCTGGGTCGGGAGCCGACCGTCGACGAGACTCTATCGTCCGGCGCGACGCGCGCCAACATCTATTGCGGCGTCGAGGGATGCCCCGCGGGGTTGCGGTCCCGTGCGACCCGCCGGCGCCCGCCGCCCCGGCCGGGATTGGCGGTGGCGGGCGGGTTCGCCTACCGTGACGGACCCATGAGAACCCGCCGTACCGCACAGAATAAACGTCGGGCCGCCGTCCCCGTGCCGGCGCTTCCCATCCGGCATCCGGCCCACATCTTGGCCGCGTTGATCGCAGCGGCGTGCGTGGTGGTCTCGGTCAGCGCGTGGATCTACGACACCGATTTCTGGCATCACCTGCTGGTCGGCAAGGTCATCTGGCAGACCCATACGATCCCCACCCGGCACCTCTGGACCTGGCCGAGCTACGGGAACGTCGACGCCAACAACGCGTGGCTGTTCCGCGCGTTGGTGTGGCCGCTCTGGTCCGCGGGCGGTGAGTGGGGACTGTTCGTTTGGCGCTGGCTCAGCACGCTCGCGGTATTCGCCATCCTGTGGGTCGCTGCGCGCCGCATGGGGACGAAGGGCCTGACGCCGCTGATCGTGCTCGTGACCTGCTCCCTGGTCTACCGGCAACGCTCCCAGCCCCGGCCCGAGACGCTGGTCGCGATCCTCATGGCGCTCCAGATCTGGCTGCTCGAGAGCCGGCGGCGGGCTCGGGAGGTGGCGATGTCGGCGCGAACGGCGGGCGGTGCGGCCGCAACGCCGGCCCCGGCGCTGGCGCCCCTGTTAGCTCCGGTGGCCCGCGACCCCTCGCTGTGGCTCATCCCGATTGCATGGGTGTGGGCCAACACCCACCCCTCGTACTACATGGGCTTCATCATGATCGGCTTCCACCTGCTCGACGACCTGCGGGTGGCGGCGCGCGCACGGGGTGCCGCGGCTGAGGCGGCGCACGCCGGCTTCCGACGGCTGATCGTGATCGCGCTCGCCGGCTTCGCGCTCTCGTTCGCGAATCCATGGGGCTGGCGGCCGCTGTGGCAGCCGTTCGAGTTCTTCCTCACCTTGCGGCACGAGCCCATCTACCAGGGCATCGGCGAGCTGCAGCGCCTTAGTTGGGCCAACAACGCCCGCAACGGGCTCGCCGTGCTGCTGGTGCTGTGGCCGCTGCTGGCCGCGTGGCGCTGGCGGCGGGACGGATTCGACCTGGTCGAGGCCCTGTGCCTGGGTTTCTTCACCACGCTGATGCTCAACACGCAGCGCTTCACTGGGGCGTGGTCGGTGGTCGCCGCACCCTACCTGGCCCGCGATCTCGAGGCGTGGAGCGGAACCCGGCGCTGGCCCCTCTGGACGCGGCCGGCCTGGACTCGGGCGGCACTCGCCGCGCTCGCGTGCGTCGCGATCGGCATTCCCGAGTGGATGCGGGTCGAGTACCCGCTCGGTGTGCGGCTCGACATGGCCCGCTACCCGGTCAGGGCGTGCGACTTCATGGCGGAGCACGGCGTGCGCGGCCACGGTTTTAGCGACTACCAGGGCGCCTACCAGGCGTGGCGGTTCTGGCCCGAGCGAGAGCGCCTCCCGTTCATGACCGGGACCCCCGAGGCTGCGACCAAGGAGGACCGCAACCTGCTCTCGCTCTCGCAGAGGAGCCGGGAGTCCTGGCTCGAGCTCGATGCCCGCCACCGCTTCGACTACCTGCTCATCAGTCGCTTCCACTCCGGATGGGGACGGCTGCTCGAATTCCTCGACGGCGATCCGACCTGGGGGCTGGTGTTCGCCGACGACGCGGCCGCGCTCTACGTGCGGCGCGGCGGGCCGCTCGACAGCCTGGCGGTGCGTTACGGATATCGATTCCTCCCTGGGGGTACCGATCGGCTCGCGGTGCTCGGCCAGACGGCGCTCGCCGACAGTGCGGTGCGTCGTGGCATCGAGGACGAGTTGCTCCGGCAGACGCGCGAGTCGCCCTACAACTCGCAGGCCTTCAGCCTGCTCGCGCGCGCGGCCTGGTACGAGAAGCGGCTGGCCGAAGCCCGGCGCTACACCACATCGGCGATCGCGGCCGATCCGCTGCTGCCGGGCGAACACGAGCGGCTGGGGTTGATCGCGCTCGCCGAGGGACGCCCCGGGGAGGCGCTCGATGAGTTCCGTCGCGAACGCCGACTGGTCATCACCGCCGCCAGCCTCGACCTGCGCTTCGGCCAGGCGTACGCGGCGCTCGGCGATGTTGGGCGGGCGCGCGGGCATCTGCTGCGGGAGTTGAAGCGGGATCCTACAAATGCCGAAGCGCGGGCGGTGCTGCGGGGGTTGGGGGGGGCACGGTTGCGCTGAGGGCACCGTCGCCCGGGGGCTGCGGCTGCCGGGGAGCGGGCGGACTCCGTGCTAGGGTCTTCGGAAGTCTGGGGGGCAGGACCCCGCACGTGATTGCCGCCGCCCGTCCCGCCCGGGTGGCCACCTCGGAGGGCGTCATGGCCAAGCGGTTCTTCTACACCTGCGCCGGGATTCTCTGTCTGGCATTCGCGTATCACCTGGGCGCCAGCAATGCCACCGCGCAGGGTGGGGCGGGGAGCAAGATCCGGTTCGTGGAGGCCTGGGGCACGAACGTGTGTCTCGTGAGCGACACCGACGACATCTACTTTATCCAACCCGAAAAGCTCCGCGACGTCGCCAAGGGCGCGGGCTGGTGGAAGTTCAGGCTCGATGCCGTGAAGTAGCCCCGCGATTTCGACGGTCACCCCTCATCATCGAGCAGCGTCACCGCACGGTCTGCGCCGGCGTCGAGCGCCGGCCGTGCGTTCGACCGCGCTGATGCCATCGGCACGCTGATTCCACCGGCTTGTCCGCCGCGCACACTCCCGCTATGGTCCGGCCCTTGCGGGCGCCGGGAGCGTCCGTCCCACGGGAGAACCCGATGGTCCTGAAGGAAAAGGCCGAGATCGTCGACGCCGACGGCTTGCGGCGCATCATCACCCGCATCGCCCACGAGATCGTTGAGCGCAACAAGGGCGTGGACGGGCTGGTACTGGTCGGCATCCGCCGGCGCGGCGTCCCGCTCGCGGCCCGGATCGCGAAGAAGATCCAGGAGTTCGAGGGCAAGGCTCCGATCGAGGGCAGCCTCGACATCACCCTCTACCGCGATGACCTATCGAAGGTCGCCCATCAGCCGATCGTGGGCTCCACCGAGATCCCGGTGGACATCAATGACAAGGTGGCGGTGCTGGTGGACGACGTGCTTTATACCGGCCGCACGGTGCGTGCGGCGATGGACGCACTGATCGACTTCGGCCGCCCGCGCTCGATCCAGCTCGCCGTGGTGATCGACCGCGGTCACCGCGAGCTGCCGATCCGAGCCGACTTCGTGGGCAAGAACGTGCCGACCTCGCGCAGGGAGGTCATCGGGGTCAAGCTCGTCGAGATCGACGGTGTGGACAGTGTCATCATCAAGGAGATGACGGACTAGCCCGGACCAGGATCGGAATAACTCGCCCGTTCCGGTCGCGCGCGACCACCCCGCCCGCGGTAGTGTCCCGTCCATGAGCACCGCCAATCGAGCCGCCGCCACCGCCCGGCCCGGCCCCACGACGATGTGGGCCGCATTCCTCGCGCGTGATTCGCGCTGGGAGGGACGCTTCGTCGCGGCCGTGCGCACCACCGGCATCTTCTGTCGCCCGACCTGTACGTGCCGGAAACCGCTGCGACGGAACGTGCGCTTCTTCCGTTCGCCCGACGCCGCCGTGCGCGCCGGCTACCGGCCGTGCAAACGCTGCCGGCCCGAGCTGGCGGGCGGGGCGAGCGAGGCGGACCGCCGCCTCGCAGCCCGCGCGCTCGCGCTCATGCAACGGTTGCCGGGCGAGGCGTGGCCGATCGCCCGCCTCGCGCGTGCGCTGGCGATGAGCCCCTCCAGCTTCGCGCGGCACTTCCGCGCTGGCGCGGGCAGCACCCCGGCGCGGGCGCTGGCGGCGCTCCGCATGGAGCGGGCGCGATCGTTGCTCGCGCGTGGGGACCGCGTGCTCGATGTGGCGCTGGAACTCGGCTTCGGGAGCGGCTCGGCATTTGCGCGCGCCTGGCGGCGGCATCGCGGTAGGGCGCCCAGAAAGCGGGCGGCGACATCGGAGGGGAGGAAGTCGGCATGATGAAGAGTGACGAAGTTGCGAACGAGGTCGCGCAGGTGCGAGTGAGCACCGCGCTCGGCGGGTTCCTGGTAGAGGCGACCGATCGCGGGCTGCGCGCGGTCACGCCGACTACCAGTGAGGCAATGGAGCGGCGCCGGGCGGACGGCGCGATCGGAGAACTGACACCCGGCAGCACGACCGCGCTACGCCATGCACACGCGGCCGCGGACGTCCTGCGTTGCTACGCCCAGGGCGAGCACGTGCGCTTCGACGGGCCGTTCGACATCGTGGCGGCGGCGTTCCATCACGCGGTGTGGGCACGCCTGCGCGCCATCCCGTTCGGTGAGACGGCGACCTACGGCGCGATCGCAACCGCTCTCGGCATGCCGGGCGAGGCGCGCGCGGTGGGCGCCGCGGTGGGGGCCAATCCTGCGTGCGTCCTCGTGCCCTGCCATCGCGTCGTGGCCGCGGACGGCTCGCTGCGCGGCTTCGCCTGGGGGCTCGACCTCAAGCGTCGCCTGCTGGCGCACGAAGGGAGCGCTGCACTTTCGCTGTTCGGGGACGCGGCGGCAGGGTAGTCTCCACTTCACGAGACGGTGAGGTGGCCGAACGAAATTCCGCGGCCGAGTCGATCGAACGATCGGTGGGTCACATCCTACGACAGCCGCCATCCAGGGTTTGACGCAAGTCAGCCCGGCCCGCCGTCCGGCGAGGAGAACCCCTTCGTGAAGGTGTCCCTCCTGTTGTGGGCCGTCGGGCCGGCGGTGGTGTTCATGCACGTGGTTTACCTATTCGACCGGCGAGCCCCTGAGCCCGTGCTCAACATGGTCCGCTACTTCGGCGCGGGCGCGCTTTCCGTCGTGATCGTGCTACTGGTCAGCCGGCCGTTCGCTGAGCGGTACCCGGACCTCGGGGATCCCTCAATCGGCTGGCTGCTTCGCCTGGTGCTGGTGTTCGTCGGCGTGGCACTCCTCGAGGAGGGGGCGAAGCTGCTGCTGCTGGTGGGCGCTGCACGCGGCGACCGTCACCTGGACGAACCGTTCGACTGGATCGTCTACGGAGTCTCGGTGGCCCTGGGTTTCGCTGCGATCGAGAACCTAATGCTGCTGCGGGCGGGGGTGGATGTCGGGTGGGAGCGTGCACTCACCGCCGTGCCGATGCACGGCCTGTTGGGCACAATGATGGGCTACCATCTGGGGCGGGCGATGCGGGACGGACGCGCAGGGCAGGCACGCCGCCGCCTGGCGTTGGTGGAGCCGACGCTCTGGCATGGGTTCTATGACTTCATCATCTACCAGGTGATGGCGATGGGGGACAGTCCCCTCGCCGGACCCCTCTCGGGACTGTTCCTGTTGCAGTTGATGCTGGCGTGGCGCGTCGCGGCCGACTACGTGTACGAGCTGTGTGATCCCTCCCGGCCTCCGCTCCCTCCCATCCTGCGGCCCCGGGAGCTGTTCGACCGGTTCTTCACCGCTTGGGTGAACCGCGGCGGAGGCTGGCCGACACCGAGAGGCGGGGCCAGGAAGTAGCGGGGGAGCGGGCGGCCGGCATGCGGCCCGCGAGCCCGCGGCCTCACCCGGGTTTCGCGGCATCTGGCTTCGCGCCTTACTTGCGCCCCGCCACCCCATGCCCTAGATTCCCTGACCGACATCGCTCCCACAGTCCCGGCTCCTTTAACGCGACTCAGAGAGGTCGCGAAGCGAGGCCCCATGAGCATGCACCACCACACGGATGCCCCGGCGCCCCCCGGCGCAGGGGCTTTTTCTTCCCGCTTCACCACCCGGCATCTGCTCGGGCTCGAAGGCGTTCCGCGCGAGACCCTGCTCGCCATCCTCGACGACGCCGAGCGGGATCTGGCGAAGCTCTCGACCGATCGCTCGCCCAGCGACGAGCTGCGGCTGCTCACGGTGGTGATCGCGATGTTCGAGGATTCGACGCGCACGCGCGTCTCCTTCCAGATCGCCGCCAAGCGCCTGGGCGCCACCGTCTCCACGTTTTCGAGCCACGGGCTCTCGCTCAGCAAGGGCGAGACGCTGCGCGACACGCTGCGCATCTTCGAGGCGAACGGGGCGGACGTGATGGTGGTGCGCCACGCCTCTCCGGGAGCGGCCGCATTTCTGGCTGAGCAGATCGATAGCGCGGTGGTCAACGCCGGCGACGGCATGCACGAGCACCCGACCCAGGGCCTGCTCGAC
>CAYONG010000236.1:0-29474 GCA_964405235.1 uncultured bacterium | reverse complement strand
ACAGCGGTGCTGCGCCGCAGAAGGGGAATCCCGCGGGGGCCCGGCCTTCAGCGCCCGCGCCGCCGAAAGCCCGGGCCCCGGGAGGGCCTCCGTGAGAGCGCTGCTGATCTCCGTGCTGCTCGGGGGCCTCGTTGGGCTCGGCGGATGCGGCCGGCAGGCCCCGCGCTTCGTGCCGCCTGGCGTCGATTCCAGTCTCGCGGTCATGTCCGACTCGTTCGCGGTGCTGGTGGGCGAAGCCCTCGACCAGTGGGAGTCGCAGGACGGGGCCGGGGCGGCGCCCGCGACCGCGCGGCTCGTGCTCGACGACCTGCGGCGTCATCCGGACCGGCGGCTCGCCGATCGCGCGCGGACTTTCCTCGACTCCTGCGGATTCAGCGCCGAGGTGGCCGGGAGCGTCGACATCGCGGCAGCGAACTTCTTCTCACGGTCGGATCCCGCCGGCGGCTCGTGGCCCTACCTCATATGGCGTGAGGGTGACGCTGTGCGCCACCAACCGATCGAGGGCAGTGGCATGCGGCTGCTGGACCTCGCGGTGGGCCCGGCCGACGCGGCCCCCGGCGCTGGGGATGCCGCCGATCCTGGGCTCCAACAGGTGGCGGCCAGCTACTCACGTTCGAGCAGCCGCGGTCAGCAGCCGGTCGTGATCGCCTGGCGGCGCCCGCCGGAGGGTAAGCGTTGGACGCTCGCCCAGACCCTGGGGCCCGACTCGCTCGGCGGGGTCGGCCTGGTCGAATTCGTGGCGCAGCCAGGCGGTGGCACCGGACTCGAGGCGCGCACCTATCGGCCCACCACCGGGTTCGACGAATGCCCCACCTGTCCGCATATCAACCGCACACTGCGGTTCGAGTGGTCGGCCAACGGCTTCCGAAAGACCAGCGAGGAGGCGGCACCCTCGCCCTACCAGGCGTTCGTGCAACTCATCGCCGCGCTCTCGGTGAACGATCGCGAGATGGCACTGCGCGTGGTGTCGGATCCCCTGATCCTCGACACGGCCGAGCAGTACGAGTGGGGGCGCTCGAAGGGTCTCTGGCGCGTGGCGCCGGGCACCGATGAGTCCGCCTCGGAGATGACCTTCTTCCGCGGCCGGCGCGAGGCCTACAAGGTGCGCTTCGCCTCGCGTGACGGGCGCTGGATGGTCACCGACCTGCAGCCCACGCAGCGCTCGGTCGACTAATTAGCTTCGCCTGTTTCTGCACTGTTCGGCGGAGCTTCGGGTCCTTGGCCGAATCAAGCGAAGCCATTTAGCGGCGCTCGCGCCCAGGGCCGCAGCCCGATGCCGGCGCCCGCATGGGGCGCCGATCCGGCTCAGTCCTTCATCCGGCGCAGGATCGAGCCCAGCCTCGTCGCCACGGCCTGCGTGAAGGGCGGATCGAAGTTCCCGAGCACGATCAGGGTGAGCGCGCCCTCGTGCATGTGCTCGGCCGAGATGCCGGGGGCGCCGCCGGCGATCCCGAAGCCCGGCTTCTCGCCACCCCCGCCAGGTGCAGCGGCCGCCCGGGCGTCGGCGGGCGGCGGGCCGCCCAGCACCCACGCGGTCCAGCCCGGGGCGCACAATCGGTTCGCGAGCAGCGCCTGGTCGAAGCGCAGCATGTCGTCGAGAGTGGAGTAGCCACCGCCGGCGGCACTGCCGCGCGCCGGGCGGCTGGAGATGTTCTCGCCCAGGGCGCCGCGACCGTCATCGCCGCGCGTGTATCCCATCGCCATGTCGCGTGCGGAGTCGTCGCTCGCGAGGTAGGCAGTTGCGGTCATCCCCGCCTGCCCCCACACGTGGTCGCGCATGTAATCGTAGTAGTCCTTGCCCGAGGCCTTCGCGATGATCTCGCCGAGCAGCACGTAACTGCCGTTCGAGTAGCGCTCCGACGTGCCGGGCTCGAACCACAGCGGCTCGTCGCGGAAGAGCGGGATGAAATCACGGTTATGGCGGAGCTTCGATCGGTCCGCCGCCTCGTAGCGCGGGCCGAAGATGTCGCCGATGCCCGCGCGGTGGCCGGCCAGCATGGCGATCGTGATCTTGGACGCCGACGCTCCGGGCCAGTCCGGAAGCCAGCGGGTGAGTGGATCGCCCAGCGTGAGCTTGCCCTGCTGCGCAAGCTGGGCGATCGCCACCTTGGTGAAGATCTTGTTGATCGAGCCCAGGTTGAACCGGGTCTCCGGGCGGTTCGGGGTGCCGGCCCGCCGCTCGGCCCGGTTCCAGGCCTGCCGGAGCAGCGGCTTGCCGTCGCGGGCGAGCAGTACGACGCCCGAGAAGGAGTCGGCCCTGGCCGCACGCACCAGGATCTCGCGCATCGCCTGGACCGCGGCCTCGTCGGTGAGCTGCGCTCCCGAAGGGGCCGGGCCGGCTCCGGGCCCACCGCGCCCTTCCCCTCCCGGCATCACGCGGATGCCGCGGAGACGGTGGGGCGACTCCGGCTCGCACTCGAAGTCGAGCGTGAGCGTCCGCCCATCGGCCGTCCGCGCCACCACCTGGATCCCATCCTCGTTCACCTCGGGGATCGTGACCGGGGTGAGGGTTCCCTCGTTGCCGCGCATCTCGCGGTAGCGCCCGAGGCGCGCCTCGATCGGGCGCGCCGCCATCGCATCGGGGCTGAAGTGCTCTTGGAACATGGCCCGCATCGCCGCCTCGCCGTCGTTGAACGCCGCGAACCACGCCCGTGCGTGCTGAGCGGCTTCGGTGCCGGGCCAGTGGAGGGTGGCGGGCGCGGTTTCCGGCGTGCCCGCCGGTTCGGCGGCGCGTGCCGTGCCGGGCGCTGCGAGCAGGCAGAGGAACAGTCCGGCGACGAGAGGCGGGCGACAAACGAGCGACATGATCCGATTCTCCGGGGATGGGAGCGAGGGTGAGGGTGCCGCAGCTTAGACCACCGATGGGGGGTGTTGGTTGGGCGGAGTTCGAGCTCGCGTCGCGCCGGACGGGGCGCGGGCGGATCCTGCCCCCCCGAACCGCAGCCGAACATTGTCGAATCAGGCGAAGCCATTCAGATTCCCCTCAAGGCACGCGGGGCGATGGAGTTCGCCCGAACCGCCCGGCCACCGGGCTGATGACTCCTGGACTGCTGGCCGGATTGGGCGAATCCCGGGGTGCTGTTCTCCGCCTCGAGCCGGGCCTTCCTTTTCATCGGTGTGCTGGGGGGTTTCACGACGTTCTCGACGTTCGGGTATGAGACCGTTCAGCTCCTGCGCGAGGGTCAGTGGTCGGCTGTGGCGCTCTCGACCACGCTCCAGGTCGTGCTCGGCATCGGTGGCGTATGGGCCGGCCACGCGCTCGCGCGGGATCGAAGGCTTCGGCGCGCACAGCCGCCTCCACACGGCGAAGATCCTGCGGCTCTCGCAGGACCTCCCGATCGTGGTCGAGATCGTGGATGCCCTCGACAGGATCGAGGCCTTCATGCCGGTCGTGGATGATGCGATCAGCGAGGGCCTCGCCACACTCGAGCGGGTCCAGGTCCGCTTCTACCGGAGCGGTCGGAAGCTCGGCGGGGAATAGTCCGGGGCGGTCGGGGAAGCGGCCCCCGAACCCCTGCTGCACATCCGTGCCGTTGGCGCTATACTCCCGCCCCTCGCGGTCGCTTTCGAGTACAGGCGCCCCCCTCGCACAACCGCGGCCCCGAGCCCCGTGAGGAGCCGATATGCAAGCCGAGCCCGCACGATTTCTTCCTCAACCCGGGGCGCCGCCCGGGGCGGACGCCACCCCCACCGCGTCGCTCGCGGACTGGCTCGTCGAGCACGCCCAGGCCCCAGAGAACCGTGGCGCGATCGCCCACTGGCAGCGCATCGAGGCGCGGCCGCCCCGCTACGGCGAGCTCGCCCTGCCGCTCCCCGCCGCACTCGCCGAGTCGCTCGAATCGCGCGGCATCGCCAGGCTCTACACCCATCAGGTGCAGGCGATCGAGGCGCTGCGCGGCGGGCTCGACGTGGTGGTGGTGACCGGGACTGCGAGCGGCAAGAGCCTCTGCTACCACCTGCCGGTGCTCGAGCGCCTGCTCGCCGACCCCGAGGCCACCGCGCTCTACCTGTTCCCGACCAAGGCCCTCGCACAGGACCAACTCAAGGGGCTGACGCGGCTCGCCAGCGGGCACCCGGATCTCCTGCGGCACCTGGCCGCGGGGGTGTACGACGGCGACACGCCGCCCGGCACGCGCCGGAAGCTGCGCGACTCGGCCAACGTCATCCTCTCCAACCCCGACATGCTCCATCAGGGCATCCTGCCCGCCCACTCCAAGTGGGTGCGGTTCCTGAGCCGGCTCTCGTTCGTGGTGGTGGACGAGATGCACGCCTATCGCGGCATCTTCGGCTCGCACGTCGCCAACGTGATGAGGCGGCTGGCGCGGCTCGCCGCGCACTATGGCGCGACGCCGCGCTTCGTCCTGTGCAGCGCCACCATCCGCAATCCGGCCGAGCTGGCTGGGCGGCTGACCGGCCGCGAGGTGCGCGTGGTGGACGACGACGGGGCGCCGCGCGGTGAGAAGCACTTCGTGTTCTGGAACCCGCCGTTCGCCGACGCCTCGCGCGTCGAGCGGCGCTCGACCAACGGCGAAGGGTGTGCGCTCACCGCCGGGCTGCTCGAAGCGGGCGCCCAGGTCATCACCTTCACCAAGTCGCGCGTCGCCGCGGAGCTGGTTTACCGCTACGCGCGCGAGCGGCTGCGGCGGATCGAGCCCGGGCTCGAGGATCGCATCCGTCCCTATCGCGGCGGCTATCTACCCGAGGAGCGGCGCAAGATCGAGCAGGCGCTGTTCTCGGGCGCGCTGCGCGGCGTGGTGTGCACCAACGCCCTCGAGCTGGGGATCGACGTGGGCGGGCTCGACGCGGCGGTGTTGATCGGCGCGCCGCCCACGCTGGCGAGCGCGTGGCAGCAGGCGGGCCGCGCCGGCCGCGGCGGGGATCCCGCGCTCGCGGTTCTGGTCGCCTACAACGACACCGTGGACCAGTACTTGATGCGGCATCCGGACTACTTCTTCGGCCGCTCGCCCGAGGCGGCGGTGATCGACCCGCACAACCCGTACATCCTGGCCCAGCAGCTCGCGTGCGCCGCGTACGAGCTGCCGCTCTCGGCCGACGACGCGGACGCGTTCGGACCGCAGATGCCCGACATCCTCGCCGCGCTCGAGGAGGCCGGGGAAACTCGAACCATCGATGGTCGAGCCTATTGGGCCAACACCGAGTTCCCGGCGGCCAGGGTCAACCTGCGCACCATCTCGGACAACACCTACACCATCATGGACGCCGGCGTCGGGACGGCGCTCGAGGCACGGCCCGCGAACGTCTCCAACCCCCGTGCCGGACGCCCTGCGCATCCGGAGGCCCGCAACGCGGTCATCGGCACGGTGGACGCGATCAGCGCGCTTGAGCTGGTCTATCCCGAGGCCATCTATCTGCACGAGGGCGAGACCTACTTCGTGCGCACCCTGGACCTCGAGCAGAAGACCGCCTTCGTCGAGCGCCGCGAGGTGGACTACTACACGCAGCCGGTGCTCGACACGAGCATTCGCGTGCGCGGCGAGCGACAGCGCCGCGCATGGCGCGGCGAGACCACGATCCTCGGGGACGTCACCTACTCGTGGCAGACCATCGCCATGAAGAAGGTGAAGTTCGGCTCGCGCGACTCGATCGGCTATCACCCGCTCGAGCTGCCGCGATTCACTCTCGAGACGGTGGGCTTCTGGCTCGCGCCCGGCGAGGAGGCGTGGGCGGCGGTGGCGCGCGCGGGACTGAACCCGTTCGAGGGCCTGAGCGGGGTGCGCAACCTGTTCCTCACCCTGCTCTCGATGCTCAGCATGTGTGATCCCGCCGACCTGGGCGGGATGATCGATTCTGCAAACCTTGGGCGTCCCGCCCTGTTCCTGTTCGACCGCTACCCGGGCGGACTCGGCTTCGCCGAGCAGGGCTGGGCGCGGTTGGACGAGTTGGCTCTCGCCGCCTGCGAGCACCTGGAATCGTGCCCGTGCGAGGCCGGTTGCCCTTCGTGCGTGGGGCTGCCGCTGCTGCGCCCCGCGCAGCAGCAGGACCCCGACCTGGGCCACGGCCGCGCCATCCCCGGCAAGGAGGCGGCGCGCGTGCTGCTCCGGCACTGGCTGGCTCGGGTCGAGGCATCGACCACTATGGCACCCTCCCGCGACACGGAAGTGAAAGGATGACCGCATGACCGTGCACACCGACTGGCCCATCACGTTTTTCGACGAGGACTACCTCAAGATCTACCGCCCGCAGCTCACCGAAGAGCGGAATCAGATGGAGACCGCGTTCATCGCCGGCGCCCTCGACCTGCCCCACGGCGCCACGGTGCTCGATCTGGCCTGCGGCCTCGGACGCCACGCGATCGGCATGGCGAAGCTCGGCTACCAGGTAACCGGCGTGGACTTCAACCCCCGCTATCTCGATGACGCCGCCACGGCGGCCGAGCAGGCCGGGGTCAAGGTGCGTTGGATGGTGGGCGACATGCGCTCGCTCCACATGGAGGAGGCGTTCGACGGGGCCTACTCGTTCTTCACGTCGTTCGGCTACTTCTCGGATCCCGAGAACGAGAAGGTGATCGGAAACGTCGTGCAGGCCCTGCGTCACTCGGGCCGGTTCCTGCTCGACATGGCCAACCGGGACTGGATCCTGACCCATCCCCAGCAGCGCACCTGGACCCGGCAGGAGGATGGGAATCTATTGATGGAGGAGGCGAAGCTCGATCTGTCGAGCTCGCGAGTCGTCTCGCGCCTCATGCTGATCCAACCGCACGGAGGCGCCGAGGTCACCAAGGAGTTCAATCTGCGTCTCTACACCGCCGCCGAGTTGACCGCGATGTTCGCCCGCCACGGGCTGATCGTGAAGCAGGTGTGGGGTGGCGCCGACCGTAGCCCCTACACGACCGAGAGCCGGCGGCTTGTCCTGCTCGCCGAGCGCGAGGCGGGCGGCACGGGAGACGCGGGGTGACCGCTTTCGTTCGGGGCGATCGGACACCGATAATCGGAAACGGATCGCTCAAGAAGCGGCTCGGGGAGTTGGCGCGGGGGCGGCAAGGAGACGCCACGCCATGGCCGGCCCAGCCTCCTCCCTCGCCTATCGCCGAGTCGAGCGTCGGCGTCGAAGCATTCCTCCCAGGCGGCGAGTGGCGGGATGAGCGGGGGGCGGTGTTCGTCCACGAGCGTCTTCGCTCGGAAGTGGAGAAGCCGAAGAAACACTGGGGTCGGCTCGGGGCGGCCCCTGCGGGCGAGCCCGACCTGGCGGCGCTGTGCGCGGTGGGGCTCGAGCATGCGATCTTCCTCGACCTCGAGACCGGGGGGCTCTCCTCGAGCCCGGTGTTCCTCGCCGGCACCATGCACTGGAACGGCAGCGATTTCGTGTTGCGCCAGTATTTCGCGCGCCACTACGGTGAGGAGGCGACGCTGCTCGCGGCGCTGGCCGAGGCGACGCGGGGATTCGAGTTCCTGGTGACGTTTAACGGCAAGTCCTACGACGTGCCGTTCCTGCGCGACCGGGGGAATGTGCATCGGGTGCATATCGGGATGCCGGCGAGGCACGTCGACTTGCTGCACCCGGCCCGCCGGCGCTGGAAGGCGGAGCTGCCCGACTGCCGGCTCCAGACACTGGAATATCGCGTGTGCCGCCGCAGAAGGGTGGGGGACGTGCCGGGGGAGGAAGTGCCGGGGCTCTACCACGACTACGTGCGAAACGGCGACCCCTACCGGCTGGTGCCGGTGTTCCACCACAACCTCCTCGATGTCATCACCATGGGGGATATCCTGGGCGCGTTGTGTCGTTGACTCACCTCCCGCGCCCCTCCTATACTTTCTCTCGCAACACGCCATGTGGGTCGGTATTAACGAGCGTGGTCGCCAGTGAGTCACCGTTGTGGTAGCCCCTACTCCCAGTCGTCATCCCGGCTGACCCGTCTCGTCACCTGAGTCGCCTCGGCAGCGTTCGCCTGCCGGGGCTTTCGTGTTTCCGGCCCATGCATCTCGTCCCACCGCAGTCCCCACGGAGGCTCATCGACCGACATGGATACCCTTCAGGATCGAGTCATCAAGTGCGTGGACTGCGGGGAGGACTTCACCTTCACCGTCGGTGAGCAAGAGTTCTACCGCGACCATGGGTTGAACAATGCGCCGACGCGCTGCAAGCGATGCCGCGAGAGCCGCAAGGGCCAGCGGGGTGGTGGAGCGGGTGGGGGCGAGGAGCGACGCAGCGGCGGGCCGCGGAGCAGCGGTCCACGGGGCGGCGGCCCGCGCGGCGGGGCGGGCGCCCCCAAGCCGATGTTCCCGGCCGTGTGCGCCAACTGCGGCACCGGGACCATGGTGCCGTTCAAGCCCAGCAACGACCGTCCGGTCTACTGCCGTGATTGCTTCGACGCGAAGAAGCCTTCCGGCGGCACCGGCCGCGAACGCCGCGCCACCCCACTCGGCGCACCGCGAGACAGCGGGCCTCCCACCCCGCAGGTCACGCACGAAGGCCCGCGGTCGCAGGGGGCGGTCAAGTGGTTCAACGAATCAAAGGGTTTTGGCTTCATCCAGTCCGACAGCGGCGAAGAGGTATTTGTCCATTTCTCGTCCATCTCGGGCGAGGGTTTCCGCACGTTGACGGAGGGCGACCGCGTGGAGTTTGATGTGGCCGAGGGGCCCAAGGGCAAGCAGGCCGCCAACGTCATCAAGATCTGAGGCGCGTCGACTCGCCGTACATCGGGAAGGCCTCCGTGCCCAGCGCGGGGGCCTTCCGCGCGACCTGACAGGGACGATCCGTGATCGAGGCCACGAACACCTTTGCATCGTTGAGTGAGGAGTTCGTCGAACTCCATTTCAAGCACGATCCGGTCTCCGCCACGCTCGCCGGCGTCCACGACTACGATCACCTTCTGCCCAACCATTCGCCGGAAGGGATGCTGGCGCGGATCGCGTGGCTGCGCGACCTCGACCAGCGCCTGGTCGTCGGCGTGGACTGGCAGGCGCTGTCGATCGAGCAGCGGGTGGACTACGGTCTGCTCCGGGCCCGGCTGGCCGCCATGCGGGCGGACTGCGAGGACCTGCGCGTCCACACGCGCAACCCGGCGATGTTCCCGCGGACGGCGCTCGATGGCCTGTTCCTGCTATGGACGCGGCACTCCCTGCCGGCGCAGGAGCGCAAGGACGCACTGCTCAACCGGATGATCGCCATCCCCGACTACCTCAAGGCGGCGCGGGCCAATCTCAAGCAGGTTCCGGATGTGTTCCTGGGCGTGGCCGACGAGGTCAACCGCAGCGGTCCCGGGTTCGTGGACCAGATCGCCCGTTCGCTGTTCGAGAGTTTCCCGGCCGAGCGCGAGCGCATCGAACACGCGGCCGGCCGCGCGCGCATCGGCTTCGCCCAGTACCAGGACTTCCTCGACCGCGAACTGGACGCCAAGGTGGGGGGCAGCTTCGCGATCGGAGAGCGCTGGATGAACTATAAGCTCGAGCGCGAGCACCTGCTCGGCATGGACTGCGCGGCGCTGGCTGCGCTCGGTGAGGAGCAGGTCGCGAAGACCAGGTCGTTGCTCGAGGCCGAGGCGAAGCGCATCGATCCCGCCCGCACCTGGCAGGAGCTGATCGGGGACGCGAAGACCCGGCACCCGGAGGGGCTCAAGCTCAAGGAGGCCTACCAGGCCGAGACCGACCGCGCGCGGCGGTTCGTTCTAGAGCAGCACGTGGCTCCGATATTCGAGGGGGCGAAGCTCGAAGTCATCGACACCCCGGTCTTCGAGCGCTCGGTGATCCCCTATGCGGCCTACCTGCCGCCCGGTCCCTTCGACGAAGACCAGACCGGGTTCTTCTACGTAACGCCGGTCGATACCACACGGCGCAAGGAGGAGCAGCAGGAGCAGCTCGAGGGGCACAGCTACGCAGGGCTTGCGCTCACCACCGTTCACGAGGCCTATCCCGGGCATCACCTCCAGCTCTGTCACGCCAATCGCGCCGGCTCCCGGCTGCGCCGGCTCGCGGACAGCGCCCTGTTCGCGGAAGGTTGGGCACTCTACTGTGAGGAGCTCATGCACGAACAAGAGTTCTACCTCGACCCCCTCACGCGGCTCTGCCAGCTCAGAGACCTGCTCTGGCGCGCGTGCCGAGTGGTGCTCGATGTGGGGCTCCAAACCGGCAAGGTTACATTCATGCAGGCGGTGGACTACCTGCGCGAGCAGGCGATGGTCGAGCGCGTGAACGCGGTCGCCGAGGTCAAGCGCTACACGCTGACCCCGACCCAGCCAATGAGTTATCTCGTGGGCAAGCTCGAGATCCTCGCGATTCGTGCCGAGACCGAGCGCCGGCTGGGGAGCCGGTTCGACCTGCACGACTTCCATGCCGCCCTGCTCGGCCGTGGCACGCTGCCCCCGGCGCTGGTGAGGGAGGAGCTGGCGGAGGTGTTGAAGTAGGGCGGGTGCGCAGCCGCCGACCCGGTTCACACCGCGTCACGAACCGGAGAGGCTCGGAAGGTCTCTTCGCACCAAGAAATGGGCGAAGCGTCGCGGCGCTACTTCGTGAACTTCCAGGCGGTACAGTGACATGGTGCGGTCGCGCTTCAGGAGGTCTGAGAGGGCCATGTTGTAGCCCGGGTAAACCGGAAACCGGCCCACCTGCGGCGCTCCGAAATTCAGGAATATGACCGCAGGCGCTCTTCTAAGCACATACTCGCTGTGGAACTTCAGGTGCGCCGGCCGTCCATGAGGATCCACCGAGCCGCTCTTGGCAATCACGGGATCAGTCAGCCCCGTGAGATCGAGGATCGGGTGCCCGCTGCCTGATCCGATCCCACCGATGGGGACTGCGGCAATCCAGCCCTCAGCCGGAACTCGGTGACGGAGCCATTTGCCGAGCTCGTGCCAATTCGTCGCCGCGATCATCTCCGATCGGGCGAGCGCCCCTTCCCTTGTCCATTCGAGGATACCTGTGGTTAGGAGTGCCAGGATCAAGGCGCCTAGCGCGACCGGCTTGATGCGCCGGGCGCTCGATCTGATGCCCGCCAACCCGAGGAGTCCTCCATAGAGGAGTATCGGCATCACGGGTTGCATGAGTCGCCCCATGGCAAAGTGATCCCCGCCAGTCCATATCACATAGGCGAACCAGATCGGCACAAAGGCGATGCATGGGAGGTAATTGCGGAACACCGTGGTTTTGAAGGAAAGGGATAGGCAGGCAGTGGTCGCGATCATGAGCGGGCCATAAGTGCCGACGAGATGCCAGCAGTACCGGAGGCCGTTGTCCAGGACGAGAGATCTCGCGCCCGCGACTTTTGCGTAGTAAGTATTGGGGAGCCAGTCACCGTAATACAGTCGCCGCGCAATGATAGTGACCACACAGGCGATGATCGGGAGAATCAACCAACGCCACTGGACGGAGCGCTGGCGAACCCAACAGAACGAAATTGCGACTGCCACGAGAAGCAGGCCCTCCATTCGAGCCAGGCAGACGCCCGACAGGAGTGTGGCGGTCACGGGAGTCACCCGTCCGCGTGCCAGGTCACCACATAACCGCAGCAGCGCAGCGCAGGCGAGAAACGAGAACAACGCGGTATCCATGCCGGAAGAGGCCCAATAGACGACGCCCGGACTGGTTGCGAGGAAGGCCCCTGAGCCCCATGCCAGCGCCGGAGAGACCCTGCTTTTGAGCGCCTCGGTAACGACTGTCGCGATCGTCAAGGAGGCGCACAGCGCACCGGCAACGAGTGAAAAGGACGTCGACCCGGGCGCGGCGAGCGGACCGAGAACGAGGATTGCCAACCAGAGGGGGGACGAGAAGCCCTCCACTCGCTCGCCGGGATTGAACACCGGACCAAGACCGAGCGCGCAGTTCCCCGCATAGCGAAGAAAGATATGGGCGTCGTCGATCGGAACGAGATGGAAGACGCGCTGCCAGAAGATCAGTAACAGGAAGGCCGCCGTTGTGGCCGCCAGCCATGGCCAGAGTGGCCATGCATGGTGGCCGTACCCGCCCCCGGCGGACGGCGCCCGCCTCACACCCCCGCCGGTGTCCGCTGCCGGGCGTAGAGCTCCTCGATCGCCGGTGCGAAGCGCTCCATGAGCACCTTGCGCTTCACCTTCAGCGTCGGGGTCAACTCGCCCGCCTCCTGGCTCAACTCGCGGTCCAAAAGGAGGAACCGCTTGACCTGTTCGAAGGGGGCGAGGTCGGCGTTCAGTCGATCCACGGCTGCCTGGTAGAGGGCCTGGACGTCGGCTCGGTCGAGCAGCGTGCGGCGCGTGGCGGCCGTCCAGCCGCGGGTCTTTGCCTCGGCGTCTAGGGCCGCGAAGTCGGGCACGATCAGGCAGACGACGTAGGGCCGCCGGTCGCCGAGCAGAACGACCTCGCCCACCCACGGGCTCGCTTTCAGCTTCTTCTCGAGCGGCTGCGGCGCCACCTTCTTCCCCCCGGCCAGGACCAATAGATCCTTGAGCCGATCGGTGATGACCAGAAAGCCGTCCTCGTCGAGGTGGCCGATGTCGCCGGTGTGAAACCAGCCGTCGCGCAGCGCTTCGCGCGTGGCAACCTCGTTGCGGTAGTAGCCGCGCATCACGTGGGGGCCGCGGGTCAAGATCTCGCCCTGCTCGCCGATCTTCACCTCGACGCCGGGGATCGGCGGCCCCACCGTGCCCGGCTTCTCGCTCCCGAACGGGTTTATGGTGATAACCGGCGAGGTCTCGGTGAGCCCGTAACCCTCGATGATGGGGATGCCGATCGCGTAGAAGAACTCCATCACCGCGGGCGCGAGCGGGGCGCTGCCCGAGACGCAGAATCGCAGTCTCCCGCCCATGCGGGCGCGGATCTTGGACATGACCAGCCGGTCGGCGAGCGGCAGCATGAGCGCCGTGAGCGGCGGGAGACGGCGCCGCGCGTAGTGCGCCCGCGCCCGGGCGATGCCCTGGGCCAGGCCCCATGAGAACAGTGCTTTGACCACCGGCGGATGGGCCGCGGCGCCCGCCATCACGCGCGCGTTCACCTTCTCGAAGAACCGCGGCACCGCCGTCATGATGGTGGGCCGTACCTCCATTGCATCGGTGCCGACCGACTCGATGTTCTGGGCGTAGGCGATTCCCGCCCCGCATGCGAGGACGCTGTAAAATCCCCCCATACGCTCGAAGATGTGGCAGAGGGGCAGGAACGACAGGTGCCGGTCGCTCGCCTCGTAGCGCAGCACCTTGAGCGATCCCTCCACGTTCGAGGCGATGTTGCCGTGGGTGAGCATGGCGCCCTTGGGCTCGCCGGTGGTGCCGGAGGTGTAAATGATGGTGGCGAGGTCCTCGGGCCGCACCGCCGCTGCCGAGGTGGTGAACGCGCCCGGGTCGGCCGCGCGCAGGACCGCGCCGCGCTCGAGCAGTGTGGCGAACGGGTGCTCGCCCGCCGGTCCCCCCGGAGGCGGCGAATCCATCGCGACCAGCGCCTTGATGAACGCGAAGCCGGATGCCGCGGTGCGGGCCTTCTTGAGCTGTGCGGTGGTCGAGACCACGAGGACCCTCGCCTCGCAGTTCTCCAGTAGGTCGCGAATCTGATGGGCGATCAGTGTCGGATAGATCGGCACCGTCACCGCGCCCAGCCCCAGCACCGCGAGGTCGGTCACAGCCCACTCGTAACGGTTCTCGGACAGAAGCGCCACGCGATCGCCGCGCTCGACGCCCAGCTCCTTGAGCGCGAGCGCCAGGGACTCGACATCCCCGAGCGCGCGCTCGGAGCTGATGGCCTCCCAGCCGTGCGCGGTCCTGCGCATGAACTGGTCCGGCCGGTGATGGGTCGCCACGGTCTCGAGGAAGATCCGAATCAGCGTGTCCGCGACAGGCATCGTCCCTCCGTGATAGCCGACGCTCGATTCCACGGTCGCGCGGCCGGCAAGAGGTAGCATCTGGCAGCCCGGGGCGACAAGCGCAAAGCCTCATGGCGATGCGAGGCCCGTGCCGCCCGCACGTGGCAACGTGCAACCAGCATGCGCCCCTGAGACCGCAGATGGCCACGGCGCCCCCGCCGTTGACAGCCGCCGGTACGCTGGGCCACAGTCGCCCGGACCGTCGGCACGGGGTGCCCAGCCTGCCGCGGCGGAGGACCGCGATGTTCGTGAAACGCGCCGTGTGGTGCGCAGCGGTGATGATCGTCACGGTGAGCGGGATTCGCCCGGTCCATCCGGTGGTCGCCGCGCCCGCTAACGACATCAGCGCGGCCATCGAGCGCGGCAACGAGTCGTATGCGCGCGGCAAGCTGCGGGAGGCGCTCGTCGCCTATCAGGGGGCGCAGGCCCAGGACGCCACACACTACTGGGCGCTGGTCGGACTGGCGCGGGTGGAGTCCGAGCTGGGCGAAGCGGTGCCGGGCGAGGAGCGCCGGCGGCTCATCGCCGCCGCGGTGGAGCACGCGCGGGCGGCGGTCAAGGCGGTGCCGGACGAAGCGCAGGCCCACGTGTGGCTGGCGGTCGCGTTGCGCCAACAGACTGAGATGGAGGGACCCAAGACCCGTGCCGGCCTGTGGCGTGAGATCAAATCCGAGCTGGATCGTGCCATTGGCCTCGACGGCGGGATCGCCCGCGCCTACCTCGAGCGCGGCCGCTGGCATCGCCGCCTCGCCACGCGCGGGTTGTGGGAGCGCACGGTGAGCAAGGTGTTGCTCGCCAAGGTGCCGAAGGGGGCATCCAAGGACAACGCCGTGCGCGATCTCGAAAAGGCCGTCGAGCTGGCGCCCCACGCGATCGAAGCCCGCATGGAGCTCGCGCGCACCTATCTCGAGCTCGAGCGTGGCGCCGATGCCCGGCGCGAGCTGGAACGCGCGCTCGGCATCCCCGCCAACCGTCCGCGCGATCCGGGACTTCATGCCGAGGCCCGGGAACTCCTGGAGAAGCTCGCCAAGCGCGGATGACTCCGGCCCCCGTTTGGATCCTCGCCGGCGTCAGGACGCCGTTCGCCAAGGCCGGCAGTGTGCTCCGGCGAACGCCGGTCTACGAGTTGGGCCGCGCGGCGACGGCGGAGCTGCTCGCGCGCCAGGACGTCGACCCCGCGCGGTTGGACGAGGTCATCTTCGGCAACTGCGGGAACCCGGCCGAGGCGGCCAACGTCGCCCGCATCACCGCACTGCTGGCCGGCGTCCCCGAGCCGGTGCCGGCGGTGAGCGTCCACCGCAACTGCGCCTCGGGCATGGAGGCAGTGGCCGCGGCCGCCTACCGCATCCAGGCCGGCGCCGCGCGGCTGGTGCTCGCGGGTGGGATGGAATCCATGAGCAACATGCCCCTCCTCTTCACTTCCGCCTACGCGGGATGGCTCGAGGGCCTGCTGCGCGCGAAGACGCCGGTGCAGAAGCTGGGCGTCCTCGCCCGCTTCCGGCCGGGCATGCTCGCGCCGCGCATCGCGCTCGCCGAGGGGCTTACCGACTACGTGTGCGGGCTCAACATGGGGCAGACCGCCGAGGTGCTGAGCCGTGAGTTCCGGGTGAGCCGCCTCGAGCAGGACCGGTTCGCCCTCGAAAGTCACCAGCGCGCGGTCGCCGCGCGCGAACGACTGCGCGAGGAGATCGCTCCCATCTTCACCGCCCCGGGCTACGAGATGGTGCGCGACGACGTGGGGCCCAGGGAGGGCCAGACGCTCGAGGCGTTGGCCAAGCTCAAGCCCTACTTCGACCGCAAGAACGGCACGGTCACGGTCGGCAACGCCTGCCAGGTCACCGACGGCGCGGTGGCGCTCCTGATCGGCGATCAGGCGACCGCCGAGCGCTGGCCGGTGCCGCCGCTCGGCCGCATCCGCAGCTTCGCATTCGCCGGGCTCTCTCCGCGCCGCATGGGATTGGGGCCGGTGTTCGCAGCCGCACGGGCGCTGCAAAGCGCCTCGCTGGAACTCGCGGACTGTGAACTGTTCGAGATCAACGAGGCGTTCGCAACGCAGGTGCTCGCGTGCATGGCGGCGGCCAAGTCAGAGACGTTGGCGCGCGACGAGCTCTCGCGCACGAAACCGCTGGGGGAGTTCCCGATCGAGCGACTGAACGTGAACGGTGGCGCCATCGCTCTCGGCCATCCGGTCGGGGCGAGCGGTGCCAGGCTGCTGCTCACGCTGCTGATGGAGATGCGCCGCCGCCGGATGCGCCGCGGGCTGGCTTCGCTGTGCGTGGGCGGCGGGCAGGGTGCCGCATTCGTGCTGGAGCGCGACTGATGCCGGTCTTCCGCATCGAGAGGCCGGCCGCGGGGATCGCCCACCTGGTGATGGACCATCCGGCGCGCAAGGTGAACGTGCTCGACGCCGAAGCGCTCGCCGACCTGGACCAGGCCGTCACCGAGCTGAGCGGGATCGGAGGGCTGCTCGGCGTGGTGCTGCGCAGCGGCAAGAGCGGCTCGTTCATCGCCGGTGCCGATATCGCGGCGATCGGCGCGCTCACCGATCGCGACCAGGTGCTGACGCTGATCCGGCGCGCGCACGCGGCATTCAACCGGCTGGCGGCGCTCCCATGTCCCACCGTGGCGGCGATCGACGGCATCTGCCTCGGCGGCGGGACCGAGCTGGCGCTCGCCTGCGACTCGCGCATCGCCAGCGAGGAGCCGCACACCCAGATCGGGCTGCCCGAGGTGCTGCTCGGGATCTTCCCCGGCTTCGGCGGCTCCCAGAGGCTGCCGCGGCTCATCGGCCTCGCGGCCGCGCTCGACCTGATCCTCACCGGACGTGCGCTCGACGCGCGCCGGGCCGAGAAGGCCGGGTTGATCGCACGCGCGGTCCCGGCGGCGTGGCTAATCGAGCGCGCCCACGAGCTCATCGAGACCCTGGCCGCGCGCCCGGCGGGCCAGCGCCCGGATGTCCACCGCCCACGCGGATTCGGCGCCTGGTTCGTGGACCGTACGCCATTCGGGCAGGCGCTCGCCCTCGGCAAGGCCAGGACGATGTCCCGCGCCCGCACCGGCGGGCACTATCCGGCCCCGCTCGCCGCCATCGAGGTGCTCGAGCGCACGCTGCGGCTACCGATCGAGGCGGGGCTCGAAATCGAGGCGTCGCAGGTTGCGGATCTCGTGGTGGGGCCGGTGTGCAAAAACCTGGTGCGCATCTTCGAGCTGTCGGAGCGCGCGAAGAAGGACCCGGTCGCGGACCCGGCTCTCAAGCCCGCCAATGTGCGTACGCTGCTGCTTGCGGGCGCGGGGGTGATGGGTGGTGGCATCGCCGAGCTGGCGAGCCGCTCCGGCATCGAGGTGCGGGTGCGAGACCTGAAGCCCGAGCCGCTCACCCGGGCGCTCCTGACCGCGCGCTCTCTGATCGCCGAGCGTGGACGCCGGCGCCGAGGCGGCGCGGATGCGACGCGCGAGGCGAATGCCCAGATGGCGCGCATCCACCCCACGCTGGAGCTGAACGGGGCGGGACGGGCCGATGTCGCGATGGAGGCGGTGGTCGAGGATCTCGAGATCAAGCGCCGCGTGTTCGCCGAGTTGGACGTGCGTCTGCCCGCGGGCGCGGTGCTCGCCACCAACACCTCGTCGCTCTCGGTGGACGCGATGGCGCAAGGGCTCTCGCATCCCGAGCGCCTGTGCGGGTTTCACTTCTTCAACCCGGTCCACCGGATGCCGCTGGTCGAGATCGTGCGCGGCACCCTCACGTCGGATCAGACGCTGGTGACGGCGGTTGCGCTGGCGCGGCGGCTCGGCAAGACCCCGGTCGTGGTGGCCGACGCACCGGGCTTCGTCGTCAACCGCATCCTGATGCCCTACCTGAGCGAGGCCATGGTCCTGCTGGAGGAGGGCTATACCCTCACCGGCATCGACGGCGCGATGCGGCGTTTCGGCATGCCGATGGGACCATTCGAGGTGCTCGACGAGGTCGGCCTCGACGTGGCGCACAAAGTGGGCGGGGTGCTGAGCCAGGCGTTCCCCGGTCGGATGCCAGCGACGACTTCGCTCGAGAAGTTAATCGGGGCCGGCCGGCTGGGGCGTAAGAATGGGCTCGGGTTCTACCGCCACGCCGGGAAGAAGCGCCGGTTGGACCCCGGGGTGCGCGGCCTGCTCGGGCTCACCCGGGATCGGAGCGGCGCGAGCCGTGACGCCATCACCGAGCGCATGGTGCTGGCGATGATCAACGAGGCGGCGCGTTGTCTGGAGGAGAAGGTGGTGGCCGACGCCGGGGCCATCGACCTGGCGATGATCTTCGGCGCCGGCTTCCCACCGTTTCGCGGCGGCGTGCTCCGGCACGCCGACACGCTCGGCCTGGCGAAGGTCGAGACCCGCCTGATCGCGCTCCGGGCCGAGAAGGGTGAGCGGTTCGCGCCCTCGGCGCTGCTCTCGCGGCTGGCCGCCGAGGGCGGCACGTTCACGGCGCCGATTGTGACGGGGTAAGGAGAGCCGATCTGCCGGCTCCACCCAAAACAAGATCGCCCGGCCGGGGTGGCCGGGCGATGCTTGATCGGTTCGGGACTGCCGGCCCGAGCCTGTCTCGGAAGACTCGCGACGACTGGTTGGTAGTCGCTCGTCACGCGTTCGCATGCGCGTGACGGTGGATTAGACGGGGCGGACCTGGGAAAAGTTGCAGTCTCCTTTCGGAGCGTCCGTCAAGAACCGGTCAAGAGTGCCCCCGCCGCGTTCAGCCCTGCGTTCTTCCGCGCCCGGACGTTGGGGGCCGTGATCCACCGGAAACGATCGAGGCCCGCGCCGGGGATGACGGCGCGGGCCTCGGAAGTGAAGGCGGCTCAGGCCCCGGCGGGGCGCGGAGCGGGCGGGCTGAAGGGCTCGAGCTTCGGGGCATCGACAGCCTTGGCGGCAGCCGGCTCGGCATGGGGCGGCTCGGGCTGCGACTCGTAATCGACCGGCTTGATCGGGGGGAGCGTCTCGCCGCGCAGGACACGGTCCATCTCGTCACCGTCGAGGACCTCCCGCTCGAGCAGCGTGTTCGCCAGCAAGTTCAACTTGTCCATGTTGTCCCGCAGCAATCCCTCGGCCCTGTTGTAGGCCCGCTCGATGATGCTGCGCACCTCCTGGTCGATCAGCACCGCGGTCGACTCGCTGTAGTCCTTATGGCTCGAGATCTCGCGGCCCAGGAACACCATCTCCTCCTTCTTGCCGAAGGTGAGCGGCCCCAGGGTGTCGCTCATGCCCAGCTCGCACACCATGCGGCGGGCGAGCGCAGTCGAGCTCTCCAGGTCGCTCGAGGCCCCGGTCGTGAGGTGGGCGAAGACGAGCTGCTCGGCCGCACGGCCACCCATCGCGCTGCACAGCCAGCGCTCGAGATCCTCCTTCGAGCGGGAGTGGCGCTCTTCGCGCGGAAGGTACGAGGTGATGCCCAGCGCGCGCCCGCGCGGGATGATGGTCACCTTGTCCACCGGCTCCGAGCCCGGCGTCAGCCAGGCGACCAGCGCGTGCCCGGCCTCGTGGAAGGCCGTGCTCTTGCGTTCATCGTCGGTCATGACCAGGCTCCTGCGCTCCATGCCGAGCATGACCTTGTCCTTGGCGTCCTCGAAGTCCTCCATGACGACCTTCTTGCGATTCCGCCGCGCCGCCAGCAGCGCCGCCTCGTTCACCATGTTGGCGATGTCGGCGCCGGCGAGTCCGGGGGTGCCGCGCGCGAGCTGCTGCAGGTTCACGTCGTCGTCGAGCGGGATATTGCGCGTGTGCACCCGGAAGATTCCTTCGCGGCCGCGCACGTCGGGCCAGTCGACGACGATCTGCCGGTCGAAGCGACCCGGGCGCAGCAGCGCGGGATCGAGCACGTCGGGACGATTCGTGGCCGCAATCATGATGACGCCTTCATTCGATTCGAAGCCGTCCATCTCGACCAGCAGCTGATTCAACGTCTGCTCACGCTCGTCATGTCCACCGCCAAGCCCGGCGCCGCGGTGACGACCGACAGCGTCTATCTCATCGACAAAAACGATGCAATTATGTGTGAACAAATGATTTGCGACAAAATTGTGATATCGATCCAAACAGAGGTCGTATACGAACTCGCTCGACTGAATCCGGTTGATCGACTGGATCCTGGACCAGCACACGGCGGAATCGGCCAACGATTCCAAGCGCTCAAACTCTACGGTTCGGGGAACTCCGTGTGACTCGCTCCAGGCGTTCAGCGCTTCCACCGTGGCTCGAAGGCTCAAGCGGGATGGCGTGATGACCCCGCGTTCGTGCTGGCTGACTGCGTGGCCCCGGCGGAAGCTCCGCTGACCCATCTTCAGAGAGGTTCGTGCCGCGCGAATGAGCGAGGCGGCCGGAATGGAGTCGAGGCGAGAATCTGAAGCTCGCCCCCGGAAACTCGCACGGAGCGCATCAAGCTTCGCCTGCTTCACCGGATGATCGGAATAGACCCGATCAGCGAAGCGCCTGATGTGTTCCGTTCCGGTAATGACGATGTTCCCGTCCCGCCCGGCTTGGGCGGCGGCAGAGCGGCCCGTCACTATACCGATCCGGAGCAGGGCGTCGCGGATTCGCTGGTTGGCGGCCGGTTCCCAGGCGGAGATGATGATCTGGGGTGCGGAAGAGGTCGTCCGGACGCATCCGTCCCCGTCGAACACCCCTCGCACCCACGCGGTGATGAGCCGTGAAGGGAGCTCGAGGATCTCAGCATTGAGCCGGCGCAGCGCGTCGCACAGCAGGCGATTGTTCACGAAGGTCGTATAGCAATCACGCAAGGTCTTCGGGGGCTTGCCCTGCGGGAGCAGATTCTCGAAATGCTTGACGTTGAGGTGCCGGCGCGGCGTGTAAGCGAACTGGCTCGCGAGAATCGACTCCACCCGCTCGTGTAGCGCCAGCTCGGTATTGACGAACTGGATCTGCCGATCACCCAGCTGCCCCCAGACGCCGTCCGAGGAGATGAGCCCGCACAGATAGGCAAGGTCCTCGTTCACGACGAACGGGACACGCTCCAGGGCCGAGGAGGCCCATCCGCCGTGCCCAGTCGAGGCTCGCGGATACCTGCCCCAGACGCCCGCCGGAGCATCCGCGAGGAGCATGCGCTCTCGATGACCATCGTCGTCGAGAACATCGACGAACGTCTCGTTGGGATCGGCGAACTCGAGAAACCTGCGCGGCTCCGAGTCCGTGGGGATCCAGCGCGGGGCGGCGATGTAGTCGTCGGTCGAGAGCTCGTCGGCCCTCACCCATTTGAGACCGTCGCGCAAAACCGGGAAGAGGTGGTTGGCCGTCGCCTTGACCGCGCTCGTTGAGGTCGTGATGCGGAACACCTCGTTGGTCGGCTTCTTCGTGATCCCGATGACCGTCGCGTCGTGAAGCAACAGGTCCTCGTCGTTCATCGCGAGCACTCGCGCACCCACCATCTGATTCTCATACATCTCCGCGATGGTGACCTGACGACCGCCCCACAGCGTGACCACCGCGTCGCCGGTGAGACAAGGCGCACTCCGCTTGGCCTGCTCGAAGAGATCACGCACGCGAGAAGCTCCCACACCCACGAACATCTCCACGAAGTCCGATCCGCTCATCGAGAAGAACGGCACCCCAGCCTCGCCCGCGACGGCCTTGGCGAGCAGTGTCTTGCCCGAGCCCGGGGGGCCGAGCAGCAGGGCGCCCTTGGGGATGCGTCCGCCCAGGCGCTGGAACTTCTGCGGCTCCTTCAGGAACTCGATGATCTCGTACAGCTCCTGCTTGGCCTCGTCGCAGCCGGCGACGTCCTTGAACGTGACCTTGGGCGTGGTCTCGACCAGCACTTTGGCCTTGGTCTTGCCGAACTTGAGCGCCGCGCTCCCACCCGATTGCATGTTGCGCCAGAACAGGAACCACAGCGGCAGCAGCAGCAGGAACGGCAGCAGGGTGAACATGATCGAGACCCAGTTGGTCCCGGCGGACTTCACTTCGATCTCGATCCCGGGGTTGGTCTTCCACACCCGGTCGGGCAGTTCCGAGCCGTTGCCGATGATGTTGGTCTTGAACCCCTTGACCCGAACGTCGTGGCCCACCACGCGCAGCGCGGTCTCGGCGCGCAGCTCACCCGAGACCGTCTTCTCGAGGATCTGCAGGCTGGCGATGTTCCCCCGGTCGACCTCGGCGATGAACCGCGTGTAGGAGATCTCGACCCGCGGGCCGGTGTTGGAGTTCCCCTGGTACGTGCGGTAGGCGACCAGCGACAGCAGCACCACCAGCACCCAGAACGCGAGCGTGCGGAACGGGCGCGCGGGCGGTGCGGGCGGCGACTGGCGGCGGGGGGTCGGCGTGCGCCGACCTTCGCGCTTGCGGTCACGGTCGGGTCCGGAGTCCTTGCGGAACACAGTCACGAGATCAACTCTCCTCAAGTACGCCCACGTAGGGCAGGTTGCGATAACGCTCGGCTGCGTCCATGCCGTAGCCGACCACGAACTCGTCGCCGATGCGCCACCCGGCGTAGTCCACCGGAACCTGGATCTTGCGGCACGGCACCTTGTCGAGCAACGTTGCGACCCGCACCCCGGCAGCGCCCCGCGAGCGCAGGTGCTCGAGGATGAACGAGAGCGTGAGCCCCGAATCGACCACGCCCTCACATAGGACGATGTGGCGGCCCGTGATGTCGCCGCGCAGGTCCGAGATCATGCGCACCGAGCCGCTCGACGTGGTGCCCGCGCCGTACGACGACACCGCTAGGAAATCCAGCATCACGTCGAGCGGCGTCGCGCGGGCCAGGTCGCACTGGAACATGCAGGCGCCCTTGAGCACGCCGACGAACACCGGCGAGTGGTCCCCGAGGTCGCGGGCGATCTGCAGGCCCATCTCGCGCACCCGCGCTGCGATCTGCTCGCGGCTGAACAGCACGCGAATGGCCGGCTCGGTCGCCGTGACGGCGTCGGGGGGCTGGGGAAGGCTCTCGGTCATGGAGTCTCCGCGTGGACCCACAGGGCTCTACGGGTGGTCTCGGTCAGCGGCGCCCGCGCCGAGCGGCGCACGCCGACCACCCACAGGATACCCTGTGCGTCGGCCAGGACCATCGGGCGGGCCCTGAAGGCCCGGGAAACGGGTTGTTTGCTAAGGAAATCACCCAGGCGCCGGGGACGCCGGCCGCCGAAAGGCATGAACCACTCATCGGGCCGCGCGGGCCGCAACTGGAGCCCACTCGCGATCGCCTCCCCGGCGAAGAACTCGCCGCCCTGCGCGCGGGACAGCATGCGATCGCGCGCCGTGGCACCGTTCAGCCAGCGTCCTCGGACAGGTCCCCTCGCCCAGTGCCCGCTTTCAGGCACCGGATGGGGTCCGGCGGGCCGCAAGCTGTCCGCGGCCCGCCGGATGACGATATGGCCCCGGTCACGCACCGCCCTCCACCCCTCTGGGAGGTCCACACGTGACCCCCCTCGGGACGTCGCGAGCAGCGACTGGAGGGCGTTCAGGTGTCGTTGCGTGAGGTGTTGACCGGCATGACCGGGGCGCTGCCAGAGAAGCCGTAAGACCGTGCGTTGAATCGCGAAAGGGTAGGAATTGAGCGCCCGCGAATCAAGGGCAATCTCCCCATTGTGGATGCTGGCAACACGGGCGAGGATGCGGGCGCTCTTGCGGGCGATGAGCCGGTGCGCGCCGCGCAACTCGAGCGCGGTCGCCGCGACACGACGTGCGAGCCCGGACCGGACGCGTGCCGCCCGTGACAGCCGGACTCCGGCGGCCGGGTCCTCCATTCGCCGCGATGCGGCTGCGGTTGCCGCGTTGCGGTGCAGCGAGGGATCGACCACGCGCGCCAGGGCCGGGATCACCTCGTGCCGCACCCGGCTGCGGGCGTAGCGGAGGTCCTGGTTCGAGCGATCCTCACGCCACGGCTGGGCGTTGGCCCGCAGGTCGACCTCGATGTCGCGGCGGGTCGTACCGAGCAGCGGCTTGATCCATGCTCCGCTGCGCGCGCTCATCCCACCCAGCCCCGCCAGGCCCGTCCCTCGCGCCAGCCGGAGCAGCAACGTCTCGAGCTGGTCGTCCGCGGTGTGGGCGGTGGCGATGAGGCTTGCGCCCGCCCGGCGCGCGGCCGCGACCAGGAACTCCCGCCGCAGGGTGCGCAGGCCCCCCTGCCCGGCGAGCCGCCGGCGCCGCATGCGGGCGCCGCAATCCCAGCGGGCCGCGGTCAGAGGAACCCCCAGGCGCGCGCACAGGGCCTCGACGAACGCCTGATCACGATCGGCCTCGACCCCGCGCAGCCCGTGGTTCAGGTGGGCGGCATAGAGCGTGATGCCGAGCCCGGGAGCGATGGTCTGAAGGCCGATGAGGAGGGCCACCGAATCGCCGCCGCCGCTCACCGCGACCAGCAGCCGCTCGCCGCGGGGGACCGCGCAGGGCCCCGCCAGCGCGCGGCGGAGCAACGGCGCGAGCCGGCGCAGGCGCATGCGTGAGCGGAGGGTGGTTGGTGGCGGCGCAGGGACTCGAACCCCGGACACGGAGATTATGATTCTCCTGCTCTACCAGCTGAGCTACACCGCCTGAAAGGGAAGCCATCACGGCGGGATGGCGGGCCGAAAAAGGTAGGCTCCGCGGAGGGTGAAGTCAAGGCAGACACCCGCTCAGCTCGCGTGGGTCTGCGCCGACATCATCGCCATCACGTAGCCGCCGAGCAGGACCAGGACGGGAAGCTCGGCGAGTGAACGCGCGGCCGGGTCCACGATCATCTCGTAGCTGCGCCCGAATCCCATCAGCGACCGAAAGGTGATCAGGGGGCTCCGCTCCGTAGTCGTCCAGAAGTAGCGTGGACGCCAGAATCCCTCGCGCTCCCAGCGGTACTCGAGACCCGAAGTGAACCGCACCACGCCGGGGCCTCTCCAGTTGAACTTGAACGCCGCGACCTCGGCCCCGGATGTGGCGTCGCTCACGACGTGCGCGCCGCGGAGCGAGGCGGCGCGGCGCCGGCCGATGATCCAGCGCCCGTCGGCAGACGAGGCGTCGGCCTGGAAGCTGTACCACTTCTCCCAGCGCAGGCCGGCCAGCCGCTCGCTGCCGGCCTCGAGGATCAGCTCGCGGCTGAACACGCCCGGCCGCCTCCACCAGAGGTCGCCCAGCAGCGCCTCGCGCAGAGGGCGTCCGCCCGCCCACACCTGTTCGGCCGTCGTGGAGGTCACCTCAGCCCGCGGCCTTCTGCGCCGGCTCGGCCGGGGTCGGCGCCGCGCTGGCCGGCTCCTCGTCCTCGGGGCGGATGCGGAAGATGCGCGAGAGCTCCGAGCGCAGCTCGCCCTCGGTCAGCCGCTGCTTGAGCACGCCGCGGAACGCGACCGAGATCCCACCGGTCTCCTCGCTCACCACAATGATGGCCGCGTCGGCCTCCTCGGAGAGCCCGAGGGCGGCGCGGTGACGGGTGCCCAGCGCCAGCGCGCTGCGCGGATTGGTCGAGAGCGGCAGGATGCACGAGGACGCCAGCACCGTGTCTTCGCGCAGGATCACCGCGCCGTCGTGCATCGGGGACCCGGGGCTGAAGAGCGTGACCAGCAGCTCGGCCGAGACCTTGGCGTCGATGCGGGTGCCGGTCTCGACGAAGTTGCGCAGGCCCACGTTGCGCTCGAGCACGATCAGCGCGCCGTGCCGGTCGCGCGCCAGCGTCTCGATCGCGCGCACGACCTCGCCCAGCACGCCGTAGCTGTCGCCGCGCAGGAACGAGCGGAAGTAGCGCGTGCGGCCAAACTGGGCCAGCGCGTGGCGCAGCTCCGGCTGGAAGAGGATGACGAAGGCGATGAGCCAGACGGTTTTGAGACTGTCGGCGATCCACTTGATGGCGATCAGGTCGAACTCGCGGGCGGCGAGCGCGACCAGCACGATGACGAGGAGCCCCACGTACATCTGCGCCGAGCGCGTGCCCTTGACGAGGATCAGCAGGCGATAGAACAGCACCGCCACCAGGAACATGTCGAGGAGGTCGAGGAACCAAAACTGATGGACAGGGGTCATGGTCGGGCTCTGGGACGGTGCGCCACGCGCGATGCGCGGCGACCGACGTCGAATCTATCAGATGCGTACGGGGGTGCACATGGGCCCGCGTCTCTCAGGTTCGCGCTTCCCGCAACGCCTCGGCGACCCGCACGGCTCTGACCGTCGCGGCGACGTCGTGGGCGCGGATGATACGGGCGCCGAGAAATACGGCTATGGCGGCGGCGGCGAGGCTGCCCTCGAGGCGCTGGTCCACCGGCAGATCGAGGATCTGGCCGATGAAGCGCTTGCGCGAGACGCCCACCAGCACCGGGCGGCCGAGGGCGACCAGCGACTCGAGCCGGGCGAGGAGCTCGAGGCTGTGGCGGGTGGACTTGCCGAAGCCGATGCCGGGATCGAATGCCACCCGCTCGCGCCCGATGCCGGCCGAGGCGGCGGTCTCGAGCCGGCGGGCGAGGAACTCCGCCACCTCGGGCGGCGCGTCCGTGTAGCGTGGGTCGCGCTGCATGTCGGCCGGCGTGCCGCGCATGTGCATGAGCACCAGCCCGGCGCCCGCGCCGGCGACGACCCGCGCCATGTCGGGGTCGCCCAGCGCGGTCACGTCGTTCACGATGTGGGCACCGGCCGCCAGCGCCCGTTCGGCGACCGCGGCGCTCGCCGTGTCCACCGAGATCAGCGCCTCGCCCTCACGGGCCAGCGCCTCGAGCACCGGTCCGATCCGCCGCCACTGCTCATCGGCGGGGACCGGCTGCGAGCCGGGGCGGGTGCTTTCGCCGCCCAGATCGAGCAGATCGGCGCCCTCGGCGCGCAACCGACGCGCGTGGGCCAGCGCCGAGTCGGGCGTGGCGTACCGGCCGCCGTCCGAGAACGAGTCGGGGGTGACGTTGAGCACCCCCATGACCAGGGTGCGGTCGGAGAGGTCGATCTTCCGGTCGCGGCAGCGCCAGAGCATGACGGGTCGTTCCTCCCCAGGCGCGTGAGCGGCGGCCGCCGAACGCTACTTTGCCAGCGCGTCCTTGAGCCGGCGGATCTGGGCGGCGTGATCGTGCGCGTGGACGGCGTAGATCCTGAGCCAGTTTTCGGCCGAATAGCGGCCGGCGTCGGTGTGCCAGCCTTCGCGCGCCCAGTCCGCATCGGTCAGCCCGGGGAACAGTTGCACGGTGGTCGCCCGCGCCGCTCGGAACGCCTCGAGGGACGGGGCGATGTCGCGCTCGTTGTAGCGGAGCTTCTTCGCGTAGAGCTCCTGGTCGTAGCCCTGGATGACCGGGTGTTCCTCGGCGAGCAGCTTGCGGATCCTCAAGGCCGAGGCGGTCTCGCTGTCGGCGAGGTGGTGGACGATCTCGGCGGCACTCCACTTGCCCGGCAGCGGATGGGCGGCGAGCCCCGCGGCCGGAAAGCCCTTCAGGGCCCCGGCGACCTCGTCGTGCCCCGCCGCATACCGGGCGATCAACTGGTCCCGCTCCTGCCGATCCATCGGGTCCCGTCCTTTCCGGCCGCTGCCGGCCGCGCCACGGTCGTCGTTGACCTCAAGCCTGCCCGATGGTAGCACTTACCGCATCTTTGCCTGGGCACGCGACCCCCGCGGGTCGTAGGTCCACCCGCTATTCCCAGTGCAGGCAATCTTTTCGCACGCGATCGCCCAGGTGACCACGTGTCCGCCGTCCGAGGAGGTCGCATCCGCATGATTCGTCCCCGCCTGTTGCTGCTGTGTCTCGGACTGGCGGTCGCCGATCCGGCCGCCGCCCAGATCATGGGCCGGCCGTTCGAGTTCTCCGGCCAGGCGGGCTTCAACCACTACGACTTGCGCGGCAGGATGCAGGACGGGCCGGGTTACGGCGGCTCGGTGGGCTGGCGCGCGAAGCCGTGGCTGGTGCTGGAGGGACAAGTGCTGTTCGGTCCCAGCAAGGCCGACACGCTGCCCCATCAGACCCACAATCTCTTCAGCTCCGGTGTGGACTTGCGGATGAACCTGCGCTCGGCCGAGTCCAAGGTGGTCCCTTTCATCCTGGTGGGCGGCGGCTACACCTCCAGCCACACCAGCGGGCATCCGCGCGACACGCTCGAGCGGGGCTCGGGGAGCATCGGGCTCGGCATGCTCTACAACGTGGCGAACCAGCGCACCTTCATCAGGTTCCAGGCACGCGACCTGTTCTTCCGCCATCGCGACGCGCTCGAGGCCAGCAACCACTTCGCGGTCTCGCTGGGCCTTCACTACGTCTGGGGCGGTAAGGCACGCGACAGCGACCTCGATGGTGTGCGCGATGCGCTCGACACCTGCCCGGCCACTCCGATCGGGGCCAAGGTGGATGCGCACGGCTGCCCGCTCGATTCAGATGGCGACAAGGTGTTCGACGGCCTCGACAAATGCGAGAGCACGCCGGCCGGCTGCACGGTGGACAAGAACGGCTGCCCGGCCGACGCGGACGGTGACGGCGTGTGCGATGGAGTGGACACCTGCGCCGACACGCCCAAGGGTGCCACCGTGGACGCAAAGGGCTGCCCGTCCGATCCGGATGGCGACGGTATCATGGACGGCGTCGACCAGTGCGCGGGGACCCCCAAGGGCTGCACCGTGGACGACAAGGGCTGCCCCGCCGACAGCGACAAGGACGGCGTGTGCGACGGGCAGGACCAGTGCGCGAACACACCCGAGGGCCTGCGCGTGGACGCCGCCGGTTGCCCGATCGAGGTGAGCGAAAAGGAGATCGAGCTGCTCGACACCGGGATGATCCGGCTCCAGAACATCAACTTCGACACCGGCAAGGCCACCATCAAGCCGGGGTCGTTCCCGGTGCTGGAAGAGGTGGCGCACATCCTCCAGCAGTATCCGACGCTCCAGATCGAAATCGGCGGCCACACCGACACCCGGGGCGGCGTGGCGCTCAACGAGAAGCTCTCCGGCGACCGTGCGGCGTCGGTGCTCGACTACCTGAAGCAGAACTTCCCGCAGATCTCCTCGTCGCAGTTCACGGCGAAGGGCTACGGGCCGTCGCGGCCGATCGCACCCAACACCAGCGAGCTGGGACGCGCCAAGAACCGGAGGGTCGAGTTCAAGGTGCTCAACACCTCGGCGCTACGGATCGAGCGCGAGAAGCGGAGCTTCTTGAAGAAGAGCGGCGTCGTCGTGCCGACGCCGGCGCCGGCGGACACGACGAAGCAGTAGCCCGCGGGATGACCACCGAATGGACGCGTGACGGGTTCACCATCAGCACCGACCCGGGCCGCATCGACCTCGACGTGGTGCACGGGTTCCTCACCACCTCCTACTGGGCGGAGGGCATTCCGCGCGAGGTGGTGCGACGGTCGATCGAGCACGCGCTCTGCTTCGGCCTCTACCACCAAGGCCGCCAGTTCGGCTTCGCCCGGGTCATCTCCGACCGGGCCACCTTCGCCTACCTCGGAGACGTGTTCATCCTCGAGGCGTTTCGCGGGCGCGGTCTCGCGCGCTGGCTCCTCGAGGTCATCCAGGCGCACCCCGAGTTGCAAGGCCTGCGCCGCTGGGTGCTCCTGACCCGCGACGCGCATGCGCTCTACCGCCATGCCGGCTGGACGTCACTCGCCGCGCCCGACCGCTACATGGAGCGGTGGTTCAAGGATGTGTACCGGCGGGGCGTTGTCTAGCAGGCTGCTGAAAAACGGCCCATGACGCTGATCCGGATACTGGCCAGACCGGTATGCATCGAGGCAGTGCCCGAGTGTGGGACGGGCCGTGTATCCGGTTTCGTGGAATTCGACCTTTGGAGTCTCGTGGTCATGCG